>JBBDIV010000001.1:0-9307 GCA_040880225.1 Gemmatimonadota bacterium
TCGGTATGGAGTGCCGGTCTCGGATCTCACGGACATGAACGGCAGCGTGGATCCCCGACGGTTGCAGAACGGCACGCGGCTGGTGGTTCCGGTAGGTGGGGTGGATGGGGATATGGGTGCGCGGTTGGCCTCGAACGCGGTGCCGGTTCGCCACATCGTCTCATCGGGCGAGAACCTCTGGACGATCGCTCGGAGGTATGGCGTGTCCACCCGCGAGCTGGCCCGGGAGAACGGCCGGGCGCTCGACGATGTCATCCAGATCGGCGATCAGCTTCTGATCCCGGGGACTTCTCCCTCGACCTGAGTCATTCTCAGGTCAGGTCGTCTGCCCGCCAGAGACCGCTGCTTCCGCCGCTCTTCTCCGTCAGTCTGACCTCTCCGATCACCATCCCCCGGTCCAGCGCCTTGGCCATGTCGTAGAGGGTGAGGAGGGCCACGGAGACCGCGGTCAGCGCCTCCATCTCGACCCCCGTAGTGCCCTGCACACGTGCGACGGCACGGGCTCGTACACCCGGAAGCTCCGGATCGGGCGTCATCTCCACGCTGACCGACACCGCGGGCAGGAGGTGGCAGAGGGGGATGAGTTCCGACGTGCGCTTTGCGGCCTGGATTCCACCGAGTTCGGCGACCCGGATCGGGTCGCCCTTCCGACCCCCTTCCACGACCTTGTCAAGCGTCGCTCCGGACATCCGGATCCAGCCTTCCGCCACGGCCCTGCGGGTGGTCACGGCTTTCTCGGTGACGTCCACCATCCGGGGACGCCCCTCGCTGTCGAGATGGGTGAGTCGAGATTCGCGCTCGGATCGTGGGCTCATCGTGTCTCGCTGGAAGCGGTGGACCGGCTCCCGACCAGCATTTCGTTGAGGTCGAGAAGCAACTGGTTGAGGAGGAGCTGTGGGTTGACGTTGCCGGAGGCTCGGGTTCGTGCCTCCTCCACCCGGGTCATACACCGTGCGGCATCGGCCGCCTCGATTCGGCGTCCGCGCACCGCCTTTACGAACCAGGTGCGCGCATCTTCGTTGAGCATTGGGGCGCGCTCGCTCGTGGCGACCGCAGCGAGGTCCCGGAGCCAGATGCCAAGGAATTCGAGGAGGGGGTGGAGGCCACGAGCTCCCGAGGGAGCGTGCCGGAGAGCCTGCGTGAATCGGTCGGCCGATCGAGAGCCGAGCGCGGCGCGTAGGAGGTGAAACGACTCCTGACGGAGCACCTCCAGGGGACCGGGTTCGTTCGCGCCGGGGAGGAACCCGAGCGCAAGTCCGATCGATCCCCCTGAAAGCCGGGTCGCACGTTCGATGCTCTCTTTCGTTGCGTCCGTGTGTTCACGCAGGAAGGACTCGACCCTTCCCTGGGGAAGGGCGGCCAGATACAGGGCTGCGGCCCTCGACCGGATCGTCGGGAGCAGGCGACCGGGTTCCGACGATGTCAGCACGAAGAAACAGTCCTCGGGTGGCTCCTCCAGAATCTTCAAGAGCGCGTTGGCCGCTTCGGGGCTGGATTCCTGCGCGACAAGCTGCTCGGCATCGGCAACTAGGATGAGGCGCCGTCGAGCCATTGCGGGTCGTCGAGCCGCCTCTCGCCGGAGGTTTCGGACGGTCCCCAGATGCAGTCCTTTGACCTCGTCCGAGCGCGACGGCTGGAGCGGGTCTGCTCGGAGGTGCTCCAGTACCTCCCCACGAGCTTCCTCGAGCGCCTCGCGATCCCTGTCGATCGATCCGCGCGAGGGGGGGCGCTTGACGGGGAAGTACCAGAGGAGGTCGGGGTGCTCCAGCCGAAGCGCCAGGCGACACTCCCGGCAGACCCCGCACGGCCCCTTGTCCTCTGGTGCGTCGCAGAGAAGGAGTTGCCCCATCCAGAGGCCGAAGCGTTGCTTTCCGATCCCCCTGGAACCGTGCAGCAGGAGGACACGTGGAAGGCGGGCGGAGGCGAGCGAGCGCGCCACGCCGGCCCGGGACCGTTCGTGCCCGACCAGAGGATGCAGACTCACCGCGAGCCGCCGCGGGGCCGCAGCCAACGAAGCGGATCCATCGCCCGAGGAACTCCACCGTCCACCGGCGCTCGGACCTGGAACTCGACCCGGGCGCCTTCCGGCGTGCCGGCTCCCCCCACCGTCCCTACGATCTGACCGGTTTGGACTTGCCTCCCCTCGACAACGCCAATCTCTTCGAGGTATAGGTAGAGCGTGTAGTATCCGTCCCCGTGACTGACGATCACCGAAGGGCCGTAACCTTCGAAGGGACCGGCGAGCGCGACCGTGCCACCCCGAACGGCCTGGACCGGCGTCCCCACGGGGGCCCGGATCCCCACCCCGTTCCACCGCAGGACCGTACCGTTCGGTCGCCTCTCGACCCCGAACGGGTAGAGGATCTGACCATCTACGGGCCACTGAAGGGTTCCGATGTCCGCCGTGGAGAGGCTTGCGCCCTCCGGTGTCGAGAGTCCGGCCACCACGCGCCGCCGCTCCTCCTCCAGTCGGGTCCGCTCGAGGCCTGCGACGAGATCGGTCAGTTGTGCCTCGTCGGCCTCCAGTTGGTCCAGGCGACTCAGGGTCTGAACTTCCCGATCCCGAAACTGCTCCAGCGTGTGCTCGTGCTCGGTCTCGACCTGTCGCAACTCGGCCACTTCGCCCAGCTTCGACTCTCTGAGCCGGCCCAGCTCGCGAAGGCCTTCCCGCAACTCTTCGTTCTGTCCCACAAGGGCGGCTTCCAGCTCGCTGACCTGACCGACGAGAGCACGATCGTAGGTGGCGATCAGGCGAAGGTAGTGATACCGGTTGAGCAGGTCCGAGAACGACTCTGCTCCAAGAAGAACACGGGTCGTGTGCAGGGGGCCGCGCTTGTAGATGTCGCGGAGACGCCGCTCTAGGATCGCCTGACGCTCCAGAAGCTCCTCTCGTGTCCGCAGGAGATCGGCTGTATTGCTGCGCACCTGCTGCGTCGTGGCGTCGACCTGGAATTCGATCTCGGCGAGCACCGAACGTGATGCGCTGAGCTGCCTCTCGATGTTCTGAAGTTCTCCAGTTACGTCTTCTACCCGAGATCGGAGCGAGGACATCTCGCTCTGGAGCCGGCTTCGTTCGGCACGGATCTCCTCGAGACGACGCTGGCTCTCGATGATCTGACGTCGAAGCTCGTCTGGTTCCTGCTGGGCGGCGACTCCCACTCCGTACCCTGTCGAGCATAGAAGAAGCAGAAGCACGATCGTCCAACGACCGTGGCGCCCAGGGGTCCAGGTCAAGCAGAGGGTGTCCTGTCGCATTCTACACCTCCCGCAGGTGTCTTCGGATCGCCAGGGTGCTGGCGAGTACTCCGAAGAGCCCTCCAGCGAGCGCTCCTCCGGCGACCCAGCTCCAGGGAAGCCACTCGAGAGGGAAGATCAAGCGGTATCCGACCAAAAATGCGGCGTAGGTCAAACCGATCGCAAGGATCCCCCCAGCGATCCCGGTGAGGAATCCCTCGAACAGAAAGGGCCGGCGGATGAACCCGTTGGTCGCCCCCACGAGGCGCATGATCTGAATCTCGTCCCGACGGGCGAAGACTGCGATCCGAATGGCCGTCCCGATGATGAGGGCCGCTACCAGGGCGAAAGCGAGGCCGAGGATGGTCGTCGCCACAGCTCCGACCCTTCGCAGAACGTAGAGGCGATTGACCCAATCCTGCCCATACACCACCTCTTCGACGAAGTCGTAGAGCGATGCCATCCCGGCCACACGCGCAATCGCCTCCGGGCTTCGGAAGCCGGTCTGGAGCTCGATCTCGAGGGAAGCGGGAAGCGGATTTACCGCCAGGTCGCCGAAGATATCACGGAATTCAGGGAACTCCTCGCGTGCCGCAGCGAGGGCGTCCTCCTTCGAGAGAAATCTCACGCTCCTGACCTCGTCGAGCTCGAGGAGCGCCTCCTCCGCGACGGCGACCTCGTCCCGGCGGGCCCCGTCTCGGACGTATGCGACCACTTCGACGCGTTCCTCCACTCGGGCGAGGGCCTGCTGAAGGTTGAACGTTACGAGGCCGAAGAGACCCACGACGAGTAGGGCAAGGGCCACCATCGCGGCAGATAGCGCGGTGAGAACGGGAGCGCGTCGAATCGCGGCGAACGCCTCTCGTAGGACGTACATCAGGCGACTCCCGGGACGCCCGTCGAGTCGTAGACGAGCCGACCCTCGTTCACCTCGAGCACTCGAACTCGCGGATGGCGCCGCACCAACTCGAGGTCGTGCGTGGCCATCAGGACAGCCATTCCCTGCGCGTTGAGATCCAGGAAGAGTTCCATGATGCCCCCGGCCGCTCGTTCGTCGAGGTTCCCGGTCGGTTCGTCGGCGAGGAGCACCAGGGGCTCATTGGCGATCGCTCGGGCGATCGCGACCCGCTGCTGCTCGCCCCCGGAGAGCTCCGTAGCCATCGCTCCCGCCTTCGCGGCCAACCCGACCTTGGTCAGGAGCCGGTTCGTTCGTGGTAGGATCTCGCCGCGGGCGGTCCCGGTCACCTCGAGCGCGAATGCCACGTTCTCCGCCGCGGTGCGTCCCGGCAACAACCGGAAGCCCTGAAACACGAATCCCACTCGTCGGCGGAGCTTCCAGATCTCCCTCTGCGAGATCAACTCGGAGGAGAACCCGCCGACCCGGACCTCTCCCGCGGTCGGACGTTCGGCCATGTGGATCAGCCGAAGGGTGGTGGACTTTCCCGATCCCGAGTGGCCCGTGAGGAACGCGAACTCACCCTTTTCCACGAGAAAGGACACGTCGTCGAGCGCGCGCCCCCGGGGCGGGTATTCCTTGGTCACCTTCGTAAGCTTGATCACGACGGGAAAGGACGCCGGAAGAAGGGGCGAAGAATACGGCGGTTCCGACGAGCCGAAAGATATTCCGCGGCGTAGGAAGGTGTCAAAACAACACCTTCGTTCCATGCGGGATCGGTGGGCTGTCTCACGCGGAACGCCCGACCCTCGTGTCTCTCGCGGTTCGGGCAGGCCCACGGGATGGGCGGGTGCCCACGGTCGGGCCCGTCGCAACCATCCACGCAGCGGCCCGGGTCGGGTCCATGGCGCTAATCGGAAGCGGGCTCCGGGCGCCGCGACAGTCTCGCTGCCAGACGGATCGCCTCCAGAGTGGAGGTCGGATCAGCGCGGCCGGTCCCCGCGATGTCGAATGCGGTTCCGTGATCGGGCGAGGTCCGGATGAAGGGAAGGCCCAGCGTGACGTTCACACCGCGACCGAAGGAAAGGGTCTTGAACACCGCCATTCCCACGTCATGATACGGTACCACGACGGCATCCGCAGCCCGATCGATCAGTTTCAGGAAGACGGTGTCCGCCGGAAGGGGGCCGAACACGTCGATTCCTCCGGATCGGAGAGACTCGACCGCGGGAGTGAGCACTCGCGCCTCCTCGTCCCCGAAGAGGCCCCCGTCCGACGCGTGTGGGTTGAGCGCGCAAAGTGCGATCCTCGGGGACTCGATGCCCCAACGGTCGCGCAGGCTCTGCCAGAGGAGTCCGACCTGGGACTGGATGAGGGAGCCCGTGATCCGCGTCGGGACCTCTCGGAGCGCCAGATGGGTCGTGGCGAGAAGGATACGGAGCGGAGCGTCGACCCGGCTCGACTCCGACGCCATCAGCATCCCCACTCGAGGGGCGTCCGTCAGCGCTTGGAGGAGTTCGGTCTGGCCGGGGAATTTCAAGCCCGCCGCGTGGAGAGCCGGTTTGTGGACAGGGCCCGTCACGAGGCCCTGGACCTTCCCGTTCACCGCGAGTTCCACACCTCTTCGGATGGCGTCCGAGGTGATTCGGCCGGCGCTCTCCAGCGATCCGTCAAAACGTCCCATGCTCTCCGATTCGAGCCCGGAGGGGAGGGAGTCGAGTGATGCATGGTCACCGAGGAGAATGCAGTGGGTCTCGGGATCCTCGGAGGCGAAGGCGCGCACCGCGGCCCGCACGACCTCTGGCCCGATTCCTCTGGGATCACCCAGAGTCACGGCGAGGCGTACGAGGGTGTTCGGCCCGGGATCAGATCTCACGGTCGGAGCCGGTGGCCCTCACCATCGGACGTCCACGTAGGTTTCCGATCGAAGTCGCTCTACGAGCCGGTTCTCGAATTGCTCTCTCTGGAGCTGCTCGCGGATCTGTTCCCTGACGTCCTCGTAGGGATAGGCACCCGCCTCCCGGATCTCGGGGATCGAGAGGACCATGAAGCCCGTCGTGCCCTGGGGGGTCGGCACCTCGATGGGTCCGAGGACATCGCCTTCCTCCGCGGCCTCGAACGCACGAGCCAGGTTCTCCGGGAGCTGACCCAGTTGGTCGCGTGCGAGGGTGGCCGAGTCGGGAAGCAGCAGGAGATCCGAGTCTGTCCGGAATTGGCCGATAGGAGCACCGGCGGCTACGGAGTCACGAACCGCGATCGCTCGTCGACGAGCGGCCTCCCCGTCGGCTGCAGTGGGTTCGGCGGCGATAAGGATGTGATGGACGAGTCGCTCAGGTCCACTGATCCGCTCGACGCGGATGATATGGGCTCCGAAGCCCGTCTCCACGACGCCGCTGATCTGGCCTCTCCGCAACTGGAAAGCAATGTCCTCGAACGCCTCCACCATCGTTCCCTGCCGGACCCACCCCAACTCCCCGCCCCTTGGCGCGGAGCCGGGGTCCTCGGAGAACCGTCGGGCGAGGTCCGCGAAAGCCTCTCCTTCACGTAGCATCTCGAGAATACGCTCGGCCTCTTCACGTGCGGCGGTGCGGGCCGAGTCGGATGCCTGCGGCGCTAGCGAGACCTGCTCGAAGGTGATGGTCGCGGGACGCCGCCCGAAGCGCTCACGCTCCCGTTCGAAGAAGGCGCGCACCTCGGCCTCGTCCACGGGACGCAACCGCGCCTCCTGGCGCTGCAACTCGACAAAGCTGGACAGGAGGAGTTGTCGGCGCAGGTTCTCTCTCTGTTCGGATCTATACTGCGAAAGAGGGATGCCGAACTCGGCCTCTACGGCCGTCGCGAGCTCTGCCTCCGAACCGAAGCGGCTGATCTCCTCGTCCCACGCCTGCTGGAAGCGCTCGTCCAACTGTGGCTCCGGGATCGCCGCGAGAGTGTCACGAGACGCGGCTCGGAGAACGACAGCTTGATCTACGAGTGACCGGACGATTTGTCCTTCGAACTCCCGCAGCGCTGCCGAGTCCTGGGGTGGGGGAACGGGCGCACCCTGCGCCCTCATCATCTCGCGGCGCTCCTGGACCTGAGAGTAGAAGATGGCCGAATCCCCGACTACGGCTACGATACGGTCCACGAGCTGCGGGGGTGAGCCCTCGGCTCCCAACTCCGGGAGGTCCACGGACTGCTGCGCCGAGGAGCTTTGCGCCCCGCCGGCCAGGCTCAGAGCGACGCAGGCGGAGACTCGGAAGAGGAAAAATCTCATTTGATCGGGGCGCTCGCGGGGTGTAGGCATGGTGACACTTCGTAACCGGGACCCCGAATCCGGGTTCCCACCTCGCCTCCTCTTGCCTCGTGCGTGGGAGTACGGGGCACGAACCACGCACCGTGCGAACCCGTGGGGCCGGTGGGGATCAGGGTTGGCCTCCCGGCTCCGGGGTCACCTCGGGCTGCCCGGACCCATCGGCAGGTGCGGGAGGCACCGGCGACGTCCCGGACGGCCGGTCGGACGGTGCGGGAGGCGTTCCCCCCGAGGCGTCCTCGGCCCGGAGCGCGTCGACTCGTTCGATGATCCGTGCCACCGCATCCGCGGATCTCTCGACCTCGTATCGGTCTCTGAGCGGGACGGCCAGCGATCCGAGAGGCACCACGTCCTGCTGATTGGCTACGACTCGAGTCATCAGGTCGTCCACGGCCGATTCCACCGCGTCTCGCATGGATTCGCCCTCCTCCGGCTCGATGGACGCCAGGCCCAGGAACTCGGCGACCTCAGGGTACTGGTTGCGGATCTCCACACGCATCGAATCCAGCGTGCTCTCCTCCAGGGCGATGCCTCTGGCCTCCGCGTCCGAGAGGATAATCTGATCGCGCGTCACGTCCCGAAGCATCTGCTCCAACTGGGGGTCCGGTGCCGCAACGATCTGCCCCCGGACCTGGGCCGGCAGGCTCCGGACGAATTCGCGGTAGTCCTCCGCCGTGAAGGCACCGCTCTCGTAGGTGGTGAGAGGAGTGGATCCCTCGCGGCCGAGGTCCTCGTCGGGGGTCTCGGTGATGCTGCGGACGAGCCCGTACGCGCCTTCCGCCACCTGCACATTCTCGGGGGCTTCGACTTCCTCGAGGTAGATGGACTCGGCAGCCATCACCCGCCGTTCTTGCAATTCCGCCCGGAATTGGTCGGAGACCTCCGCCAGGGTCGGCTCGCGTAGGTCGTCGACCCGGATGATGTGGAGCCCGAACTGACTCTCCACGATTTCGCTGGTCTCGCCCGGCTCGAGGGCGAAAGCAGCCTCTTCGAAGGGCGGGACCATGGCACCTCGGCCGAAGAACCCCAGGTCGCCCCCTTGAGGCCCGGAACCCGGATCCTGCGAGTACTCCCGCGCGAGCTCTCCGAAGTCCTCGCCGGCGAGGGCCCTCTGATGGAGGTCCTCTGCGAGCGCAGTCACGGAGTCCCTTTGAGCTGGAGTGGCACCCTCCGGAAAGTTGAGGAGAATGTGGCGTGCCTGAATCTCCCTTCCGGGCTGCTGTGCGTCGAACGCCTCTTGCAACTCCTCCGCGCTGATGGCCGTGTCGGGCTGCAGCACTTCCGCCCGCAAACGGGTGACCAGGGCACGCGAGCGCTCCTGCTCCATCAGGTTCGAGATGTCGAGCGCATCGAGTTCACCCGGCTCGTTCACGGCCCACGCGAGGAGCGTGTAGTCCGTCCAGAAGTCCACGATCGTCTCGACGATCGAGCTGTCGTTGGGAAGCGATGTGTTCGGCGCCAGCAGCTCTGCGGCCTCCTCGACCGTCAGCTCAAACCCGGCTGTTTCGACCGCCGTTCCCTCGCCCGGACCCCGGTCGCATCCAACCAGGAGAAGGAGCAGGAGAAGGGGCAAATGGGTGAGTCCGATGCCTTTCGCACCACGCATGAGTGTTCCTCGTCCAGTGTTGATTCGGATCGTTCCCGGTCCCGGTGAATCGCGGCCGCAGTCCGTCGGGCCTTCGAGCGACGCTTCAATCGCGCCGGCTGCGTTACGCCCCGGTCGAGTCTGCATTGTCGACCGCGAAGCTCTGTGTCGACCCCAGGTCGACCCTTCCCATCGCGGCGCAACAACGCTTCCGGTGCTGAACCGGAGCTCTACACTACTACACTAGAAGGCTGTTGAAAAAGGGGAGCACACCGTGCACCAGGGTCTTGCGAGTCGAAGA
>JBBDIV010000002.1:0-9295 GCA_040880225.1 Gemmatimonadota bacterium
TGCGGAACGCCCTCGAAACCAAAGACAGCGCGGCGACCATGGACCAGGTCCACCAGTCCGGAGGACTCTCGGTCCGTGAGCGAGCGGCGGGCGGGGGGCCCCCGGCGCGGAAGGAGCCGGCAGAACCGGCGGACGGCCCGGGCCCACCCTCCACGGATTCACAGATGGCGCTCTTCCTCGCGGGACGCGGCACCGATCCCGAGGAGGTCACCGACGAGTCGGCATCCGGACCGGCTTCCGGATCACCGGATCTGTCCACGGGAATCGACGCGATCGAGAGTCCCAGGCTATGGCAGGTCCATCGGTCCTGGATTCTCGCGGAGGTTCGCGACGGGATCCTCCTGATCGATCAGCACGCCGCCCACGAGCGGGTGCTCTTCGAACGGATCATGCGTCGCTTCGACGAGGGGGGTGAACCGAGTCAGCGGCTTCTCTTCCCGATGACGATCCGCCTGACGGCGGCGGAGTACCTCATGGTCGAGGACCTGCGGGGACTGCTCGCGCAGGCCGGGTTCGACGTGGAGGGTTTCGGTGGAGACACGGTGATCGTGCACGCCGTGCCCATGCCACATCCGTATTTCGACGCAGAGCGATCCTTCCGGGAGATCATCGACGAGCTCACCCACGGGTCGGAGCTGGTGCGTTCCGCTCGAAACCAATACGAGCGCGTGGCCATGAGCTTCGCCTGCAAGGCCGCGATCAAGGCGGGGCAGGCCCTGGACGACCGAGAGATACAGGAGCTCTTCGATCAGCTCTTCGCGACAGGACTGCCCTACCACGATGTGCACGGACGTCCGACCACGGTCCGGCTCTCCCGCGGTGAGCTGGAGAGGAAGTTCGGCCGGTGAGGGCGTTGGCCCTGGTCGGGCCGACCGCCGTCGGGAAGACCGAGCTGTCGATTGCGTTGGCGAGACGGCTCGACGGCGAGATCATCTCGATGGACTCGCGCCAGATCTACCGCGGGATGGATGTGGGAACGGCCAAGGTCGAGCCGGTCGCCCGCCGAGCGGTTCCTCACCACGGACTGGATCTGATCGGCCCGGACGAACGCTACTCGGCGGCTCGTTTCGCCCGCGACGCGCGCCGGTGGTTGAAGGAGATCGAAGCACGGGACCGCCTGGGGCTGCTGGTCGGGGGCACCGGTTTCTTCCTCCGGGCGCTCATCGATCCCGTCTTCCGGGAGCCGCCTCTCGACGAGGCCCGCAGGCAGCGGCTCCGGGACTGGTTGGCCGCGCAATCCTCCCAGGAGCTGGCGCGCTGGGTCGATGCGCTCGACCCTCGCCGGAGCCGAGTTGCCCGCGCGGGAGGTACCCAGAGACTTTCCCGCACCCTCGAGATGGCTCTCCTCACGGGCCGTCCGTTGAGCTGGTGGCACCAGCACGCACCGGCACAGGCCGACCCGATCGATGTGAATGTGGCCGTGCTGACCCGGCCGCGCGAGGACCTCTACCACCGGATCGACACACGGGCCGAGGCGATGTTCTCGGGGGGGCGGCTGGACGAGGGGTCCGCCCTGCTGGAGCAGGGGTACTCCGAGGGGGATCCGGGGATGACGGGGACCGGGTACCGCGAGGCCGTCGCGGTGCTGCGGGGAGACCTGGAGGTCGAGGAGGCGGTGGACCAGGTCCAGCGGGCCACCCGAGGGTATGCGCGGCGACAGCTCACCTGGTTCCGCAATCAGCTTCCCGAGTCCGTACTCGAAGTCGATGCCACCCTCCCGACTGCCGGCCAGGTGGCCGTCGTCACCACCTGGTATCGGGGGATCGGAGGCCGTGGGAAGGGGTAGGGCAGGGCGTCAGCGAAACAGCCCCCGAAAGGACCGTGCTCGTGCGCCCAGACCCTATGCCTCGGATCCCCACTGGACCCCGGGCTCCCACCGAACCCGGAGTTCCCACCGAATCCCGGGTTCCCACTGGGCGACCGACCACTCCCGGTAGCCTGACTCTCCGGGTCTTCCGGGTTCTCACTCGCCCGGGGAGCGTCGGCCCCTCCGGGTGTCCCGAACACCAAACGTCCGGACGACTACGATGAAGATAGGGATCACCTGCTATCCGACGTACGGAGGCTCGGGAGCGGTCGCGACCGAGCTCGGCCTGGCCCTCGCGGAACGTGGCCACGAGATCCACTTCATCTCCTACGCCCCCCCGTTCCGGCTGGACGGATTCCGGGACCGGGTCTTCTTCCACGAAGTGGAGATGGAGGACTACCCCCTATTCGAACATCCTCCCTACTCCCTCGCACTCGCCGTATCGATTCAGGAGGTGGCCGAGGCGTATGGCCTCGACATCGTGCACGTGCACTATGCGATCCCGCACGCCACCTCCGCCTGGATCGCCACACAGATGTTCGAGGAGCGCGATCGCCCGAGGATTGTCACCACCCTGCACGGGACCGACATCACCCTGGTGGGTCAGCATCCCTCGTTCCACTCGATCACTCGCTTTTCGATCCTCAAATCCGACGGCCTCACGGCCGTGTCCGACTATCTTCGGCAGGAGACGGATCGCAACTTCGGAGTGAGCAGCGACCGCATTCGCGTCATCCCCAACTTCATCGACACGGAGCTCTTTCGGAGGGGGCGCTCGCCGTGCCATCGGGCCAAGCTGGCCGAGGCGGACGAGAAGCTCGTCATGCACATCTCGAACTTCCGGGCGGTCAAGCGGGTCTCGGACGTCGTCGAGGCCTTCGCGAAGCTCGCCGATCGCATTCCGAGTCGTCTGATCATGGTAGGCGACGGCCCGGACCGGCCCCGGGCCCAACGTCGAGCGGACGCGCTCGGGATTGCCGATCGGGTCGTCTTCCTGGGAAAGCACACCTCGGTAGACGAGCTACTGGCCTGCGCCGATCTCTTCCTCCTGCCCAGCGAGTCCGAATCGTTCGGGCTCGCGGCTCTCGAGGCCATGTCCTGTGGGGCTCCGGTCGTGGCGTCCGATGTCGGGGGGTTGCCGGAGCTGGTCGAGAACGGGCGGAGCGGATACCTCCTGCCGGTCGGTGACGTCGAGGCGATGGCCGATGCCGCGGCCGACGTGCTGGGGTCCCCCGAGCGCTGGAGATCCATGAGCCTGCGATCGCGGGAGATCGCGGAGGACCGATTCGCGGCTCGCATCATCGTGCCCGTCTACGAAGCGTACTACGACGAGGTGCTGAGTCGTCCAGCCGGACTGCAGTTGCACGATCGGGGGACCTACGAGCCCGGGTGGGGTCCGGTGGCGGTCGAGGACGGATCGATTTCGGAGGAGGTCGCAGGAGACCGGGTGGACGAAGAATGAATGCGGGCGACGGAGGAGGGGATGCGATCCTACGCGAGGCTGAAGGCCTTGTCGGGGCAGCACTTTTGGAGGATGTCGGGGAAGGGGACTGGACCACGCTCTGGACCGTCGACGGCGGCCTTCGGAGCGAAGGATGGATCGTCGCGAAGGAGTCGCTGACGCTGGCGGGCATCTGGGTCGCCGAGTCCGTCTTCCATAAGGTCGATCCCTCTCTCGAGGTCACGGCCCTGGCCGAGGACGGTGCCCGGCTCGAAGCGGGAGCCGAGCTCCTGCGGGTGCACGGCTCGACTCGCTCGATTCTCACCGCCGAGCGGGTGGCGCTCAATTTCCTTGGACGGCTCTCCGGGATCGCCACCCTGGCACGCCGGTTCGTGGACGAAGTCCGGGGAACCGAAGCCCGTGTCACGGACACGCGCAAGACGACTCCGGGGTGGCGACATCTCGAGAAGTGGGCGGTGCGAATGGGAGGGGTCACCAATCATCGCATGGGGCTTTACGACATGGTTCTCGTCAAAGACAATCACATTGCGGCGGCCGGCGGCCTGCGCCACGCGGTAGAGCGCGTCCGGGCGGAGAACGACCGCGGACTCGAGGTGGAGGTCGAGATCGTGCGTCCGGAACAGGCCGACGAGTTGCGGGGCCTGGGTGTCGAACGGATCCTGCTGGACAATATGGAGGAGTCCCAGCTGCGGGCGGCCGTCTCCAGCGTGGGAGGCTGGGCGTCTCCTCGACCGGAGCTCGAAGCGTCCGGCAACATGACCCTGGATCGAGTGCGCCGGGTCGCCGAGACCGGCGTGGACTGGATCTCGATCGGTGCGCTCACCCATTCGGCTCGGACCGCCGACGTCTCGCTTTCGATCTCCACGCCCACGAGTTCCGTTTCCACCCCTCCGATCGCTGCGAGCGGGGACCGGTGAGAGACCGGACCGGTCCCGGGCCCTGGGCCGACGACCCGATCGAGGTCTGGGGAGAGCGGCTCGGGGTCCCGAGGCTGGAAGTCCACTCGGTGCTCGAGTCCACCAACGCACGCCTGCGCGAGTTGTTTCAGGAAGGGGCTCCCTGCTTCACCACCGTGGTCGCCGAAGCGCAGTCCCGGGGGCGCGGTCGCGAAGGAAAGGAGTGGCACTCCCCGGCGGGGGTAGGCCTCTGGCTTTCCGTTCTCGTCGCGTTGCCTCGCGGGACTCTCGGCTCCGTGCTGCCCCTCGCGGTCGGCATTGCCGCGGCACGGACGGTCGAACAGCTGACCGGGCGGACGGCTGGGCTGAAATGGCCCAACGATGTGCTCATCGATCACCGGAAGGTCGCAGGGATCCTCTGTGAAGCCGCGGGTGGGCCCAATGCCGCCCGGCCCGACCATGCCGTCGTGGGGGTGGGCATCAACCTTCGTTTTCCACCCGGCGGGTTTCCCGGCGAGCTGGCGCACTCGGCAGGAGTTCTCGAGGCGTACGCGGACCGCCCCCTTTCGGAACCCGAGGTCGCGCGCCTGCTCCTCGACGAGATCCGTTCCTGGGCTCACCCCGCCCCCGTCGGGCTCTCGGGCCGGCTCCGCATGGAGTGGGAGTCGCGGGACCTCCTCCTCGACCGGAAGGTTCGCATCGCGACCGGAGCCGTGGGGATCGCTCGGGGCGTCTCGCCCGAGGGAGCGCTGCGGGTGGGGTGCGATGATGGAACGCTCCTTTCGGTTCGCTCCGGGGGGGTGCGACTCGAACGACCGGGGAAAGCGCCGGCGCTATTCCGGAGCCCTCCCTCCTCCACTCCTTCCTGAAGCGGAGAGTTGTGATGCAACTGGCGGTCGATGTGGGGAACACAGAGACGGTGCTCGGTCTCTTCCCCGCGGATTCACTCGAGATCCATGCGCACTGGCGCTACACTACGACCGTACCGCGCACGCCGGACGAGCTCCTCCTCCTGATCCGGGGGCTGCTTCGGGAGAGTGGAGTCGACCCGGCCGGGATCACCAGGTCGGTCGTGGGCTCGGTGGTCCCGGTGCAGACGGAGCTGCTCCGACGCACCTTGGGGTCCCTGGGCGACAGCCAGGTCCTGATGCTCGAGGGAGCGGCGGGCCTTCCCATCCGGCTGGACGTGGATGAGCCGCGTACGGTGGGAGCCGACCGCATCGCCAACACCCTGGCCGCCTCGGAACTCTATGAGCGGGACGCCGTGGTCGTGGATCTGGGCACGGCCACGACCTACGACTGTATCAGTGCGGACGGGGGCTTTGTGGGGGGGGGGAGCGCGCCCGGGCTCCTCGCCGGCGAGGAGTGGCTGTCGGGGCACACAGCGAAGCTTCCGCGCGTCGAGTTCCGTCCTCCGGGGAAGGTCGTGGGCCGAAGGACGGAGACGTGTCTGCAGAGTGGAGTCTTCTACTCCGCGGTCGAAGCGATCGACGGAGTGATCCGGCGCATCTGCGACGAGTGGGGTGGGGGCGACACCCTCGTGGTGGCCACCGGGGGCCACGCCCGCGCGGTTGCGGCCCACGTCCCCTCGGTGGAGACGGTGAATCCCCACCTCACCCTGATCGGCCTCCAACTCGCCGGCCGACACCTGGGTGGGTGAGCGCTCGAGCCCGCGCCCGGTGTCGATCGAGCCACGCGTTCGAGAAGAAGAGGAGCCGGGAGGCGACCACCAACCGTCCGACCGTGCGCCGCGGCACCTTGACCGGTGAGCGGAAGACCTCGGGATTGTCCCGGCTGAGCTCTGCGGTTCGGAGTGCAAGCAGCGCGGGGATGATGCAGAAGATCCGCGTTCCTCTCTGGAAGCGCGGCAGGGTCCTGCAATAGGTGAGCGCGTCCTCGATGTGGCCTCCTGCCTTTGCCACGAGGAAGTCCAGAATCCGACGCTGGTGTTCGGAGTCCAACTCCCGCAGTTCGAGCGTCGGATTCGAGAGCGATCCCGCGAGAAGGTGTCTCGGGACGTAGTTCCAGCCGCGCTCGGGGTCCTCGTGAAGCCCCCGGATCACGTTCACGGTCTGGAGCCCCAGCCCGAAGGATACGGCCGTCTCCAGCAGGGCCTCACGGCGGCGCTCGATCGCGGGCGAATACGTGCAGAACAGGTCGGTCAGGAGAAGTCCGACGCGGCCCGCAACCTCGAACATGTAGTCGTCCAGCGCTTCCTCGTCGGGGAAGTCGTCCCCACGACGGATCCAGCGAACCATCCCAAGGGTCGTGCTTGCGGTGTGATGCCGGATGGGGTCTCGCAGCTCGGGAGAGAGCTGGTCGAGTCCCGACAGGATCCGTCCCGCCTCGCGGGCCGCGAGTCGGTCCGGAAGGTCACGGTCGGCTTCGGCAACCGCATCCGCCAGGCGTCGAATCGCGGAGGGGGCTCGTGCCTCGGGCTCCACCTGGAGGAGATCGGCCCACTGTTCGAGACAGTCGCTCTTCTTCTGCTTCCCGAGTGTCGGAGAGTCCTCGAAGTAGTCCGAGACCCGCAGCACCAGGTACGCCAGCGTGACCGCGTCGCGGAGGGGACTCGGGAGGGCCTCGATGCCGACCGCGAACGTCCGACTCGTTCGCCGGAGCAGCTCGTAGTACGTCAGCATCGGTGCGGGTTCGGATGCGGTGGCCATGTTGCCTGGGGTTCGGCTGGTCGCGATTCGCGTGGCGGTGAGGTCGCGATTCGCGTGGCGGCGAGGTCGCGGTCCGCGTGGCGGCGAGAACGTAAGCGCACGGGTGGGAGCGAACAAGACGGCCCGCTTAGGATAGGCACCCCCGATTCGCGAGCGAAAGTCCTTGCCGTCTCTTGCGTTTGCCCGGTTGACAACGTTGCTTTCCGCGGTACATTTCAACCGTGCTGTTAGCAGTCTGGCACGATGAGTGCTAAACAGGAGGTCGAGGGGGGAGGGGTGAGCTCTCCCCGCCGATCCAGAGACACCGAATCCTCCTCACACACCCAACTCGTTGCACGGAGGGAAGACGCATGGCGAAAAAGAGCGGAACGAAGGTTCGTCCCCTTGCCGACCGGGTCGTGGTCCAGGCGCTGGAAGAAGCCGACCAGACCCGCGGGGGACTCTACATTCCGGACACCGCGAAGGAGAAGCCGCAGCAGGGCAAGATCATCGCGGTCGGACCCGGCAAGCTGTCGGAGCAGGGCGAGCGTCTCGATCCGGATGTGAAGGAAGGGGACACCGTCCTCTACGGCAAGTATTCCGGAACCGAGGTGACCGTAGACGGTGAAGATTACCTCATTCTGCGTGAGTCCGACATTCTCGCCGTCATCGGCGGCTGATCCAGCGTCGGCCGGGCTCAGTCCGGCCATCGCCCCGATTCATGCAGTACAACGCTCGATCACAGCTTCGTTAAGGAGAGTACACTGATGGCTGCGAAGGATCTGAAATTCGATACCGAGGCGCGGACCAAGCTCAAGGTCGGCGTCGACAAGCTCAGCAGAGCGGTGAAGGTGACCCTCGGCCCCAAGGGCCGCAACGTAGTGCTCGACCGGAAGTTCGGTGCACCGACCGTGACCAAGGACGGTGTTTCGGTCGCGAAGGAGATCGAACTCGAGGACCCGATCGAGAACATGGGCGCCCAGATGGTCAAGGAAGTGGCGACCAAGACCTCGGATCTGGCCGGTGACGGCACGACCACCGCGACCGTGCTCGCCCAGGCGATCTTCTCGGAGGGTCTGAAGAACGTGACCGCCGGAAGCGATCCGATGGCGATCAAGCGCGGCCTCGACCTGGCGGTCCAGGAGGTGGTGAGGGAGCTGGAGGGCCTCTCGGTCGAAACCAAGGGGAAGAAGGAGATCGCCCAGGTCGGAACCATCTCCGCCAACTCGGATCCGGAGATCGGAGACCTCATTGCCGACGCGATGGAGAAAGTCGGCAAGGACGGCGTGATCACCGTCGAGGAGGCGAAGGGGCTCGAGACCACGCTGGAGACGGTTGAAGGCATGCAGTTCGACCGTGGATATCTGTCGCCGTACTTCGTGACGGATCCCGAGCGGATGGAGGCCGTCCTCGAGGACGCGATGATCCTCATCCACGACAAGAAGATCTCGAACATGAAGGATCTTCTGCCGATCCTCGAGAAGGTCGCCCAGATGGGGCGTCCTCTGATGATCATCGCCGAGGACATCGAAGGTGAGGCCCTCGCGACACTCGTCGTGAACAAGCTGCGCGGAACCCTCAAGGTGTGCGCCGTGAAGGCCCCCGGCTTCGGCGATCGCCGCAAGGCCATGCTACAGGACATCGCCGTCCTCACCGGTGGGCAGGTCATCTCCGAAGAACTCGGCTTCAAGCTCGAGAACGCGGTTCTCTCCGACCTGGGCGAGGCGAAGCGGGTGGTCGTGGACAAGGACAACACCACGGTCGTCGACGGGCAGGGCGAGGACGGCAAGATCAAGGGCCGGATCGACGAGATCCGTGCCGCGATCGAGAAGTCCACGTCCGACTACGACAGTGAGAAGCTCCAGGAGCGGCTCGCGAAGCTGTCCGGAGGCGTCGCGGTGATCAACGTGGGTGCCGCGACCGAGACCGCCATGAAGGAGAAGAAGGCGCGAGTCGAGGACGCCCTTCACGCCACGCGTGCTGCGGTCGAGGAAGGGATCGTGCCGGGTGGTGGGGTCGCGCTTCTCCGCGCGCAGTCCAAGCTCGGCGGCTTCAAGCTCGAGAAGCAGGGTGAGCAGATCGGCGTGGACATCCTGCGTCGGGCCCTCGAGTCACCGATCCGTCAGATCGCCCAGAACGCGGGCGTCGAAGGATCGATCGTCGTGGCCAAGGTTCGCGAGTCCAAGAAGAAGAACTTCGGCTTCAACGCGGCCACCGAGGAGTACGAGGATCTGGTCGAGGCGGGCGTGATCGACCCGACCAAGGTGGTCCGTACGGCGTTGCAGAATGCAGCCTCGATCGCCGGGCTTCTGCTCACCACCGAGTGCGTGGTGGTCGAGCATCCGGAGGACGAGGACGCCGGCGGCGGTGATGGTGGTGCCGGCGGTATGGGTGGCATGGGTGGTATGGGCGGCATGTACTGATTGCCGAACGACCCATCTTCCGGAATCCTCGGGTTCCGGTCGCAGCGGGGGGGGGGGGG
>JBBDIV010000003.1:0-9249 GCA_040880225.1 Gemmatimonadota bacterium
TCGGACTCGGGACACGCGAGTCGGAACTCGGATCCGGGACCCGAGAGCCCGAGCCGGATCCGGAACCCGAGAATCGGAGTGGGGATCCCGGTTCCCGAGCGGTCAGGGCTTCTGGGGGCCCGTTCGCCGGTGGCGGACGGTGCCCACCAGCGCGACCGTCGCGGCAATCGCGAGAAGCACGGTGATCACGCCCCACCAGAACCCCAGATCTGCGTGACCATCGGACCATCCGCCGAGGGAATTCCGGAGCGCGAGGAAGGCGAAGACGAGCCAGATGGCTCCCACGACGAAACCGAATATGCGGGACATGTGTCGACTGGAATCGGGGGTGCGGGTCGCCGCGGCGACCTCTTGCCGACGCGGAAGGGCGCACTGGACGGCCGTCCTCGGCGGTCCGGGGGCCCGAGCTAATCTACCGCGCCGCCCGCGCGAGGCAACCGATAGAATGCCTCGAGGCGATGTCGCACCTCATGCCAGGGTCCTTTGACCAGCGGCGCGTCGGGAAGCGCCCTGCGAAGCACGCGGCCGTAGGATCTCGTCACGATCCGTGGATCCAGCAGCAGAATCCCGCCCCGGTCCGTGCGCGAGCGGATCAGCCGGCCGAACCCCTGCTTGAGCCGAAGGGCCGCAAGGGGAACGAGGTAGGACTGGAAGGCGCTGCGGCCCCGAACCTCGATGGCTTCCATCCGGGCCTGGGTAATGGGCTCGGTGGGGACCCGGAACGGGATTTTCTGTAGAATCAGTCCGCGAAGCGGATCGCCGGGCACATCCACCCCTTCCCAGAACGAGGATGTCCCGAGCAGGATCCCCTTCCCCGACCGCACGAACTCGCCGAGCAGTCTGGACCGGGGGCCCTCTCCGTGCACCCAGACGGGCCATCGCGAAGCCACTCCCGACGAGCGCAGCCGCTGGGCGACGGCACGCAGGGCCCGGTATGAGGTGAAGAGAACGAAGATGCCCCCGTCCGTGATCCCCGCCAACTCGGTCACCACCCGGGCCGTGGCGTCCTGGAATGCATTCCCCTGGTCATGCCCGGGGAAATCCGTCGGGACGCAGAACAGGGTCTGCTCCCGGTAGTCGAACGGCGACCGGAGGAGCGTCTGCGTGACCCGCAGCGGCGCCTGCACGGAAAGCTCCTCCACGATCGGGACGACATCCGCGAACGCGAGGGCACCGGCCTCTTCCGGTCCCGGAGAACGACGCGTCGAGGCCCCATCGGGCGCTCCGGCGACCTCCTCGACGAGGCCCAGGCGGTCGCGGATGAAGCGAAAGTCCTCACCCCCGGTAGCGAGGGTCGCGGAGGTGATCACGGCCGTGTCGACCCGGTCGAAGAGGGACTCTCGAAGAAGCTCGCCGGGTTCGACCGGGGCGGCCGCCAGAATCACGTTGCGGAGCCTTCCGGAACGACCTCCTCGTCCTTCGATCCAGCGGACGAAACGGTTGCCGGCCTCCTTCGGATCCAGGACCAGTCCCAGCGCGTGCTGAGCCGCCTCCAGTCGGCGCTCCACTGCGCGGACATCCAGGACCCGACCCTCGAGGGCATCGAGAAGGACCACGTCGTCCTCGATGGACTCGCGCAGGACCTGGAGCTCGCGTCGCAGACGACCGAAAGCGGCGGTGAGGGTGTCGAGCAGCTCCAGGATCTCGGGGTGGTCGGCCGGATCGCGGACGTCGCCCCGGCCCAGTCGAAGCGGTTCCTCCTCGTCGAAGGGGACGGCCGGCTCGAGCGCGTCGAAGAACCGTGTCAGCGACTCGCGTGCCCGGACCTGCGCCGGTCGGAGTCGCTTCTCGATGCGATCGAGGAGCCGGTCCGACTCATCGCTTCCGGCTACTCGCTGCAGGACGTCCTCCACGCTCCGCAGCACGCCCTTCCCGTTCCGCTCCAGGCGACCCAGCGTTCGGAACATGCCGATGCGCGTCACCTCGGCCCCGAGGTGCGAGGTCGCCGCATCCTCCACGTTGTGACCCTCGTCCAGGACCACGTGCCGATAGACCGGCAGGACCGCGGCTTGCGACCAGTTGTCCGTGGTCCGGCGCAGCGAGACGTCGGCGAAGAGGAGCGCGTGGTTCACCACGAGCACGTCCGAGGCCGCGGCCCTACGGCGAGCCTTCTGGTAGAAGCACTCCTGGAAGTGTGGACAGCGTGCCCCCATGCAGATGTCCCCATCCGAGCGAACCTCGTCCCACACATCCTCGCCGGGCCGGATGTTGAGATCGGCGAGCGAGCCGTCGCGCGTGGTCCCGACCCAGTCGACGAGCGCCTCGATCTCCGACCCGCGGTCGTCGTCGAACAGGGTGGTCGCGCTCTGCCGCGCGAGGTGGAGGCGTCGGATCGAGACGTAGTTGCCCCGTCCCTTCACGAGGGACCACTTGAAGTCCTCGCCCACCAGATCGCGGACCAGAGGGAGGTCCTTCGCGACCAGCTGCTCCTGCAGGTTGATCGTGTTGGTGGAGACGACCGTGCGTTCACCGTTGCGGAGCGCCCAGAGTGCGGCCGGAAGGAGATAGGCGAGCGACTTCCCCGTTCCCGTGGCCGCCTCCACGACTGCGACGCCACCTTCGTTGAACCGGGCCACCACCTCTCGCAACATGCCGCGCTGTGTGGGTCGATCCTCGTACCCTCCGAACCGGGCGTCCAATGCTCCACCCGGGGCCAGGTACGCTTCGAGCGAGGCGGGATCGAGTGTTTCTCGCAGGCGCGCCTCGGGGGGCTCGACCACCACGTACAGGGCCGTGGCATCGTTGTCGACGATCCCGCTACCCAGACCCTCCTCGTAGATGTGGGCCGCGAGCGCGAGGTCCGCATGCGACGGCTCCAGCACCCCGGAAGGATGGTTGTGGATGAGGATCTCACCCGGGTTCGCGTCCTTCGCGGCTGCAAGCACGGCGCCGCTGTTCCCACGGGCCACCGCTCGGGGGTTCGTCACCCACCGGTCCCCGGTCACCTCGGCCAGGAAGCAGACCTCCTTGCCCCCGGCCCGCAGGATCTCCTCCCGGATGGCACCAGCGGCGTCCGGATCCAGGCGGAGAGGAAGGGTGGGATCGCTCAGGTCTTTCTGGGTCTGGGTCTCGCCGCCGGGAAGAGGACGTTGTTGAGGATCAGCCGGTACCCCGGGGAATCGGCGTGGACGTCGAGATTGGTGGGGGGATCACCGATCTGGTGCTCCGGGTCCTCGGGGTCGTGGCCACCGTAGAACGTCCAGGTCCCCTCGCCCAGGGATCCGTGGATGTACTTGGTCCATCCAGAGTCTTCCGCCAGGACCGTGACCCCCGGCTTCAGCCGATCCTTCCGGAACGAGGAGGTCAGGCCATAGAAGTCCGGAAGGACGGATTCGTGGTTTTGGACCAGCATGGTCGGCACGGGGTCCAGCTTCGCCGAGAACTCGAAGAGGGTGAAGTAGCTGAGCGGCTGACGCCCCGACGTGTTGACCTGGTGGTAGTCGATGTCGGAAAACGAGTTCACGGCGGGGGAGGTCTCCACCTGTGCGCCCATGAACGCGAAGGACCGCCCCCAGTCCATCCTCTCGCTGGCGTCGGCATCCGGGGTCCGACCGTCGGCGTATGCGGCACTGATGTTCGTGGCGTGGCTCGCGAGAGCCAGGTCGAGGGTCTCGGTGGCCGAGCACATGGCGAAGAGGAATCCCCCCGCCTCGACATAGGACCGGATCTCCTCGGCGACCCTTCGCTTCAGCGTGGGGGTGTCCGCGATCCCGTATTGCGCCAGAATCTCCTCGTTCAGCTCGATCTCCTCGCGCAGCCACTCCGCCCCGGAGTACGTCAGGAAGAACTTGGAATACTGGCCCGTGAAGTCCTCGTGGTGCAGATGAAGCCAGTCGTACTCCGACAGCTCACCGTCCAGGACCTCGGGGTCCCACACCGACTCGTAGGGGATGTCCGCGTAGCTGAGTGCCATCGTGACGGCGTCGTCCCACGGAGTGGTGTTCGGCGGCGTATAGATGGCGATCGTGGGCGCGGTCTCGAGCGGGACGATGTCCATGTTCTCCCGTGAGATCAACGCTCGGACCTCCGCGACCTGTCCGGCGTCCAACGGCTCGAACGACACTCCGCGGAACGCGGCTTCCCGCCGGATCGCGTCGGCGTCGGGCAGGAGGAACGACCCCCCTCGGTAGTTCAGGAGCCACTCCACGGACTGGCCCAGCTCGAGGGTGAAGAACGTGAGTCCGTATGCCTTCAGGTGGTTCGTTTGCCGCGCGTCCATGGGCACGAGCAGCCCCTGCGCCTTCACCGCCTCCACCCCGGACGCGAGGCCAATGAACTGCAGGACGACGGCGAGCACGAGAGCCCCCGGGGCGCCTTTGCGCGAACGGATTCGGTTCACTGGAACCTGCCTTCGTCTCGGGCTCACTGGAATGCGCCTCCATCTCCGGGCTCGGCGTCCCCGTCGCGGGCGGCCTGGTAGAGACGGCGGGCTTCCGGCGCGACGGGGTGTTCCGGAGTCTGTACGATGAGCTCCTCCAGCATCCGGAGTCCTTCCGGACGGCGCCCCTCCGAGCTCAGGTAGAAGCGGGCCAGCAGAAGGCGGGCCTCCGGAGTCTCCGGTGCCTCGGGAAGATCGGCGACCAGGCGAGCCCGGATTCCAGATGCATGGGCTGGATCCTCGGGATCCGAGAGGAGCGCCGCCAGGGCCAGAAGCGACGCCTCACCTTCAACGCCCTCTTCCGGCAGCGCCTCGAGGATGAGCTCCGACCCCGCCCGGCCCTGGCGATCGTCCGCCAGCCCCACGGCTCGCACCGCCGCAGAAGCATGCGACGGCTCCGCCCCCTCCACCACCGTGAGAAGCTGGATCCAGAGCGTGGCCGCCGCAGGATCCGCCCCGGTCACTCGCTGGAGGATCCCCTCGCGCAGTCGCCGTGCATCCTCTTCGGATCCCGAGCCGGCCCAGTCCGCCAGCTCTTCGATAGAGGGAAGGTCCTGCCGCGAGAACGGATCCGATACCCGATAACCCGTCGACGCCCGAGGTGAGACCGACGATCCGGGCGGGGCCGACGCCCAGGTGTTTACCGACGCCCAGGTGTTTACCGACGCCCAGGTGTTTACCGACGCCCAGGTGTCTGCGGACGGCCGTGCTCCGTCGCTCCAGTCCTGACCCTGAAGGGCCTCGGGAGCCGGAAGTCCGAAGAGCAACGCCACCATCGAGACACCCCCGATGGACCACGCCGGCTTCATCCCTCGCCTGTTCCCTCGCCTGTTCCCTCGCCTGATCCCTCGTTTGACCCGTCGGTCGATCCGTCGATCCGTCCCCCGATTCATGGCTGCCCTCCCGAGGCACGGCCCCGATTCACCCGATCAAAGTAATCCAGGACCAGCCGCCTCTGGCCCGGAGGAAGAGCTTCCAGTTCCTGGGCGGTCGGGAGAGGGATTCCGCTCGGCTGGAGGAGGTCCTCCGGGAGAGCGGTGACGGCCCGACGCTCGGTGGCTTCGGCCGTGGTCCCTTCGCGCTCGTCCGTGGGGCCGTCCCGCTCGAGCGTGCGTCCCGCATCCAGGAGCCGGTCGAGGAAAGCCTCTTGACGTTCACGCGTGGTGGCGTCCAGCCGGCCGCCGTCCAGATCGTCGGCAATGTCCTCGCTCTCCTCGGAGAGGGCATCCAGGTTGTCGCGGCTGGAGCCGATCTGACGTCGTTCGGCCATCTCGCGAAGCATCGATGCGATCCCTCGCTGTCCCGCCACGATATCTTCGAGATCGGCGGGCACCGGGGTACCATCGGGTCCCGACTGCTGGGAGAGCCGCTCCGTCTGCTCGTTCACCGACTCCTGCTGCTGACCCAACGAAGCCAGGGATTCCTCGGTCGACTCTCCGCCCGAACCCTCCTGCGAGGACTCCCCTCCCTGCCCGCCCACTCCATCCACGGCCATCATCGCCATCTGGTTCACGGCCCCCTGCGAAGCCTCCGCGGAGGCCGCCGGATCCGGCTGGGGCCCGACGCCGCCCTGAAGCCCCTCGACGGTTTCGGTCATGGCTTCCTCGGCGCGAGCGAGCGCTTCGGACATGTCCTGCGAGAGCTCGGCCGACTGAGGAGCCATCGCTTCCATCTCCTGCGCGAGGTTCCGGATGCCTTCGAGAATGGAGGAGGCCTCGGCTTCGAGCTCTCCCGGCTCGAGAAAAGGAGAGCGACTCATCCGCTCACGCAGCTCGCTCTGCCGCCGGGAGAGGGAAAGCGCGTCCTGAGCCCCTCGCCGTAGACCTTCGTCGGCCCGCTGTCGTGCCTCTTCCGCCCGCTCCTGCCTGGTCTGTTGGAGCTCCTCGAGAGCCTCCTCCAGATCCTGCGCGGCCTGTTGCGCCTCGCTGCTCGCAGCCTCTTCGTTCCCGGACCGGCTCTCCTCGGACGCCTGCTCCATCGATTCCCGGGCCTGTTCGACGTTCTCGCGCGCGGACTCGGCCCGGTCCGCGGCCTCCGTCTCACCCTCCGAGGCGAGTTGGTTCCGAAGCGCGTCCATCTGCGATTCCAGGGCCTCGGTCCGCTCGGCCTGTTCCGCCTGAGCCTCCTGCCCCTCGCCCTGCGAGAGCTGCTCGGCCAGGGACTTCTGGTCCTCGATGAGGGACTGGATCGCCTCCTCGGCTCCGCGGAACTGCTCCTCCACCTCGGCACGGCGTAGCTGCTCGAGGGCCTGTTCCACGCGCCGCTCCAACTCCGCCTGGCGCTCGGAAAGCTCCTCTAGGATCTCCTCCGGCGTCTCCCTACGGTCTCCGTCCTGCAGTCCCTCCCTGAGAGCCTCGAGCCGCTCCCTGGTCTCGGAATCCACGACCTCTTCGAGCTGCTGCTGCAGGGCTTCGATGCGTTCGCGGAGCTCGCTGGATTGCTGATCGGCCGCCAGCATCTCCTCGAGAGCGCGGCCCGCCTCATCCAGATCGGCGCGAAGCTGCTCCACCTCATCCGCCGTCCGGCTCTGGCGCTCCGCGGCTTCGCGGAGCTCTTCACGGGTCTGGAACTCCTGCGACTGGCGCCCGCTCCGGCTCGACGGCTCGGGGCTCATCTGCGTGCGGCGCTCCAGGTCGCGGAGTCGGGCGGCATCCTCCCGCAGCTGCTCGAGGAGCCCCTCCGTCCGATCCGAGGCCTCGTGGATCCGCCGGCGAGCCGCATCCCGGACTTCGGAGCCGCGGGGCATGACGAGCCGCTGGAACGGGGTCTCGGAGACGTGGGAGTCGGGAGCGTTGTCGGCGGCTCTCGAGCGCACGAGCACCTCATCTCCAGGGACGAGGCCCCATCCGGAGAACGTGAGTGTGGGTTGGAGAGCGACCGCGGGTCGGTCGTCGGTGGGAATCCGATCCACGACCGACTCGACGTCCTCGCCCGGGCGACGGACCCGGGTCTCGATCTCGACCCAGGCGACCCCATAGTCGTCGCGCGCGGCCACCTCCACCGGGACTTCGAGGGAGAGCGGCATCTCGGAACCCAGCTCCGGCAGGATCAGCTCCACCCTCGGAGCCTCGTCCGGGACCAGTTCGATCTCGATCGGGGGCGGCACGACGTCGCTCTCGCGACCGCCCAGCACCTCCCACCGGAGGGACCCGGAACGCTCGGGCCGCCATCGGGCCTGGAACCGACCGTCCTCCACGGGTGCGCTCGCCGCGGGTGCACCGTCCTCCCCGACCAGACGGATCCCGTCGCCACTGCCGCCAAGCCCGCCGGAGAGGGTCACGAGACTGCCCTCCGGCAGTCGCAGCCATGGCGGCACCACCCGGAAGGTCTCCGACGGGAGCCCGGTGTGGGGGGGATACCCGACCTCCATCAGCACGTCCGAGAGCACGGAGCGGTCGGTAGGCGAGAGGGTGGCCTCGCCGGTCCGGGCCCCGTCCGCACTCGACGCCCAGTAACGGACGCGGACGTCGAGGGGGGGAAGCCGGGCCTCTGCCACCCCGTCGCCGACCGCGATCCTGCGCTCCCGGAGGACTTCTCCGATCCCCTGCCAGTGGAGGGTCACCGAGTCCCGACCCACCGCGCCGACGGCCACCGCGGGGGACTCTCCTCTCGGAAGCTCGACGTCCCCCGGACGCAACTCGAGCGGGGGCAGGCGCGGCGTGGCGAGGAGGGCCGTGGGCTGAACCAGACCCGCCCAGGCTGCGCGAGCCCGGTCCGGGGTGGCGAGAGAGGCGGTGCCCACCAACAGCACGGCCAGGGCCGCCCCACCGGCGGCGAATCGCAGCAACCGTCCGAGTTGTTCTCCAGGGCGGCCCGCGAGACCTTCGGGGCCGGACCCCATCCGTTGGAGCATGGCCCGCTCCCCGGCCTGTGCGAGCGATGCCGACACCCCTTCGGGCAAAGAGCGTCCCAGTTCCACCTGGGCCCGGACCGAGCCCTGTGGAAGCTTCACGGACCGCTCGATCTCCGCTGCGAGCCTCTCCTCGCGGGACCATCGGAAGACTCGCACGACGACCCACACACAGAAGGCCGCCAACGCGCCCAGTCCGAGCCCCACCAGAATCAGGGGCACCGGTGTTCCGGCTTCCCATCCCTGGGCGCCGGCGAGCACCCAGGCCAGCAGGAGAACCACTCCCACGATGAACACGGCCCCGAGGCCCAGAACCGTGCCCGCACGGCGTCGCAGATGTCCGCGCAGTTGCATCAGAACTGCACTCACGCTAGCCAGGCTGCGACCGGCTCCGCGGACCGCTGGACGCTTCGACGCGGGCCTCATGAAGGGGTCCGACTCAAGGCATAGAGAAAGAGGTTGACGCCCATCCGGAGTGCGGCCTCCCGGATCTCCGGCGGGTCGTCGTGCACGCCCGGGTCCTCCCACCCGTTCCCCAGGTCGGACTCGTGGCTGTAGAAGACCACCAGGCGACCCTCGTGGAAGATCCCCCACGCCTCGGGGGGTTCGCCGTCGTGCTCGTGGATCTTGGGGATTCCCTCCGGGAAGTCGTAGAGCATGTGGAAGACCGCGTGCTCCGGGGGAATCTCGACCAGCGGACGATCGGGAAACAGGGCCGACATCTCGCGGCGAAACGCCTGATCCATGCCGTAGTTGTCGTCCGCGTGCAGGAACCCTCCCTCTTGGAGGTAGCTGCGGAGGGCCTCCCGCTCGGCAGGCGTGAACGCCACGTTGCCGTGTCCCGTCATATAGAGATAAGGGTGGTCGCGGAGCGCCGGATCGAGAGGGGTGATCGTGGCTTCACGGTCCTGCACGGGGATGCCGGTTCGTTCCTCGATCGCCCGAAGGAGGTTGGGCAGAGCCGAGGGACTGGCGTACCAGTCCCCTCCACCCCGTACTGCAGGCGGGCCACCGTCGGTTC
>JBBDIV010000004.1:0-9154 GCA_040880225.1 Gemmatimonadota bacterium
GGTTCTCGAACGGGCTACCCACGGCCTCTCCCACAAGGTCCCCACGGGTTCAGGCATGACTCGACCGGTCCGGGCGAGACGTGGGGCCAAGGGCCGCGCGTTTCGTGGAAAGTGCGGCCCATCGACATGGGCACGATAGGGCGGGCCATGGCATGACGCCAAGTCCTTCCGAGTCTACTCGAATTCGACCGGGAGAACCGCTTGCGCAATTTTTCACAAGCGCCTAAGTTAACCGGCTGTGAGCAGCTTGGAGTGTCATCGCGATGAGCCGGCGCGGGAAGTCGGATTCCAGCGCGCTGGAGAGCCTCGCCGCGGTCGGACCGTTTCTTGGCCACGGGTTGACACTCGCGATGGCGACGGGGTTGTTCTTCTTCGTGGGCTGGGTGGTCGACGGCTGGCTGAGCACGACGCCGCTTCTATCGATACTCGGCGCTCTCGTCGGCGCCGCGGGCGGATTCTACTATCTGATCCGCCACCTCGTGGAGGGAGCGTCGGGTGCGAAGCCCGATGTCACAGACCCAGATGCCGATGAGCGAATGGACGGAGAGCGACCCGGTTGACTTCGGGGCGGGCGTGGTTCGCGCGGCTCATCGGATACCTGGTGCGAGCGCTCGTCTGGACTGCGGCGATGGTAGCCTTGGGATGGCCCTTCTTCGCAGAGAGTGGGCGACGGACTCTGGTACTGGTGGCGCTGGTAGCAATGGTCACACAGGCGCTCGCTTTTGGACTGCTGGCGGGCCAGCGCCCAGGGAGCCCGAGGTTCTTCGGGAGCTGGGCCGCCGGAACCCTGCTCCGGCTCGGGGTGCTGGGGGGGGTCGGGTTCGCGCTCGAGGGCTCGAAGGAGTTCGAACCGGTCGTCGCGCTCCTGGCCATGGCAGGACTGTTTGTCGTGCTGATGCTCCTGGAGTTGCGGACGCTGCGGTGCGAACGGATCAACCGAGACTTTCGAACCAGTCAAGATTGACGATCTGGCAATGACGCTGAGAACAGTCGCGACCGACGCGGTTCCGCAAGCGGCGGGTGGAGCCGCGGATGCCCATGGGGCGGCCGAAGAGTCGTTCGATCTGGGGGAGATGCTGATCGGGAAGGTGACCGATCACGATTACGTCGAGATCGGAAGCTACCATCTCTATCTTCCGCACTGGGATCCGATCCAGATCGGGGGGCTGACTCTCGATTTCTCCCCGTCGAAGATGGTCGTCTTCATGGCGCTCGCGGGTCTTCTCACGATGATCACCTTCGGCCTGGTGGGTCGCACCTTCCGGAAGATGCAAGCCGGCGAGGCACCAACGGGTTTCGGCAACGCCGTCGAGGCTACAGTAGTCTTCTTCCGGGATCAGGTCGTGCGTGCGAACATCGGTTCGGACGGGGACCGTTTCACACCGTTCATCCTGACGCTCTTCTTCTTCATTCTCTACATGAACCTCCTGGGGCTCGTGCCCTTCGGGGTGTCGGCCAGCGCGAGCCTTTCGGTCACCGCCGCGCTCGCGTTTCTCGCGTTTCTCTGGACCGAGATGGCGGGCTTCCGTGAGCTGGGCCCCGCCGGCTATGCCAGGACGATCTTCTACGCTCCCGAAGGCATGCATCCAGCCGGACGGGCCGTGATGCTCGTGATCATGACCCCGATCGAGGCGATGGGAAAGATCGCCAAGCCTTTCGCACTCGCCGTTCGGCTGTTCGCGAACATGACGGCCGGCAAGGTGCTCATCCTGGCCCTGATCGGTCTGATCTTCGTATTCGCGGATCTGACCCTGGGACGCTGGGGAATCGCGGGCGGGGCGGTCGGAATGGCCGCCGCGATCACTCTCCTGAAGGTCTTCATCGCTCTGTTGCAGGCCTTCATATTTGCCATGCTCACGGCCGTGTTTATCGGCCTGATTCGCCATGCCCACTGAAGAAACCCTCTTCCGGACGGGCACGGGTTCGTGGGACCAAGACGGTTCCGCGACCATCTCAGATCGGCTCCGGACATCCGAGTCGACAAAACCACTCCCAAGAGACGAGACGGAGACACGATGCTGACTTCCACCCTTCTCGCCATTCAAGACGTCGCCGCGATGAGCGCCGAAGCCGCAGCTGCATACCAGGGGCTCCTCGGGTCCGGGATCGGCCTCGGACTGGTCGTCCTCGGTGCCGGTATCGGTATCGGCCTGATCGGCTCGTCCGCGGTCCAGGGCATCGCCCGTCAGCCGGAGATGTCCGGAAACATCCAGACCGCTGCGCTGATTCTCGCGGCTCTGATCGAGGGTGTCGCGCTCTTCGGTCTGGTGATCGCGCTACTCTACAAGCTGATCTGACGAAGCCTTCGTTCGGAAGCTGGGCGGAGTGTGACCCGTACCGAAGGCGTGCGGGTCGCGCCGGGCGCCGGGGTTCGGGAAACACCTGCCTCGGCCGGCTCCGAGCGGCTCAGCCCAAAGAAGCATTTCGAACGTTCGAACCCTGACTCATGGCCGGAGGGGCTCGATGGTCCGGTCCAAGGATTCACAATGAAGATCTCAGCTTTCGCTTCCATTCCGTTGGCGGCGGCGCCCGCGCCACTCCTTGCGGTGCAGGAAGCCGCGGAGGCGGCCGAGGGCGGTGGGGGAAGCCTGTTCTCGGTCGACCTCGGACTGTCGGTCTGGACGATCGTAGTCTTCCTCATCGTTCTCTGGGTGCTGGCCAAGTACGCCTGGGGCCCCATCCTGGGCGCGCTGGACTCCCGTGAGGTGGGGATCCGCGAGTCGATCGACGAGGCACAGCGCCTGCGCGCCGAAGCCGAGGCGGCGCTGGAGGAGCACAAGAAGCAGCTCGCGGACGCACGGCGACAAGCGCAGGACATCGTCGCGCAGGGTCGCGAAGCCGGCGAGAAGGTGCGAACCGATATCGAGGCCAAGGCTCGTGAAGAAAGCGAGCGAATGATCCAGCGAGCCCGCGGCGAGATCGGGCGCGAGCGGGATAGAGCGCTGGAGACGTTGCGCCGAGAGTCGGTCGATCTCGCCATCGCCGCGGCCTCGAACCTCCTCGAGCGGAAGCTCGACAGCGAGACGGACCGTGCTCTGGTCGAGGATTACCTCGATGAGCTTGGCCGCCCGGCGGCGGAGGCCTGACGGTGCAGGGAGAGCTCGTTGCCCGGAACTACGCGTCGGCTCTGATGGAGCTCGCCGCCCAGGAGGGAGAACTCGAGGCCTTCGGCGACGGGTTCGACCTCGTCTCGAAGCTGCTCGACGAGCAGGGGCGTTTTCGACTCTTCCTCGAGACCCCTAGGATCGACAACGAGGAGAAGAAAAAGGTGCTGCGGAAGGCGTTCGGGGAGCAGGTCCCCCGGAAATTCCTGAACTTCCTGCAGCTCGTGGTGGACAAACGACGACAAAGACTCCTCCGAGAGATGGCGCGGCAGTATCATGCTCTCCTCGACAAGAAGCTCGGTCGGGAGCACGTCGAGGTTTCGGTGGCCCGGCCTCTGGATGACGCCTCGCTGGAGCGCCTGACGGAGCGGCTCTCCGGGATTCTCGACACAAACGTGGTGCCGCACATCCGAGTGAAGCCCGAGTTGATCGGCGGGGTCGTCTTCCGCAGTGGTGATATCGTGTTCGACGGCTCGGTGCGCCGTCGCCTCGAAGACATGCGGCGGCGACTGCTCGCCGCCGACATTTCCTCGAACTGAACAGTTCGCGCAAGGACTGAAAGCCAATGGCCAATCCGGACTCCCAGATCCGTGCCAGTGAGATAAAGGGCGTTCTTCTCGACGCCATCGAGAACTACGAGGAGGATCTCCGCGCCGAAGAGGTCGGCGAGGTCCTCGAGGTGAAGGACGGGATCGCACGGATCTACGGCCTCACCAACGCAATGGCCAGCGAGATGCTGGAGATCACGCCATCGGACGGTGGAGCGCCCGTCACGGCGCTTGCGTTGAACCTCGAAGAGGACAACATCGGCGCCGTCATTCTCGGCACCTGGACCAATCTCCACGAGGGGAACGAGGTGCGGCGGACGGGACGGGTACTCGAGGTCCCGACCGGGGATGGATACCTTGGGCGTGTGGTCGATGCCCTCGGCAACCCGATCGACTCCGGCGGGCCGATCGACCCGATCGAAGGCTCACGGATGATCGACATCGTGGCGCCGGGGATCGTGCTTCGCCAGCCCGTAGAGGAGCCTCTCCAGACCGGGATCAAGGCGATCGACGCGATGATCCCGATCGGCCGCGGCCAGCGCGAGTTGATCATCGGCGACCGCTCGACCGGAAAGACCGCGATCACTGTCGATACGATCATCAACCAGCGTGACACCGATGTCATCTGCGTGTACTGCGCCATCGGTCAGCGGGCCGGCAAGGTTGCGAGTGTGGTCGAGACTCTTCGCGAACACGGGGCGCTGGACTACACCATCGTGGTGGCCGCGAACGCCTCGGATCCCGCACCGATGCAGTACATCGCACCCTATACCGCCACGGCCCTGGCGGAGCACTTCATGTGGGAAGGCAAGCATACGCTCGTCATCTACGACGACCTGACGAAGCAGGCGCAGGCCTACCGGCAACTCTCGCTCGTGCTTCGTCGACCTCCGGGGCGCGAGGCTTATCCGGGCGACGTCTTCTATCTCCACTCCCGCCTTCTTGAAAGGGCGGCGAAGCTCTCGGACGAGCAGGGAGGGGGCTCTCTCACGGCGCTGCCGATCATCGAAACGCAGGCCGGAGACGTTTCGGCCTACATTCCGACAAACGTCATCTCGATCACCGACGGCCAGATCTTTCTCGAGCCCGATCTGTTCTACGCGGGCGTCCGGCCCGCCGTCAATGTCGGGATCTCGGTGTCTCGAGTGGGGGGGGCCGCTCAGGTCAAGGCGATGAAGAAGGTGGCCGGTCGCCTTCGTCTCGACTTGGCACAGTATCGGGAGATGGAGGCGTTTGCCCAGTTCGGCTCCGACCTGGACGCGGCGACCCAGCGTCAGCTCGCGCGAGGGGAGCGGACGGTGGAGATCCTGAAACAGCCCCAGTACGACCCAATGTCGGTCGAGCGACAGATCATCATCATCTACGCGGTGACCAACGGGTATCTCGACCAGCTCCCCGTCGAGCGGGTGGGTCAATGGGAGCGGGAGTTCCTCGCGTTCATGAGTGCCCAGAAGAGTAGCGTGCTGGACGAGATTCGCACCGAGAGTAGGATCAGCGATGAGCTCGAGTCGGAGCTCAAGGCGGCGCTGGACGAGTTCAACGCACGCTTCAAGGCCGAGCTGGAAGCGTCGGCCGCCTGAAGCGAGGGTCCTTCAGTAGAAGGCACGACGGGTTTCAGACGAAGCATCCCAGGGGGAGGTCGAACGTAAGGTGTCGCAGGCACGTGAGGTAAAACGCCGGATCCGCTCGGTGGAGAACACCCGGCAGATCACCCGGACCATGGAGATGGTCGCGACCTCGAAGCTGAAGCGCGCGGTCGATCGGGTCCATGCTTCGCGTCCCTATGGCGAGGCCCTCGAGGAGATCGTCCGGAGCCTTCACAGCGCGGAGTTCGCGGATCGGTTTCCGATCCTGCGCACGCCGGAGGAAACCCAGCGCGCGGCCGTCCTCTTGCTGACGGCGAACCGTGGGTTGGCGGGGGCGTTCAACGTCAATCTGATCCGAAGAGCACGAGAGCTTGTCGTCAAGCTGCGCGGCCAGGGGGTCGACACCGAGCTCCACGTATCGGGGAAGAAGGGAATCGCCTTCTTTCGGTTCCAGGGAGAAGAGATGGAGGAGACCTGGACGAGCATCGGGGACTATCCGGCTCCTGAGGACGCCGAGGAGCTGATCGCAGGGCTCCAGCGGCGCTTTGAGGCGAGCGAGCTGGATGCGGTCTGGGTGGTCTTCTCGGAGTATCGCTCTGCGCTCTCCACGCCCCCGGTCGCGAAGGAGGTGCTTCCAATCCGGCCCGACGTGGAGAAACGGGTGGCGCCCGACAGCTTCATACTGTCGCCCTCCCGCGACGACATCCTGCAGACGTTGCTGCCGCTCTACGTACGCAACGTCGTCTACCGGGCGCTGGTCGAAAATGCTGCGGGAGAACAGGGGGCGAGGCGAACGGCCATGAAGGCCGCAACCGACAACGCTTCGGACATGCTGGATAATCTTCGACGCAAATACAACCGGGCTCGACAGGCCCAGATCACGCAGGAGATCGCCGAGATCGTGGGTGGCGCGGCGGCCTTCGAGTAGCCGGGAGACAAGGAAGACATGGCTGAGCAAAATATCGGAAAGGTCGTGCAGGTCATCGGGCCCGTGTTGGACGTCGAGTTCAACCCGGAGGAACTCCCGAACATCTACAACGCCCTTCGAATCGAGGGGACCACCGAGGGAGGAACGGAGATCCGCCTGGTCGCGGAGGTCCAGCAGCACATCGGGCGCGGGCAGGTGCGAGCCGTGGCGATGTCCTCGACCGACGGCCTCGTACGGGGCATGGACGTGGTCGATACCGGGACCGCGATCACGGTCCCGGTGGGAGAAGCGGTGCTGGGCCGGATCCTCAACGTCCTCGGCGAACCTGTCGACGCTGGAGGTCCGGTGGGAGGTGAAGGCGCGGAGGTGGAGCGTTGGCCCATCCACCGTGCAGCTCCCAAATTCGACGAGCTCGAACCGAAGACGGAGATCTTCGAGACCGGGATCAAGGTCATCGACCTGTTGGCTCCCTATGTGAAGGGCGGTAAGACGGGGTTGTTCGGAGGGGCTGGTGTCGGGAAGACCGTCATCATCCAGGAGCTGATCAACAACATCGCCACGCAGCATGGAGGTCGCTCGGTCTTCAGCGGCGTGGGCGAGCGGACCCGTGAAGGGAACGACCTCTGGCTCGAGATGAAGGAGAGCGGGGTCCTCGAGTCGACGTCGCTGGTCTATGGCCAGATGAACGAGCCTCCGGGTGCCCGCATGCGTGTCGGGCTCTCCGGCCTGACCATCGCGGAGTACTTCCGCGATGTGGAGCAGCAGGACGTCCTGCTCTTCATCGACAACATCTTCCGGTTCACCCAGGCGGGATCCGAGGTCTCCGCGCTGCTCGGCCGCATGCCCTCGGCCGTCGGGTACCAGCCCACGCTGGGAACGGAAATGGGCGAGCTTCAGGAGCGGATCACCTCGACACGGGCCGGCTCGATCACCTCGGTGCAGGCGATCTACGTGCCCGCCGACGACCTTACGGACCCCGCGCCCGCGGCAGCGTTCGCGCACCTGGATGCGACGACGGTACTCTCCCGGAGCATCTCGGAGCTCGGCATCTATCCCGCCGTGGATCCTCTCGACTCGTCGTCCCGGATCCTGGACCCGCAGTTCATCGGACAGCGCCACTACGACGTGGCGCGCGACGTGCAGCAGATCCTGCAGCGGTATCGCGACCTGCAGGACATCATCGCGATTCTGGGGATGGACGAGCTGAGCGAGGAGGACAAGATCATCGTGAATCGGGCCCGCCGGATTCAGAGATTCCTTTCTCAGCCCTTCTTCGTGGCCGAGCAGTTTACCGGCCGGCCCGGCCTCTATGTGAAGCTCGACGACACGATCGAGTCTTTTGCCCGCGTCGCAGCCGGGGAGTTCGATCACCTGCCCGAGCAGGCGTTCTATATGGTGGGCGGGATCGACGATGTGGTCGCCGAGGCGGAGCGGATGGAGCAGGAGGGCTGAGATGGTCGATCGGACGCTCACCCTCCGTGTCGTGTCTCCCTCGGAGACCGTGTTCGAGGGGGAAGTGGCAGCGGTCGTGGTGCCGGCATGGGACGGGGAGATCGGAATCCTTCCCGGCCATGCGCCTCTGATCTCCCTTCTCGGCGCGGGAATGATGGATATCGACCTGACCGGGGGGGGGAGCAAGAGGTTGTTCCTCAACCGCGGAGTCGTGAAGATCGAGGCCGACCGGGTGACGGTGCTCTCCGAGTATGCGGATGCCTCGCCTCCGGAGGACTACGATGTGCGGGAGGCCTGGATCGATCCCGATGCATTCCTCGAGGGCGCGGGCTTCCCAGGAAATCCGTTGGCCTGATCCCGCTGGAACTCGCTGGTTCAGTCCCGCGACCCGTAGGCCCTTAAGGGGTCGTGGCCACGTTGCGAAGGCGTCCGCACTTCGGCGAGTGCGGGCGCCTTCCTTTCTTCTCTCGGAGTCGTCATGGATCTGGACCTTCATATCCACTCGACCGCGTCGGACGGGATGGTGCGACCGGCCGCGGTGGTGGAGGCCGCGGCGGAGGCGCGTCTCGATGTGATCGCCCTCACGGATCACGATACCGTGGCCGGGGTTCCGGAGGCGCTCGAAGTGGGACGCACCCTCCAGGTCGAGGTGGTTCCGGCGCTCGAGGTCAGCACTACGCTCGGCGATCTGGAGTTGCACATCCTGGGCTATTTCGTAGACCCCACGGATTCCGCGCTGCTCGCGCACACGGGTGAGGCTGCCGGCCGACGGCGCGACCGGTTGCGCGGGATGGTGCGCAAGCTGGAGGCGGAGGGAGTACAGATCGAGTTCGATCGTGTGGTCGCTGCCGGCGCAGGTGGCGGAGCGCTCGGCCGTCCGCACCTGGCCCGTGCGATGGTCGAGGCCGGATACGTGGGGTCGGTTCCGGAGGCCTTCGATCGGTACATCGGGAACGACCATCCGGCCTACATCCCCACACGGCTGATCGATCCGGAGGGTGCGATCCGGCTGATCCGCGGCGCAGGTGGGATCGCTGTGTGGGCTCACCCTCCCATGCGTCACCTGGATACGTATCTGCCGGTGTTGGCGGAGGCGGGCATGGCCGGATTGGAAGTGTACCGGCCTCGGAATCCGGTGGGCCGGGTTCGACAGTTGGAGGAGGAGGCCGGCCGCCGGGGTCTGGTGCGCGCCGGGGGATCGGACTGGCATGGGCCGGATGGCGGCCCGCTCGGTGAGTTCCGGGTGGAGGCCTCGGATGTCGCGGAGCTGCTGAAAATGGGCGGAATGTAGGAGGACGTTGGGAGTTGGTGCGAGCCTCGTTCATGGTCGGAGTGGTGCCGGATGAGGTCCAACGACCGCCCGAGTGTCGACCCCCGGCGCAGGCATTGACGAGCCCGGACTTGGGGCTTACTTTTCTTGGCTCCGTAAAGCGTGAACGAGGTACCGAAGTCGGTGCCCTCGCGTAACGATGAGCGGAACAGCTTTTTGACAACCGACCCGACGCGAAGCAGTCCCGAGATGTGCGGGGCGTGGGG
>JBBDIV010000005.1:0-8901 GCA_040880225.1 Gemmatimonadota bacterium
ATGCGCCGTCCACTGCGGATGCAGCGGTTCACGAATGCTGACCAACTTCCGACTCGCGACACTAAGGAGGGACGGGGAACCCGGATGGCGCTCGCCCTTTGATGTCGCTTCCGTGCGTGGGTTTCCGGGGGCGCTGGAAGGGCCTCATGGGCAGGTTCGCTTCGACCCTCGGGCGCGGGGACGGAGCCATCGCGCATACACGTTCAGTGGAAGGGTACGGACATGCCGACGATCGAGAAAGTGAAGAACCAGATGGACGAAGCCCTGCAAGCCGTGCGGCGGGAGTTCGGGACCGTCAGGACCGGGAAGGCGACTCCCGCACTTCTCGATACGGTTCGGGTCGAAGCCTATGGCTCCAGCATGCCGCTGAATCAGGTCGCGACCGTCTCTACTCCCGAGGCATCACTGATCGTGGTCCAACCTTTCGATCAGTCGCTGATCGGCGAGATCGAGAAGGGAATCATGCAGGCCGATCTCGGTCTGAATCCAGCGAACGACGGGCACGTGGTACGGGTCCCTATCCCGTCCCTGAACGAGGAACGTCGCAGGGAATACGTGAAGCTCCTCCACAAGATGGCGGAGGAGGGCCGGATCTCGCTGAGGCACGCGCGCAGAGAGGGCAACGACGAGATCAAGGCGCGCATCAAGGAGGGAGAGCTTTCCGACGACCAGGGACGCCGCGCGATGGACGAAATTCAGAAGCTGACCGACGAACACACCGCACGGATCGACGAGCTTCTGGAGCGGAAGGAGCGCGAGGTCATGACCGTCTGAACATGGATTGGAGTGCACGCTCTTCCTCCGTCTCTCCCCCCGCTTGCAGGTTTTGACAGTTCTCTGGCCCCCGGGCATCTTCTTCCACATGAGCCACGACATCACTTCGACTCCCGCGCTCGATGGGCCCGTGCCCCGTCACGTAGCTGTCATCATGGATGGAAACGGCCGCTGGGCATCCGACCGGGGGCTCGCCCGCCATGCGGGCCACCGGGAGGGGATGAAGGCGGTCCGCGAGGTGATCCACGGCTGTGTCGAGGCAGGGGTGGGAATTCTGACCCTCTTTGCGTTCTCCACCGAGAACTGGCAGCGGCCGGAGGAGGAGATCCTCGCTCTGATGACGCTGCTCAAGATCTATGCGGAACAGGAGAAGGATGAACTCCGCGACCAGGGAGTCGAGGTCCACGTGCTGGGTGATCTTTCCCGCATGGACGACGAGACACGGGATGCGGTACGCTGCATTCAGGAGGCCACGGCCGGCGGATTGAAGCTCCGCCTCAACCTCATGATATCGTACTCCGGTCGCGCGGACATCATCCGGGCGGTTCGGGACCTCGCGGCGAGGGTGGCGGCAGGGGAGCTGACGCCCGGAGAGATCGACGACGCGACATTTTCCGCCGCGCTTTCCACGGGAGACGTTCCGGACCCCGACCTGCTCATCCGGACCTCCGGCGAGTTCCGGATCTCGAACTTCATGCTCTGGCAGTTGGCCTACACGGAGATCTTCATCTCCCCCGTCCTCTGGCCCGACTTCACGCGGCAAGACCTCTTCGAATCCGTGTCCGAGTACCAGCGCCGTGAGCGCAGGTTCGGTCGGGTATCCTCCTCCTGAGCTCCGCTCTTCCACACTCTCGGGAGCCCCGTCCCATGCCCCGGACCGAGCTTGGCAACCGCGTCGCGGTCGCCGCCGTAGGGATTCCATTCGGGTTCGGTGTGGTCTACCTGGGCGCATGGGCTGTGGCCATCGTGCTTGCCGGGGTCGCGGTGCTCGGGGTTCGGGAGGTCTACCGGATCGCGGAGGCGTCGGGCTCGAGGCCGTTCCAGCTTCTGGGTACCACCGCAACCGGGGTACTCGTGCTCTCCGCGGCGTTCGTCCAGGAATTCGGTCTCTGGAGCTCGTGGGCGGCGGTTCTGATCCTTGCACTCACCCTGGTGGCGATGGCCGCCGCGGTGTTTCTGCGTGGGTCGGAAGGCAGGCCCCTGGAGGCTGCTGCGATCACCACTCTGGGAGCGGTCTACGTGGGTCTCGGCTTCGCGTTCGGCGTACATTTGCGGGTCTTCCCGGGGGTGAGCGATGGTGCGATCGGGTGGGCCGGCGGCTTTCTGGTGGCGTTCCCTCTCGTCGTGACCTGGATCGGAGACTCCGCCGCATACTTTGGAGGACGTCGTTGGGGACGCCGAAAGCTGATCCCGAGCGTGAGCCCGGGAAAGACGATCGAAGGGGGGTTGTGGGGTCTGTTTGGCGCGATCCTCGCAGCGGTCGCCTGGACCGCGTTTCTCCTGAATCCGGTCGACGAAGTGGGGCTGTCGCTGGGGGCCGCCGCGGGGGTGGGCCTGTTGATCGGGGCGGTGGCGCAGGTGGGTGATTTGGCCGAGTCCCTGATCAAACGGTCCGCGGGGGTGAAGGATTCCGGTTCGCTGCTTCCCGGTCATGGGGGCGTTCTGGATCGATTCGATTCCGTCCTCTTCACATTGCCGCTCACATACGCGCTGATGATGGTGCTCCTCCGGTGACGGATCGGGAAACGAACACCGGGCCCTCGGACCGGAGCCCGTCGGAGATCGGCGTTGGGCAGCGGGGGAGCGACCAACGGTTGCGAGTCGCGATTCTGGGGTCCACGGGGTCGATCGGTGCCAGCACCCTCCGAGTCATCGAGCGGCATCCGGATCGCTTCCGGGTGACCGCGCTCACCGCGAATCGCTCGGTCGATCTCCTGCACGAGCAGGTCCAACGGCATCGGCCCGCGCGCGTCGTGGTGACGGACGAGTCAGCATACGAAGATTTTGGGGAGAGTGAGGCACACTGGGTTGGCGGGCGCGAGGCGCTGATGGAGGTCGTGTCCTGCGCGGACGTGGATGTGGTCGTGAACGCGTTGGTCGGCTTCGCGGGGCTCGAACCCACCCTCGGGGCCCTCGAGGCAGGCAAGCGTCTGGCTCTGGCAAACAAGGAGTCTCTGGTCGCGGGTGGGGACCTGGTTCTTCGCGCGTTGGAGGCCGGCGGAGGCGAGCTCGTTCCTGTAGACTCGGAGCACTCGGCCATACTCCAGTGTCTGGCGGGACACCCGATGCAAGACGTGGCACGTCTGGTTTTGACGGCTTCGGGTGGGCCGTTTCGCGGATGGAAGCAGGATCGTCTCGCCGGGGCGAGGGCGCGCGATGCGCTCCGGCATCCGACCTGGAATATGGGTGCGAAGATCACGATCGACTCGGCGACCCTCGCGAACAAGGCACTCGAGGTCATCGAGGCCCACTTTCTCTACCAGGTGCCCTACGACCGGATCGACGCGGTCGTCCATCCACAGTCCGTGATCCACTCCCTCGTCGAGTTCGTGGATGGATCCGTCGTGGCCCAGTTGGGGTTCCCCACTATGGAGCTTCCCATCCTCTACGCGCTCACGCACCCTGAGCGGTTGGGCGATCCGGAACTCCGGACCTTCGATCCTGTTCGCTCGTCGCCACTCACGTTCGAAGAGATCGATGCAGAGTCCTTTCCGCTCTTCGGAATCGGAGTGCGGGCGGGCCGGAGTGGGGGCACAGCTCCCACCGCATTCAACGCTGCCAACGAGGTGGCCGTTCAGGCCTTCCTCGCGGAGACCATATCTTTCCCCATGATTGCTGACATCGTCGAACACACGCTCCAGCGAACTTCGTCCAGCGCGGCGCGGGACCTGGACGATCTGATGGATGCGGACCGGGAAGCTCGCCGGATCGCCACCGAACGCGTCCGTGAGTGCCAGCCGACCGTGCCGGGATCCAGAGAATGACCATCATCGCCACGATCATCGTTCTAGGTGTCCTCATCTTCGTCCACGAGTTGGGGCACTTCCTGGCCGCGCGTTCGGTGGGGATCCGGGTCGAGCGTTTCTCCATCGGGCTCGGTCCCCGGATCTGGGGATTCACGCGGGGCGACACCGAATACGTCCTGAGCATCATCCCGCTGGGTGGCTACGTGAAGATGGGTGGGATGGAGGACGAGATGATGGAGGCGATCGAGGGCGGGAAGGATGACTCCGAAAGCGCGAGCGAGGTGTCCCGAAAGGAAGCGATCGGGTGGAGCGCCGAGTCATCACGGTCCTCGCCCGCGACCACGGAGCAGGGGCGGGATACGGAGGCGATGGCCGGGCGTTCGGGCGACTTCGACTCCAAGCCCGTTTGGGCTCGGGCCTGGGTGATCTCGGCCGGCGTGGTCATGAACTTCCTGTTTGCCTTCGTGGCCTACACCGTCGTTGCCGCGGGTTGGGGAAGCTTTGAGCAGGACACGACTCGCGTGGGTGCGGTGAACGCCGAGACGCTTCCGGCCGGAGCATCGGCATTGGCCGAGATTCCGACGGGAGCAGAGCTGGTTCGGATCGGGGGATCGCCTGTCGAGCACTGGGGTGAAGTCCGCGCGGCGATCCTCGCCGCCCCCGACGGGCCGATTGCGTTTGAATTCGACAACCCGCCCGGCGAGGTCACGGTCGAGCTCACCGGCGACGAAGCTCGGCAGCGGACGGCTCGGTCGATCGGGTACTGGCTTGGACCGGTGATCGAGGCGGTGAGTCCCGGGGAGCCCGCGGATCGAGCGGGACTTCAGGCCGGCGACCGCATCGTGGAGGTCGAGGGCCGTGCGGTCGAGTCGTGGTCGGATCTCCAGGAGTCCGTCGTGGCAAACCCCGAGCGGGAGATCCGGATCACCATCGAGCGGGACGGCGGGCGCCTGGTCCGGCCGGTGACTCCCGAACGGGCGGAGTTACAGGATCCGGTCACCGGAGAGCTCGAGCCCGGGGGGCGGATCGGGGTCCTCCCCGTCCTTCACGATGTGGCCTATACACGTGTGCCTCCCCTGGAAGCCCTCCAAGCTGGTTGGAATCAGACCGTGGGGGTCACCGGCTTGATCGTGGGGTTCCTCCGGGACCTGGTGACAGGGCAGGTCTCCACTCGGAACCTGGGCAGCATCGTCGCGATCGGGGAGATGTCCGGGCAGGCGGCGGCCGAGGGTCTTCCCGTGTTCCTGCGGTTCATGGCGCTCTTCTCCGTGAACCTGGCCGTGTTGAACCTCCTGCCGATCCCGGTCCTGGACGGGGGCCATCTGGTCTTTCTGGGGATCGAGGCGGTCCGCGGGCGACCGCTCTCCGTGGAGCAGCGTCTTCGCTGGAGCCAGCTCGGGTTCATTGTTCTGGTGGGAATCATGGCCCTGGCGTTGGGCAACGACGTGCTCCGGCTCTTCGGCTTGTAGTGGGCGGTGACGGGCGCGAGCGGCGGTTCCTTCCAAGCTCCCCCTCCCGTATTCTCCTGAGCGGTCGACTCCGGTCGTCCGCTCGAACCCACCGGCCGCGGCGCGGCCCTCACGGAAGCCGCGGCTGCGCAACTGCGGCCCGTCAAAGAAGCGAGAGCTGACCCGACTCCCTTCGGAGATGGAGCTCCCGGATGTCGACGAGCTCCGTGGGCTCATCCTGCCGGGCGACCTCCAGGAACCCCTTCCACCCGGCCTTCCGCAGGGCCCGCTGGACCACACTCCGCGCGAGATCGGGCCGATTGCAGCTCCCCGAGAGGTGGGCCAGGACGATTCCGGCGAGCCTGGGGTGGAGCAACTCCCGCGCGAACGCGGCGGCCGCGTGGTTGGAGAGGTGACCGTGCGACGAGGAGATCCGAGCCTGGACCGCGGCGGGATAGGGACCCGAGCGTAGGAGCTCCTCGTCGTGATTGGCCTCGAGCACGAGGAAGTCGCAGCGGGCCAGGGAGTGCCGGATGCCGGCGTTCGGCCGACCGAGGTCGGTGGCGATCCCGACCCGGGTGCTGCATTCATGCCCGGTGACCGTGACCGCCACCGGATCGAGCGCGTCGTGCACGGTGAGGAAGGGATCGATCGTCATGTCCCCGATGTGGAACGGTCGACCGGGCCGATAGTGACGGATCTCTTCTCCCCCCCGCAGCAACGGCGCACAGGCCTCCTCCGTGGCCTGGGTCATGTAGAGCGGCGTGCCGAATCTGCGAGCGAAGACCCCGATGCCCCGCGTATGCTCTCCATGTTCGTGGGTGACGACGATGGCGTCGATTCGGTCGGGTGCGGCACCCACACGCTCGAGTCGGAGGGCGAGCTGCTTTCCACTGAAGCCCGCGTCGACGAGGATGAGGGTCGTCGTCGTGGCGAGGAACGTGGCGTTCCCCTTACTACCGCTTCCCAGTACCGCCAGCTTCACTCCGCACCCTCCGGATCCGTGGCCCGGCTCCGCTCCCACAGTTCCGAGAGGAAGGCACGATGCTCCGGTGTCAGCGGTACGCCCCTTCGATCCATGGCTCGTTCGGCCGTCGTCAGGAACGCATCCTTACGGTGGACCCCGAGATCGGCACCGATCCCCCAACTGAACGGCTGGATCCACTTCGGAGGCATCCGCCCCCCGAAGATGTTCGTCCCCGCCCCGATGACGGTGCCTGCGGTCACGAGTGTGCCGATCCCGGTCTTCACGTGATCGCCCAGAAACACTCCGAGCTTCAGCAGGCCCGTGTCGACCATACCGTCAGAGGTGGACACCCGGACCGATCCGTAGTTGTTCTTTAGATCGGAGTTCGTCGTGAACGCGCCCAGATTCACCCATCGGCCCAGGATGGAGTGACCCAGGTATCCGTCGTGAGCCTTATTCGAGTAGCCGAGGATGACGGACGCCTCGATCTCGCCTCGCAGCTTGCACACCGGACCACACGAGACGGTGTCGAACATCCCGCCCAACAGTGTGGTGCCGGGTCCGATGAGCGCCGGGCCGCGCAAGTGGGTGAACGGGCGGACCCGCACGCCCGTCCCCAGGTGGATCGGGCCCGAACCGGTGTCCAGGATCGCACCGGGATCGACCGTGACCCCCACGTCCGCCGTGATCCGCCCGGACCCGATCCGGTGGACGCCCGGGAGATTCCCGAGGGTCAGCGTGTCTTCCAGCCCCTCGGAGCCGAACAGGATATCAAGGTCGCGGACGAGCCGGTCCGGGTTGTGGTCGACGAGGTCCCAGAGGCTGGAGAGGACGCTTCCAGGGATCTCCACGGCTCGAAGGTCGAGCGCGGGACCTGCAGGCGAGAAAAGCGCCCGCACCGGGTCGACCCCGGGGTCCCCGAACCAGGGCTCCGGATCCCATCCCGCGGGCAATCGCCAGCCGACCGTCTGGCCTCCGGCTTCGAGGCGGACGGCGTCGTCGCTTCCCTCGGTCGGGACGCGGAAGAGGTTCGGGTCCGGTTCGGTACCGCGGGCCGGGAGGGGCGGAACGTAGCGGGTCGAAAGCAGCACCACGGGGACTGTCGCCCGCAACGCTTCGGCCGAGACGACCGGTGGGGCTCCCTCCTCGGTGAAACCTTCCAGTCCCCGCGTCGCAAGGTATCCCTGCACCGCCAGCCCGGTCGCACGGGCCGCGCGCTCGCGCCCCAGGAGGGCCCCGAAGAGCAGCTCTCCTGCCGGCCGTGTGGCCGCGAAGGGCTCCCATCTCCGGGCCACCGGGTCGTCGAAGAGGTAGAGTCGGCCGGTCACGACGCCTCGGACGGGTCGGGGCGGCCTTCGCGAAGCCAGGCGGGGAGGCCGCCGAGTAGATCCTTGAGGTCGGGAGCCCGCCGGCGGGAGGTGACCAGGGTCACGCCGTTGGAACGAACCACCACGAGGTTCTCCACGTCGAAGAGCACGACGGGTCCGTCCTCGGCCCAGGCAATCGAGTTCCGCGCCTGGTGCGCGTAGACCTGTCCCTCGAGCCGGTTCCCCGCTTCGTCCGGGGTGCGTGACCGTGCCAAAGCTTCCCAGCTTCCCACGTCGTCCCACTCGAAGGTTGCCCGCACCGCCCCGACCCGGCCGCTCCTCTCCATCACGGCTTCGTCCACGGAGGTCCGTGGGGCCGCTTCGAAGAAGGCTTCATCCTCCCTCCGGTCCAGGAGTGCGAGATGGCGTCCGAGCTCGGGCGCATGGGTGCGGATCTCTTCGAGAAAGCGTGACACCGGGAGCACGAAGATTCCGCTGTTCCAGAGATAGCCGCGCCGCAGGTACGACTCCGCGACGGTCCGTTCGGGCTTCTCGATGAAGGCGTCCACCCTCCAGGCTTCGAGGCCTTCGTCGCTCACCAGCGTGTTCCCGGTCCGAATGTAGCCGTACCCCGTCTCGGGTCGGTCCGGCGGAACGGCGATGGTCAGGAGCAGGTCTTCCTGGCGTGCAAGCGCCACCGCACGTGGGATGAGCCGGGAGAAAGCGGATTCGGGATCGATCCGATGATCCGCATGAAGGGAGACGAGGACGGCTTCCGGATCCACCCGGTGCATGCGGTGGGCGGCCCAGGCCAGGACTGGCCCCGTTCCCCTGGCCTCCGGCTCGATCCACACCTGTTCGGGGTCAAAGGACGGGAGTGCCTCGAGAATCGGTGCGGCGAGGTGCGCACCCGTCAGGATCGCGACGCGATCGTCCGGGGCCAGCCTCCGCGCTCGTTCCACCGTATCCCGGATCAGCGGCCGGTCGGATGCGAGGGCAAGCAGGGGCTTCGGGCGGGCAGGCGTACTGGCGGGCCAGAAGCGCGAGCCGATTCCCCCGGCGAGCACGACGACTCTGATGTGCGGGTCAGCGTCCGGCAAGGAGAGCGTCCACCTGGTTGAGGAGTTTCTTCGGGCTGAAGGGCTTCGTGATGAATGCGCTGGCTCCGAGAGCGAAGGCTCGCTCCCGATCCGCGTCCTGTCCCTTGGCGGTCAGAACGATGACCGGCACTTCGCTTCGATGCTCGAGTCCGCGAAGTTCACTGAGGACTTCCAAACCTGAGGCTACCGGCATGACGATGTCCAGCAGGACGAGATCGTACGGCGTCGGGCTGCGGACGGCATCCAGCGCCTCCGAGCCGTCGCAGGCCACCTCCAGCTGGAAGCCGGACGCCTCGAAGAGCGTGACGGCATGGCCTCGTGACGCGGCAACCCGCGCCG
>JBBDIV010000006.1:0-8729 GCA_040880225.1 Gemmatimonadota bacterium
CCACAGATCCAAGGTGTTCCCGTCTCTGGTGCAGGATCCGACGTACCGCCGACTCCGCGGTGGCCGAACGTCGGGCCAACACGGAGCGACGTGGTTCGATCAGTCGCTGGATCCCTCGCCTGGCCCGGAGCCGGCCTTCTCGCAGGCGCTGGTGGCATTGCCTGGTCTGGTCCCGAAGGGCTCGCGCCAACCGTGGGCGAACGCCGTCCAGGACCTCGAGGAGGGCCGCGCCGTCCTGGACCACCGCCTCCGCCGCCGCGGACGGCGTGGGAGCCCGCAGATCCGCCACCAGATCGGAGATGGTGACATCCACCTCGTGTCCCACTGCCGAGATCACGGGGACGGGGCACTCCGCCACGGCTCGTGCCACCGGCTCCTCATTGAACGCCCAGAGGTCTTCGATGGACCCCCCACCCCGCCCCACGATCAGGACCTCGACCCGTCCGGAGGTTCCCAGTACGCGTACCGCCTCGGCGATCCGCGCAGAGGCTCCAGCCCCCTGGACCCGGGTACCGCGCACGACGACGCGCGTCCACGGAGCACGTCGCCGAATAACCGTCAACACATCGTGCAAGGCAGCACCCGTGGTCGAGGTCACGACCCCGACCGTTCGGGGAAAGCGAGGGATGCGTCGCTTGCGCGCGGGATCCAGTAGCCCTTCCTGCTGAAGCTGGAGCCGCAGCTTCTCGAACGCCAGCCGCCACAGCCCCTCTTCTCCCTCCGCCTCGAGTTCGCGAACGGCCAGTTGGTACTCTCCGCGGGCCTCATAGAGAGTAAGAGATCCGAAGGCGCGCACCCGCATTCCTTCCTCGGGGTCCACCGGCAATCCGGCAGCATCGCGCTTCCACATGACGCAGCGGAGTTGTGCGCGGTCGTCCTTTAGCGTGAAGTAGCGATGGCCCGATCGGGCGTGGGTCCAGTTCGCGACCTCGCCCCCCACCCATAGTGCGGGAAGGGTCTGCTCGAGCAGTCGCTTCACGGCGAGGTTGACCTCACCGACACTCCAGACCCGGGGTTCGTCGTCCGGGGGTGCGGCCTGCCGGCTCGCTCGGCGGGATTCCGCCTCGTTCGGCGCGGAGGGCAGGCCCGCTCGTTCATTGCCCGCGGAGGTGTGCGAGAAGGCGGACGCGGAGTTTTCCCCATCAGCACCGGATGCCTCCTCATGGCCCTCACGATCCCGGGACTCCGACTCCTGGGCAAAGAGATCGAGCGGCTCGGCGTCGGCGGATGTCAACCGTCCCGGCCCCCGATGGGGGTCGCGGCTGAAAGGGTGTTCGAAAGGAGCATTGCGCGGGTCATCGGCCCAACCCCACCCGGCACCGGAGTGATGGCGGCGGCCACCTCCCGAGCAGCCTCGAAGTCCACATCTCCGGTCAGGCGGTACCCCTTCTCCAACGAGTCGTCGTCGACCCGGTTCACCCCGACATCGATCACGATGGCTCCCGGACGAATCATGTCGGCGGTGACGAGTTCGGGCCTCCCGATCGCGACGATCAGGATCTCGCCCAACCGGGTCACGTCACCGAGCGCACGTGTTCGCGAGTGTGCGACCGTCACCGTCGCGTTTCCACCCCGCTCGCGGCCGAGCAAGAGGGCCGCCATCGGCTTGCCCACGAGATTCGAGCGCCCGACGATCACGACGTGTTTCCCGGACGGGTCATTGCCGGTCCGCACCAGTAGCTCGATGATCCCCCGGGGAGTGCAGGGTGCCAGCACATCCGTGTTGCCTGAGTTCAGCCGGCCCACGTTGATCGGATGGAATCCGTCCACGTCCTTCGCCGGATGGATCGCCTCCAATACCCGGCTCTCCTCGATCTGAGGGGGGAGTGGAAGCTGCACCAGGATCCCGTGGATGTCGGGGTCCGCGTTCAGCCCCTCGATCCAGCCGAGGAGCTCGGCCTCCGTCGTGGTCGAGGGGAGATCGACCTGCCTCGAGGCGAAGCCCACCTCCTTCGCGTCTCGATTCTTCATGCGAACGTAGGACTGGCTGGCGGGATCTTCGCCGACGAGAACGGTGGCGAGACCCGGAACCCGTCCCTCCGCCTCCCGCAGCCGATCGACCCTTTCGGCCACTTCGCGGCGGATGTCCTGCGCGATCTTCGTTCCGGAAATGAGCTCCGCGGCCATGCGTCGTGTCCGGGTTTCGTCCTGACGGATCAGGAACGTTCAATGAGAAGGGTGATCGTCGTAGGTGGGCCCGTCGGGTGTGCGTGCCGGGTCTCGTACCGACGACGTCACGGCATGTGCCCCCCTCCGGATGCGGCCGGGCGATCGCCGGCGCCGTTCAGCTCGGCCCACGAGCTCTCGGCGCGGCAGGTCTCAGCGCGCGAAGTCGATGGCGCGTGTCTCGCGGATTACAACGACTTTGATCTGGCCCGGGTACTGAAGCTCCTCTTCGAACCGGCGAGCCACCCGTTCGGAGATCTGCGCCATCTCTTCGTCCGAGACCCTCTCGGGTTCGACCATCACCCTCACCTCGCGACCGGCCTGAACAGCGAAGCACCGCTCCACCCCCGGGAAGTCCATGGCGATGCGCTCCAGTCGCTCCAATCGCTTCACATAGGTCTCGAACATCTCGCGCCGGGCCCCGGGTCGGGATCCGGAGATCGCATCAGCCGCCGTGACGAGGAAAGACTCGGGGTATCGGTGCGGCTCCTCGTCGTGGTGGGCTCGGATCGAGTTGAGGACGAGATCGTGCTCCTTGTGCTTCTTGCAGAGTTCGTAGCCGAGTTCGACGTGGGTGCCCTCGTGGTCGTGCGTGAGACCCTTCCCCACGTCGTGTAGGAGCCCGGCGCGCTTCGTGAGTTGGACATCGAGGCCCATCTCCGCCGCCATCGATCCCGCCAATCTCGCCACCTCCTTCGCGTGGAGAAGCTGGTTCTGCCCGTACGAGGTCCGGAACTTCAGTCGGCCGAGAACCTTCACGATCTCCGGATGCACCTTGTGGATCCCCAGATCGTAGAGCGCCTGCTCGGCGGCCTCCTGCATCCCTTCTTCCACCTCCTCCCCACTCTTCGCGACGATCTCTTCGATCCGTCCGGGATGGATTCGCCCGTCCTCGATCAGTTTCTCCATCGCGATCCGTGCGACCTCCCGCCGGACCGGGTCGAACCCCGAGAGCACCACGGCCTCGGGCGTGTCGTCGATGATGACGTCGATTCCGGTGGCCTGCTCGAAGGCCCTGATGTTTCGGCCTTCTCGGCCGATGATGCGACCCTTCATGTCATCCGAGGGAAGCTGCACGACCGAGACCGTCGCATGAGCGGTCTCGTCCGCCGCCATCCGCTGGATCGCGAGGCCGATGATTTTCTTCGCCTCACGGTTCGCTGTTCGCTGTGCTTCGTCTCTCGCCTCTCTGACCAACTGCGCCGCCTCCGCCTTCGCCTCGCTCTCCAACTCGGCGACGAGCTGCTCCTTCGCATCCTGCGCCGAGATTCCGGCTACGACCTCGAGGCGGTGTCGAACCCGAACATGTTCTTCGCGGAGCTCCTCGCGCTCGGCTTCCAGCGTCCGCTCCTGCTTCGCGACCTCCTCCTTTCTGGCATCCAGCATCCGGTCCCGTTCCTCCAGAGCCTCGAACTTACGGTCCAGGGAATCGGAGCGCTGACTGGCCCTTCGCTCCGACCGTTCGAGCTCCTCCCGGCGGCGACTCTCCTCCTGTTCCCACTCCTCCCGAAGTCGGAACACGGCCTCGCGCCCCTCCAGTTCTCCCTCCTTGCGAAGGCTTTCCGCCTCTTCGCCGGCACGCGCTAGAATCCGGGAGGCCTCGTCTCGCGCCTCCATCCGTTCCCGGTTCTGTCGGGCCAACTCTCGCGCGCGCCCCAGGAAGACCCCCAGGAGGAGTCCCGCGAGGAGCGTTGCGGCGGCCGCCAGGACGATCGCCTGCGGGGATTCCATTTATCCACTCCGAAACGCGGGCGCGAGGGGCACCCACGGAAAAACTCGGTCGGAGGCTCGTCGTACTCCCTCGGAGTCGGAGCCGTCCGTTGAAAATCGGTCAGGTTAGAATAGGAATCCGCGGCAAATGGCCGCAAGGTGTGGGGCCGGGAGACTGCACCCGGTCCCGCTGCGTTCACCGATGCACGGAGCGCGCTCTCGTGGAGGGTCAGGCACCTTCGTCCGAACCGTCCAATTCCTCCTCTATCCTCCGAGCGAGGTTGCTTGATCGCGAGACGACTTCCCGGCGCAGCCGCTCCAACTCGTCCTGCGCCTGAAAGTAGCGGTCGGTGATCGAGAGCGCCGCGAGGATCACGGCACGATGGGAATCGGCGAGTCCGCCCACGTCTCGGATCTCGCGGATGCGGTCGTCGAGGTAGTTGGCGCAGTCCCGTGTGTACTCCGGTTCGGCCGTCGATCGGAGAACGTGCTCCTCCCCAGCGATACGAACCGTCACAGAGGTCTTGGAGGTACTGTCACTCAAGGTGTCGCTCCAGTCGAGGCTGCAACTTACGGACGACTGCCTCGAGACCGGGGGTGGCTGACGCCCTCACCCCTGATCCTCGAGGAAGCGGAGACGGGCAAGCAGGCGCTCCACCCCCTCCCGACCCTTTTCGATGCGACCACGGAGGTCGTGATTTCTCTCCCGAATCCGCTCAAGAGTGACCTGAAGCTCGGCCGGATCCGCATCGCCCTTCCCAAAGCTCCGCAGGAGGGATTCCAGGTCGGCGACCCGCGCCTCCGCTCGGGCGGCGCGACGCCGCACGGAGGCATGTGCCTCCAGGAGTCGGTTCACTCGCTCCTCGAGGTCGCCGAATGCCCTTCTCGAGTTTGCGTCAGTCGTGCTGTCCTCGGAATCCGACACTCAGTTCCTCCTCCAGAGCCCCGAGGATCGTGTGTTCCGCCTCGTCCACCTCGGAATCCTTCAGGGTACGGTCCAAGGCGCGGAAGCGCAGGCGTACCCCGACCGATCGTATGCCTTCCGGCAGTTCCTCGCCCCGGTACAGGTCGAAGACCCGGGTTTCCCTCAGATGTTCGCCGCCGCGCTCCCCGATCAGCGCGAGCACCTTACCAACAGGTACGCTGCGGGGCACCAGAAGCGCCAGATCGCGATCCACGGCCGGATGGACCGGAAGGGGTACATAGGTCACGGGTTCCGTCCCCTGGGCGGTCGCCTCGAGGCGCAGCTCGAAGCCCCATACCTCGCCTGACCACGGAGGAAGATCGAGTGCCTCCGACCGGATCCGTCCCGCCACGCCGGCGACGCCTCCCTCCAGGTCGCGGACCACGAAGCGGGTCCCTGGATCGAAGGCGTCGACTCCAGTGGGATCCTCTACGTCGGTCCCGGCTTCGACTCTGTGGCCCAGGTCCAACGCCACGGTTGCGACGCGATCCAGCAGGCCCTTGAGATCCCATATGTCGATCGACGTCCTGGGATCGTGCCAGTGTGATGGAGTACGGGACCCGTGGAGAATTCCGGCTGCATGGGTCTCCTCCCGCGGAAGTGCGCCTCCGCTCGCCCTGAAGAAGACGGTTCCCACCTCGAAGAGGCGGACATCCCGATTCCCTCGAGACATGTTGTACCGGAGTCGCTCCTGCAACCCGGAAAGGAGACGACTTCGAAGAAACCCCTCCTCGACCGAGACAGGATTCGAGATCTGGACCTCACCCTCGTCCTCCGGGGCGAACGCGGGGGTCTGGGCCTCCAGAAGGCCCGAGGCCACGAGCTCGTCCCGGACGGCGTCTTCGACCCGGAACAGAGGATGGTCCGGAACCGTCCCCGTACGGAAGGGACGCAGCGTGTCCGGAAAGGCGTCGTAGCCGTGAGTTCGGGCGACCTCCTCGATGAGGTCCACCTCCCGGGTCACATCGTAGCTCCGGAACCCCGGGACCTCGACGGAGAATCCGTCGTCGGAAGCCGAGACACCGAACCCCAAAGGCTCGAGGAGAGCTTGCACCCGCGCCGCCTCGAACGGGATACCCAGAAGCCGCTCGATCCGGCTCAGGCGAAGAGGAACCGACGGTCGTGCATAGGACGAAGCGGCGACCTCCACGATCGGTCCAGTGACGGCCCCTCCCGCGGTGGCAAGAATGATCTCCGCTGTCCGCAGGATCGCACGTCGCATCCCTTCCGGGTCGACGCCGCGCTCGAATCGGTAGGAAGCGTCGGTCGACATGCCCAGTCCCTTACGGGTGGCACGGATCGGACCCGGTGTGAAGAGCGCACATTCGAGAAGGAGGTCCGATGTACCTTCGTCGACCTCGGAGTCGGCGCCTCCCATGACTCCAGCCACGGCAATGGGCTGGTCCGCGTCACAGATCGCGAGCATCTCCGGGGTGAGCTCTCGCGTGACTCCGTCGAGGGTCGTCAGCTTCTCGCCATGGCGGGCCCGCCGCACGATGACCGCACGGTCCCCGACCCTGTCCAGGTCGAAGGCGTGAAGCGGCTGCCCCAGCTCGTGCAACACGTAGTTGGTCGCGTCCACCACATTGTTGATGGGCCGAGCCCCGATCGCTCGGAGGCGTCCAGCCAGCCAGTCGGGAGACGGCCCCACCTCGACCCCGTGTATCACGAGCCCCAGGTAACGGGGGCATCGGTCCGGGGCCTCGACACGGATGGTGACCTCCGTACCAGCCACCTCCCCACGGTCGGTCACCAGGCCGACCTCCCGAAGCATCTCTTCGGTTGTTCTTGACCCGCCGGGGATCTTCGGGAGCACGAGGTTCGCGTCTCCGGAGGGCGCCACCTCTCGTGCCACCCCGAAGTGTGAGAGTAGATCGGGACGATTCGCCGTCACCTCCACATCCAGGCGCACATCGCTCAAGTCGAGCGCGTCCACGAGTCGGGATCCCGGCTCCAGCCCGGATCCGAGCTCCATCAGGCCCGCCTCCCCAGGGCCGAGCCCGAGTTCCCGCTCCGAGCAGAGCATCCCTTCCGAGGCTTCACCGCGAAGCTTTACCCGACCGATCTTCATGCCGCCCGGAAGCGAAGACCCCACGGGGGCGAACGGGTAGGTGCCCCCGGGCTCCACGTTCGGGGCCCCGCAGACCACCTTCACCACGCCGGCTCCACCGTCCACGTCGCACACCTGTAGGCGGTCTGCATTCGGATGCGGCCGTACGTCCAGCACACGAGCCACGACCACCCCTCCCAGGCCGCCACCGAGATCCCTCAGTCCCTCCACCGGAAACCCACGGGCAGCGAGCCGATCGGAGATCTCTTGCACCGTGCCGAGCGGAGCATTCGAGCAGGCCTGAAGCCAACGATACGAGATGTTCATGGACGTGCGAACTGCCGGAGGAATCGTACGTCGTTCTCGAAGAAGAGGCGGAGATCCGGGATCCCATAACGGTTCAGGGCGATCCGACCCGGCCCCATGCCGAAGGCGAAGCCCGTGTACCGCTCCGGGTCGACCCCTGCGGCCTCGAGCACCGCCGGGTCGACCATCCCAGCGCCCATGATCTCGATCCAGTCCGTCTCGGTCTCGTTCCCATTCCCATCGCGGACCACGCGCTTCACATCAACCTCGGCGGAGGGCTCGGTGAACGGGAAGAACGAGGGTCGAAAACGCACTCGCGTATCGGAGCCCAGGAATCGACGCGCGAACTCGGCCAATGTGGCCTTCAGGTCCACGAAAGTGATCCCTTCGTCGACCGCCAGCCCCTCCAGTTGGAGGAACGCCGGGGTATGAGTCGGATCCCACGAGTCCCTGCGGTAGACCATGCCCGGTGCAAGGATGCGCACGGGCGGTGGGTACCTCTCGAGCGTTCTGACCTGCACGGGAGAAGTATGGCTTCGGAGAAGATGGCCCCCTTCGAGGTAGAGGGTGTCCTGCTCGTCGGCCGCAGGGTGGTCGAGGGGTGTGTTCAACGCCTCGAAGTTGTACCACTCCGTCTCGGCCTCCGGTCCGCGAGCGAGCGTGAATCCCAGGTCACGGAAGATCGCGATCAGGTCATCGATGACCTGGGTCACCGGATGCCGCCCACCGATCCAACGTTCCCGTCCCGGAAGGGTGAGATCCTCTCCGGGATCCGACCCAGGGTCCGGCGCATCGAGCTCCCTCTGGCGAACTTCCAGGGCCTGTTGGAGCCTCGACTTGATCCGGTTCGCGGCCGCTCCAATCTCGGGCCGGTCCTCCGGCGGCAACTCGCCCAGGCGCCGAAGGATCCCGGACACCCGACCCTCCTTCCGGCCAAGATGGGTGATCCGCACCTCCTCGACGGCTTCGAGATTATCCGCGGCCCGGATCGCTTCCAGGGCTTCGGTCTCGAGCTGCCTCAGGTCCGCTATGAGTGATCCACTTTCAGCCATGCTCGACGACCGGAAATCGGGTATCTATCTCGGATGCGCGAAACCCCAGCGCACGAAACGTCACAAGCTACCAGCAGGCGGCCGGGGAAGTACAGGGGAGGGAGACGCCAGCCGGCGAGAAGCCTGAGGGGAACGATGGAGCGTCGTGTCGACGCGCTCCCATCCCTACGCACGAAGGGCCCCGGGGCTGCTTCTCCGAGGCCCTCTCATCCTGCGATCCACCGCACCCAGGAACGTCAGCTCTGTGTGAGCTTCTCCTTCGCCTGGCCGGCAAGCACGCCGAAGGCGTCGGGGTCACGTACCGCCAGGTCGGCAAGCGCCTTGCGGTCGAGTTCGATCCCCGACTGCTTGAGCCCGTTCATGAACCTCGAATAGGACAGATCATGCTGGCGGGCCGCGGCGTTGATGCGGCTGATCCACAGGCGCCGGAAGTTGCGCTTCTTCTTCTTCCGGTCCCGGTACGCGTGCTCCCACCCCTTCT
>JBBDIV010000007.1:0-1558 GCA_040880225.1 Gemmatimonadota bacterium
CTCCTCCACGAGCCAGCGGCCATCCCCGGTCTGCACGACGACGAACGGGATGTCCGGGTACCGCTGATTGCCCCGTTCGAGATCGACTCCGATGCGGGTCGTGGGGCGACCTCTTCCCGGTACGTTCGCCTCTCCACGAACTCGATAGACGTCGTGCTCCAGGATCATCGCGATCACGTTCATCCGCAGCTCGATCTCCGACCACGAGAGGCACGGGTCCCCCAGACCGATCCAGGAACCCATGCGCTTGAATGCACAACCGAAGCTGTTGCCCGCCCGGTCCGCGATGGGTCCGCCCGCCGTGCCGAAGATCCGGGCCATGGCCTCGAGATCCCGGACGTTGGCGGCCTGGAGGAATCGCTCGACCGACAGCATCGGGGCTACCGCGGCCATCTGCTCCGGGCGCGGGCCCGAAGCGGACGCGCAAGCCGACGACCCCACCAGGAGGAGTACGAAGGCCCAGATACCGATTCGTCGCATGGCGATCCTGATGACAATGTCCGGATTGAGGGATGGGAAGGACTTCGCGACTCCTCGAATCCAGTCGCGGGCGCCCGACCCGTCCCCGCGCGGGAAGCGGTGCCGGCCCGTCGATCCGACACGAACCCGCACCGCTACGTCCATTTTGTAATCTAACACATCAGGCCGCAGCCACGGGCTCGGCCGCCGAGAATTCGAAGCGAACCTCCCCGGTCGGCTCCCGAGGGGGAAGCACCCTCACTCGCACCCCATCCTCCACCTCCTCCTCGAGGAGCCGGAGCGCCAGGGGATTCTGAATCCTCTGTTGGATCACGCGCTTGAGGGGACGAGCCCCGAAGACCGGATCGTAACCCTCCTCGGCCAGGAGGTCCTTGACGCCGTCGTCCACCGTGAGATCCACCCCGAGGTCGGTCGCGAGCGTCCGGACCCGGTCGAGTTGAAGCTCCACGATCTGGCGCAGGTCCGCTCGCGAGAGCGGCCGGTAGAGGATGATGTCGTCGATGCGATTCAGGAACTCGGGCCGGAAGTGCCGATGGAGCTCCTGGCGGACATGGTTCTCCACCGTGTCCCAGTCGGAGGTGCCTGCCTGCTCCAGGATGTACTGGCTTCCCACGTTCGACGTCATGATGATCACCGCGTTCCTGAAGTCGACGGTCCGCCCATGGGCATCCGTAAGGCGACCGTCGTCCAGAATCTGGAGGAGGATGTTGAAGACCTCCGGGTGGGCCTTCTCGATCTCGTCGAAGAGGATCACGGCATGGGGGCGGCGGCGGACCGCTTCGGTGAGCTGTCCACCCTCCTCGTACCCCACGTATCCGGGAGGCGCCCCGATCAGGCGTGCCACCGCGTGCTTCTCCATATACTCCGACATGTCGATGCGCACCATCGCCCGGTCGTCGTCGAAGAGGAACTCCGATAGAGCCCGGGCCGTCTCGGTCTTTCCCACCCCGGTGGGTCCCAGGAAGATGAACGATCCGACCGGGCGGTCGCGATCCTGAAGGCCGGCCCGCGCGCGGCGGACCCCGTACGCGACCGCGGCGACCGCCACGTGCTGGACGATCACCCGTTCGCCGAGGAG
>JBBDIV010000008.1:0-3093 GCA_040880225.1 Gemmatimonadota bacterium
AGTGCTGCCAGCCCGTGCCCGGGGACGCGGTGATCGGCTACATCACGGTGGGGCGAGGGGTGTCCATCCACCGGAAAGACTGCCCGAACGTCCTGAACCTCTCCCAGGATCCGGAGCGCCGAGTCGAGATCGAGTGGACGGCGGAAGAGGGTGAGCACTTCTTCGTGAAGCTCTATACCCGTGGCACGGACCGCCGAGGCCTCCTTTCCGAGATCGCACAGTCGATCGCGGACACCGGTACCAACATCCAGCATGCCGACATCCGGGCGCTCGAAACGGGGATGCTCGGGGAGTTCGTGGTCGAGGTGCGGGACCTGGGCCACCTCAAGAAAGTCATGCGGAACGTCAGTCGGGTGAAGGGCGTCCTGTCGGTCGAGCGTCGCGAGTCCTTCGGCGACTCCGGGCTCATCGACGTCGAAGAGCGATAGCGGACGGATGCCCGACTTCAAGATCGAAGCGCCGTACCAGCCCAAGGGCGACCAGCCCTCGGCGATCGAGGAGCTCACGCAGGGACTCGACCGCGGCGACCGGTTCCAGACCCTCCTGGGCGCTACGGGAACCGGGAAGACGCTCACCATGGCGCACGTGATCGCGGACCACGGACGGCCGACCCTCGTCATGTCGCACAACAAGACGTTGGCCGCCCAGCTCTACGGAGAGCTCAAGCAGCTCCTGCCCCGGAATGCGGTCGAGTACTTCGTCTCGTACTACGATTATTACCAGCCCGAGGCGTACGTCCCGGCTACGGACACGTACATCGAGAAGGATTCTTCGATAAACGAGGACATCGACCGACTCCGGTTGCGGGCGACCTCGTCGCTATTCGAGCGTGAGGATGTGGTGGTCGTGGCATCCATCTCGTGCATCTACGGTCTGGGAAGTCCGGCCGACTACCGCTCGCTCATGTTCGAGGCGGAGGTCGGGGACGAGGTCGGACGAGACGAGCTCCTCCGTGCGCTCGTCGCGATTCAGTACCGCCGCAACGACATGGCCTTCGATCGGGGGACCTTCCGGGTCCGCGGAGACACGGTCGAAGTTCTCCCGGCTTACGAGGAGCAGGCCATCCGGATCGAGTTCTGGGGAGACGCGGTGGAGCGGATCACCCGCTTCGATCCCCTCACCGGAGAGTTGATCACTTCCCTCGCGCGCACTGCAATCTATCCGGCCTCGCACTACGTGACTCATCGACGAACGATCGAAGAGGCCATTCCACACATCCGCGCGGAGCTGGACGAGCAGGTCAAGCACTTCCAGCGCCACGGACGGCTCCTGGAAGCACAGCGGATCGAGTCCCGGACGGAGTTCGACATCGAGATGATGCTGGAGATCGGCACGTGTCCCGGAATCGAGAACTACTCGCGGTTCATGGGCGGCCGAGAGGCGGGGGAGCGCCCGAGCTGCCTGCTCGACTACTTCCCCGACGACTTCATGGTCATCGTCGACGAATCCCACCAGTCGCTTCCCCAGATCCAGGGGATGCACCGGGGCGATCGCTCGCGGAAGCTGACTCTCGTGGAACACGGATTCAGGCTTCCCTCGGCTCTCGACAACCGTCCCCTCACGTACGAGGAGTGGGAGGAAATCATCCACAAGGCCATCTTCGTCTCCGCGACCCCGGGCGAGAGGGAGCTGGAACTCTCCGGCGGGGTCGTGGTCGAGCAGATCATCCGGCCGACCGGGCTCGTCGATCCCGAGGTCCTGGTCCGGCCGGTGAAGGGGCAGGTCGACGACCTCCTCGCAGAGATCCGTGAGAGGGAAGCGAAGGGGGAGCGGGTGCTGGTCACCACGTTGACCAAGCGGATGGCGGAGGATCTCTCCGAGTATCTCCAGGGCGTGGGAGTGCGCGTACGCTATATGCATTCGGACATCGATACCATCGAGCGCATGGAGATTCTTCGAGGCCTCCGCTTGGGGCGTTTCGATGTCCTGGTAGGCATCAACCTCCTCCGTGAGGGGCTCGACCTTCCGGAGGTCTCGCTCGTCGCCATTCTGGATGCCGACAAAGAGGGCTTCCTCCGGGATGCTCGCTCACTGATCCAGACGATCGGTCGAGCTGCCCGGAACGTGCGCGGTAGGGCCATCCTCTATGCCGACCGGATGACCAATTCCATGCGCCGGTGCATCGAGGAGACCGAGCGACGGCGTGAGATCCAGCTCGCACACAACGAGAAGCATGGGATCACTCCGGCCACGATCCGGAAGAGCATTCAGGAGATCGAGTTCTCCACGAGGGTTGCGGACGCCCGCGAGGCCCCCTCGCCCAAGGTCGCCGAGGCCCTCGAGTCCTATCAGGAGGAGATGAACGTGGAACAGCTCGTCAAGGCCCTGGAGACCGAAATGGACGAAGCGGCCGCGCAGATGGACTTCGAGAAGGCCGCACTGCTACGCGACGAACTGTTCGATCTCAGAGCCCGTCTCTCCCCGTGACGGCCGGGGCTGCGGCGGGAGGGAGCCAATCATGATCCTCACCGAACGCGAGCTCGTACGGTGGGGTGGCCGCATAGGTGTCGAAGCCGAACCACCGGTCTTCCTGGGGCTCAGCGGCCAGCTCGGAGCGGGGAAGTCGGTCCTGGCGAGGGCGGTGGCCCGTGGCGCCGGGGTCGAGACCTCGATCCCGTCTCCCACCTTCAACCTCCTCTTCCGGTACCCGGCGCGGGACGGGATCGAGGTCGTCCATCTCGATCTCTATCGCCTGCGGGATCCGGAAGAGCTCTGGGAACTGGGCTGGGAGGAACTCGGGAGGGGCCGGGAGATCGTGCTGGTCGAATGGCCCGAGCGCGCGGGCGACCACCTCCCCGAGGATCGCTGGGACGTCCATATCTCCGCGCCCGAGTCCGGATCGCTGGAGCGTCGGGTCGAGGTGCATCGGATCGGTTCGCCGCCTCAGCTGCCGGGATTCCCCGTGACCCTGGAGAGGGGGACGTGAGTTCTTCGTCGGTGTTCCTGGCGTTCGATACGTCTACGGCGGTGGGATCTGTTGCCCTCGGCCGCGGCACCGAGGTGCTGTCGCGTGGCTTCCTCATGCGAAAGGGGGACCACGCCTCGCGGCTCGTCCCCATGATGGCGGCGGTGCTGGGCGAAACCTATCCCGAC
>JBBDIV010000008.1:3103-8548 GCA_040880225.1 Gemmatimonadota bacterium
CGTCGGTCCTGGACGAAGCCGGGGTCCCCCGCGAGGAGGTGAGGGGGTTGATCGTGGGGCGGGGTCCGGGGTCGTTCACCGGTGTGCGGATCGCTGCGGCGACGGCAAAGGGGCTCGCACGGGGGCTCGATGTCCCGGTCCGGCTCTACTCCTCCCTGGCGGCGGGAGCGGCTTCCGCGGGAGCGTGGATTCCGGATGTGCTCCAATCGGATTCAGAAGGGTTGGGAGAGACCGGACCCGCGGAACCGTCGGAGAACCGGAACGGGCTGGGCTCCGGGTCCGAGGCGGGGCTCGGAAACCGTCCCGTGTACGTACTCTTCGATGCGCGTGGGGAGAGGACCTATGCCGCATGCTACCGCCATCGGGACTCGTCCATGGAGACCCTCTCAGCGCCCCGGGCGACGACGATCTCCGAGCTTCTGGCCGCGGACGTTCCCGAGGGAACGATCTTCTGCGGAGACGGTGCGCTTCGCCACTCGGGTACGTTGCTCAAGGCAGGTTACTCCGTTCTGGGCCCCCCCGCGGGCCTGCCCACGGCAGAAGGGCTTCTCTGGCTCAATGCCGTCGTGCCCGACCTGGGGGTCCAGCCCGAGGACGCCCGGTGGGAGCCGGACTACCTCCGCTCCTCGTCCGCCCGACCGGCCTCCCGGCTCGAAGGCAGGGCGGTTTGAATCGCCCGGGCGAGGAACGATCGCCCGTGGTGGCTCGATCCACCGGTGACGAACCGACGGCGAGCCAGGCCCATCGCCGGGAATCGGAACGGATTCGCATCCGCCGCGCGCGATCCGCCGATCTCCCGCGAGTGGTCGAGTTGGAGCGGATCTCCTTCTCGACGCCCTGGACGCTCGCCTCGTTCCACTCTCTCTTGGACCGGGACGGCGTGTCGTTCCTCGTGGTCGAGTCCCCCCCGTCTCCGGTCGCGGGTCCCGTGGATGGATCGCCTCGGGGGGATTCGGAGGATGCGGGACCAGGCGAGATCCTGGGGTACGGAATCCTGTGGGCGGTGGGGCGGGAGGCCGAGTTGGCCGATCTGGCGGTCGATCCGCGTGCACGACGCCGTGGGATCGGGGGAGCGCTGCTGGACGCGCTGCTCGATCGCGCGCGGGATCGGGGCGTCGAGAGGGTCTTTCTGGAGGTCCGGGACTCGAACTCGGCCGCCCATTCGCTGTATCGGCGTCGGGGGTTCCGTCAGGTGGGGGTCCGGACCCAGTATTACACGCGCCCGGTGGAGAACGCCCGGGTCCTTCGTCTGGATCTCACCGGAGAGGGCTCGGGCCTCCCGGAACCGCATTCTACCCCGGAACAGCCATGACCCGTCATTCGCACTTCCGAGGCCGTCGACTCCGGGCGAGCGCGGGGGTCCGTGCTCTCGTGAGGGAGACCCGCCTGTTTCCCGCGCAGTTCGTCCTCCCGCTCTTTGTCGAGGAAGGCGCGGGAGTGCGCGTGCCCGTGCCCTCGATGCCCGGCGTCTTCCGGACCTCGATCGACGGGCTGCTTCAGGACGCGAAGGAGGCCTTCGAGCTGGGGATCGGCGGCGTGCTTCTCTTCGGGATCCCTGGACACAAGGACGAAGAAGGGAGCGGGGCCTGGGCCCCGGATGGAATCGTACAGCGGGCGGTTCGGGCGCTCAAAGAGAAGGTTCCCGAGCTGACCGTGGTCACCGACGTCTGTCTGTGTGAGTACACGTCCCATGGCCACTGCGGCATCCTGGAAGGGGGTGAGGTTCTCAACGATCCCACACTCGAGCTTCTCGCCCGCACTGCGCTCAGCCATGCCGAGGCCGGTGCGGACATGGTGGCGCCCTCAGACATGATGGATGGTCGGATCGGAGCGATTCGGACGGCCCTGGACGAGGCCGGGCTCACGCAGGTTCCGATAATGAGCTACGCGGCGAAGTATGCGTCGGCATTCTACGGCCCGTTCCGAGATGCCGCGGACTCGGCTCCGGCATCAGGGGATCGCAAGGGATACCAGATGGACCCCGCCAACACGGATGAGGCGTTGCGCGAGGTGCGAGCCGACGTCGAGGAGGGCGCCGACATCGTCATGGTGAAGCCGGCGCTCGCCTACCTGGACGTGATCCAGCGGGTTCGCACGGAGATCGACGTGCCGGTCGCCGCCTATCACGTGTCGGGCGAATACGCCGCGATCATGGCGGCGATCGAACGTGGGTGGCTCGACGATCGGGCCATGCGGGAGGCGCTCCTGTCCATCCACCGGGCGGGTGCGAGCATCGTCGTCTCCTATTGGGCCCGCGAGTTCGCCCGCGGGGGAAACATATGAAGTCGCCTCGTTGACCGCCTCCGGAGTCGCACGTATCTTGCAGGAGACCTCGGGGGGGCGCCCGAATCGGAAGTGATTACCGACGAGGGCGCTTCGAGCCGAGTCGTGCCTTCAAGAGGTGCGCTCCGAACCGTTCCGGATAACAAGGAGCCGTCATGATCCGCGCGACGGCGGTCGTAGTGGCCATTCTGCTCGTTCCCGCGATCTCCGAGGCCCAGCAGCCGGGGGCCGGGGAGCGGACCCATGTCGTCGAATCCGGCGAAACCCTCGATGCGATCGCACGGGAGTACCTGGGTTCCGCTTCCGATTGGCGCGTGATCTTCGAGGCGAACCGGGATCGCATCCAGAATCCGGACCGGATCGAGGTCGGGATGACATTGACGATTCCGGGTGTCGACACCGGTGACGGTGGACCCTCCCGCGTCACCGCAGTCCAGGTCGGCGGCCCTGAGCGGCCCCCGCAGGACCTCGATTCGTATGAGACCCGTCGCGAGCTTCTCGAATCCTCTCGATTCGAGCCGTCCGGGGTGCCCGAGGTCCCGGTCTCCACGCGGACGGTCTTCTACGACATGCCGACGCCCGCGGACGAGGTGTCGATGGTCGTGTTCCAGTCCCCGGAGCTCGCACCGGCGCTTCCTCCCGGGGTCTTTCAGGCGGCGGGATGGCTGATCCCTCCTGGTGAGTCGGACGCATCGCTGGGTGAGATCGAGGCCCTGACCGTCGACCAGGTCGTGGGACCGGGGCGGGACGCGCTTCAGCTGCACGAGATGGTCCAACTCCGGTTCGACGCTCAGGGGAGGCCTCAGGTCGGGGACGAGTTCCTGGTGTATACCTCCCGCGCGATCGAAGACCTGGGCCGGGTCGCCGCCCCGACCGGGCTCGTGCGCGTCGAACAGGTCGGCGAGGAAGGGGCCGTCGCACAGGTCGTGGACGGGTTCGGTCCGCTCCGCGTAGGACATCGGCTCGCGCGCCCAAGGACCTTCCCGCTCGAGGTGGGCGTACATCCGATCGAGTCCGATGTTCGGATCGAGGGGCGTGTTCTCGCGTTCCAGCAGTCCAAGGAACTCCACATCCCGGGCGACTACGCGATCATCGACGTCGGGAGTGGAGCGGGCCTTGCGATAGGCGACGAGATGATCGGTCTTGCGGAGGACGCCGACGACTGGACGGGCCGAGAGCTCGCCCGGTTCCAGGTGGTTGGCTTGCAGGGGGAGTACGCGACCGTCGTGATCGTGCAGGTTCGCAACCCGGTTGCCGTCCGGCCCGGCCTCCGGCTCGTCACAGACCGAAAGATGCCGTGAATCATCCTCGTCGGATCCCGATTCGGATGGTGGGGTCCGTTGCACGCAGCCGCAGCGCCCCGTGATCCACCTCCTCGCCCTCGCCTTCTACATCGGGGCACTGGTACTCTGGACTTCTCTGCTCGTTCGTGGGCCGGGGGAGAGAGGTGCGTCCGTCGCGACCACGATATCCGCCGTCGCGGTCACCGTCCACGCGGTCGGCCTCGGGCAATATACCTTCGAGCACGGGGAGCTTCCGTTCGTCGGACTCGGGGCCGTCCTCTCTTCTCTCGCCTTCGCGGGCGGGCTGGCTCTCCTGGTCGTGCTCGCGCTGCGGGAGGTCTCGCGGCTCGCTCTCGCTCTGCTGCCTTTCATCGTCCTGGTCCAGGGAACCGCGCTCATCCTGGGCATCCGTCCCTCGCCCATGTCCCTCGACTTCCAGGGCGCGGGCTTCGCGCTGCATGTGGGGCTGGCGATTCTCGGGGTCCAGGGGCTTGTGGTGGCCTTCGCCGCGGGTGTCCTCTACCTCGTCCAGCACCACGAGCTCAAGGCCAAGCGACTGGGCCGCCTCTTCTCCTTCATTCCGCCCCTGGCGACCCTCGACCGGGTGGGGCGGATCGGACTCTGGGGCGGATTCGTGTCCCTCAGCCTGGCCCTCGTTCTCGGTTGGGGGTGGACGGTCCAGAATCGTGGCTCCCTGGAGTTCGGGGATCCGAAGGTCGTGTGGGCGGTGGGATGCTGGATGGTCTTTCTCGGGATCCTCGGAGCCAGGCGAGGAAGGGGTCGCAGCGAGTACCGGAGTGCCTTGGCGGCCGTCGTGGGCTTCGCTCTGGTGATGGGGACCTATCTGGCGCTCCGGCTGACGTCCGGAGAGGGAGGGTTCTTCCTGTGACGGACGCCGTGGCGCACTCGTCTTGAGCATTCCACTCGCCGTCGTGGGTATCAGCCACGAGACGGCGCCGGTCGAGGTGCGCGAGCAGATCGCGTACGGTCCCGCCGAGGCGGCCCGGGCCCTGGCGACGATTCGGGACGTCTCCGGAGCCGACGAGGCTGTTCTCCTGTCGACGTGCAACCGCACGGAGGTCTACCTCTTCCCGGCCCGGAAGGAGAATGCGCTCGAGTCCGTGAGGCGGGTGTTCCGGGGGAAGGGGGGCGTGCTGCCGGTGGATCTGGAGAGCTATCTCTTCGAGATCTGGGGGACGGAGGCCGTCGAGCATCTGTTTCAGGTCTGCGCGGGTCTCGACTCCATGGTCATCGGCGAGGCCGAGATCCAGGGGCAGGTGAAAGAAGCCTACGAGCGCGCGGCCCGGCTCCCCGTAACACCTCCGATGGCCGGTCCGGTCCTGAACCGGCTCTTCCAGACGGCCCTCGCCGTCGGGGGACGGGTCCGGTCCGAGACTTCGATTGGCGAGGGGGCCGCTTCGGTAGCGTCCGTCGCGGTGGAGCTGGCAGGAAAGATCTTCGGTTCACTCAAAGGCAAGCGCGTCCTGATCCTCGGCGCTGGACTGACCGGTGAGTTGATCGTCGAGGCCCTGACGAGGGAGGGGGTGGAGGGCGTCGTCGTGGCGAACAGGACCTACGACCGGGCGATCCACCTTGCACGGAAGCACCACGGCCAGGCCGTCCCGTTCGATCGGATCCGGGAGACGCTACCGACCGTCGACATCGTCCTGAGCTCCACCGCGGCGCCTCACCCCGTGCTCGATCGGAGTATCCTGAAGGAGTCGTTTGCGGGTCCCAGGCGGCATCCACTCTTGATCATCGACATCGCCGTGCCTCGCGATGTCGATCCGGCCGTGGGTGACGAGCCGGAGGTGTTCCTCTACAATGTGGACGACCTTCGCAAGATCGTCGACGAACACGTTCGACTGCGAGAGGGTGC
>JBBDIV010000009.1:0-8482 GCA_040880225.1 Gemmatimonadota bacterium
GAACCGACTTCTCCACGGGCACCTCCCGGTCAGAGAATGTATCTGCGCAGATCCTCGTCCTCGGCGATCGAGGAGAGGTTCTCGCTCACATACGCTGCATCCACGACGATCTCGTCCCGATCCGCATCGTCGGGCAACTCGAAGAGCACGGACTCGAGAAGCGTCGTCATCACGGTCTGCAGCCGCCGTGCACCGATGTTCTCCATACGCTCGTTCAACTGGAATGCGATCCGGGCGATTTCGCGGACCCCGTCGTCCTCGAATCGGATCGACGCCCCCTCCGACTCGATCAATGCGGCGTACTGGTGGATGAGGGCGTTCGTCGGCTCGGTCAGGATCCGAACGAAGTCCGCTTCGACCAGGGAATCCAGCTCGACCCGGATCGGGAAGCGACCCTGCAGCTCGGGGACTAGATCCGAAGGCTTCGAGACGTGGAAGGCCCCGGCTGCCACGAAGAGAACGTGATCCGTCCGCACGAGCCCGTACTTGGTCTGGACATTGGACCCCTCGACGATCGGAAGGAGATCTCGCTGCACCCCCTCACGACTGACATCGGGACCAGAGCCTCCCCGTTCGCCGGCGACCTTGTCGATCTCATCGAGAAAGACGATCCCGTTGTCCTCCGCCCGATCCATGGCCTCGTTCACCACCTCGTCCATATCGACGAGGCGGTCGAGCTCCTCCTGGATCAGGATCCGGCGTGCCTCACCCACCTTCACCGCCCGCTTCTTGGTACGCTTCGGCAGCATGTCCTGGAGCATTTCGGTGAAGCTGTGGTCGAACCCTTCGCCCCCCATCGGAACCATCATCCCGTCGAGGTTGGGCGTCTGCTGGACCTCGATCTCGACCATTCGGTCGTCCAGCTTCCCATTCCGCAGTAGCTTCCGCAGCTTCTCGCGCGTTCGGCGGCGTCGCTCTTCGATCGATTCCGCCGCGGGCTGGGCGCCTGCGTCCGCGCCGGCGGGTCTCGCCTCCGTAGCATCGGAAGCGTCCGATTCCTCATCGGCGACGGTGACGCCCGACGGTCCGGCGACGAAGGACCGGGCTCCCTCTCCGGGCGTCGCCCCCGACCCGGCCTCGGAGTCGGCCTCGGAGTCGGCCCGCGTCTCGGACCCCGTGGTCGCTCGTCGCGCGGTCGCCACGCGCACCCCTCCACCTTCGGTGCGGACCGGCGGAAGCAGCAGATCCAGGAGCCGCTCCTCGGCGGACTCTTCCGCCTGCCCCTCCACCTCCTCCTCCCGTTCCGCGCGGACGAGATTGACGGCCGTGTCCACGAGATCGCGAATCATGGATTCGACATCCCGACCCACGTACCCGACCTCGGTGAATTTCGAGGCTTCGACCTTCACGAACGGAGCCCCTGCGAGCCGCGCCAGCCGCCGGGCAATCTCAGTCTTTCCCACCCCGGTCGGCCCGATCAGAATGAGATTGTTCGGGAGGATCTCGTCGCGCAGCTCCTCGTCCACTCGCTGACGCCGCCAGCGATTCCGTAGAGCGATGGCCACAGCCTTCTTGGCGTTGTTTTGGCCGATGATGTAGCGATCCAGCTCGGCCACGATCTGTCGCGGAGTCAACTCGTCCAACCAACCCCCGGCCGACTCTCCGGTCGTGTTCTTCGTGCTCCGCGAGGCGGATGGCCCCGAGGAGCCCGCATCGTCGATGCCGGGTTCGTTTCCGGATGACTCCGATTCCTTCTGGATCATGCTTCTCCCCCGTTCCCCTGCGCCGCATCCCCCTCCGAACCCGCCTCGTCCCGAACCGCGGAGTCCGTCTCGGAGTCCGGGGCGAGCTCGAGCACGGTGATCCGGTCGTTCGTATAGATACAGATCTGCGCCGCGATGTCGAGCGCATCTTGCACGATCTCGGGCGCGCTCATTTCCGTACGCGACCGAAGCACGCGAGCCGCGGCCAACGCGAACGCCCCCCCCGACCCGATGGCCGCGACGTTCTCATCGGGCTCCAGAACGTTTCCGTCACCGCTCACCATGAACAGATGCCGCGCATCGGCCACGAGCAGGAGGGCATCCAGCCGGCGGAGGTACCGATCCATCCTCCAGTCCTTGGCAAGCTCCACACAGGCCCTCGTGAGGTTTCCAGGATATCGTTTCAGCTTCTCCTCCAGCTTCTCGAAGAGGGTGAATGCGTCGGCCACGCTCCCCGCGAACCCCGCCAGAATGCGGCCTTCCGCCAGGGTACGCACCTTCGTCGCCGTCCCCTTGACGACGGTCTCCCCCATCGTGACCTGACCGTCGGCCCCCATTGCGACCCGACCGTCCCGTCGTACCGCCACCACGGTTGTGGAACGCGTCTTCGAACCCACCATCGTCTCGTCTCCGGTCGAATCCTCTGGAGAGAACGTCGCTCTACCCGGTCCACCGACCCGGCGCCCGCTCTCAGGCCCTGGGATGTGCATCCCCGTAGACCCGTTTGAGTCGTTCCTTCGAGGTGTGTGTGTAGATCTGTGTCGTCGATAGGGATGCGTGTCCGAGCAGCTCCTTGACTGCCATTAGATCAGCTCCGGCGTCCAGGAGATGGGTTGCGAAGGAGTGGCGTAGTGAATGGACGGATAGCCCTCCCTCCTCTCCCACCTGCTCCAGGAGGCCTCGTACGGTGCGCTGAATCGACCTTCGAGACAACCGCCCTCCCTTGCGATTCACCAGAACCGGGCCACGATCCACGGAGACACCGGCCTCCGCTCGCCGGAGCGAGTACCGGCGAACCGCCCGCACAGCCGAAGCCGTGAGGGGAACGATCCGCTCCTTTCGGCCCTTCCCTCGCACCTTGACCTGTTCCCCCACGAAGTCGATCTCCTCGATGTTCATCCCGTGCAGCTCCGAAAGCCGCAAGCCACTTCCATAGAGGAGCTCCAGAATCGCCAGGGCGCGGGTGTCTGCGAGAGTGTTCTCCGAGGCTCTGTCCTCGGCGAGCGAGAAGACCATGTCCACGCCTCGGCGAGCGAGATGCGCGGGCAGCTTTCGTTCACGGCGCGGCGAGCGGATCCCGCGAGCAGGATTGGTTGGAAGCTTCTCCTCCCGGTGCATGAAACGGAAGAATCGTCGCACCGCCGAAAGCTTCCTGGCGATCGTCCTCGGCGCCAGGTCCCGGCGCTGACACCAGCCCAGGAAGCTACGGACGGTCAGACGATCGACCGACTTCCAGCTCCAGTTCCCCGATCCGCGGTAGTCCGTGATGAAGCCCTCCAGATCGGTGAGATCGGTTCGGTAGGCGGTCACGGTATTCTCGGACAGCTGCCGCTCGTCGGAGAGATGGCGGAGGAAGCCCTCGACATCCTCACTCATGTTCACTCATGGGGTGGAGACTCCGGTGGGCGGCTCGCGAGCGGGTTCGGTCGAGGGATCGTCGGTCGCGTCCCTCCCTCTGGACCCCGGCCCCGAAGCGTCCTCGGCCCGAGCAGCCGGTGTCCCGGGCTTTTCGGTACCGCCGTGCCAGGTCGTTTCGGCCGTCAGGCCGTGACGCTCCCTCCGAGGCTCGCCGGCTTCATCACTCCAGACAAGGAAGGTCTCGAACGCCCGGCGTGCCAGGATCTGCCGCTTCACACGCTTGTCACGAACCCTCTCCTCCAGCGGCTCGACCAGCCCCCAGTTCGAGTTCATGGGTTGGAAGTGCTTCGGATCGCTCTCCGCCAGATACCGGAACAGCCCGCCCAGCATCGTCGTGGGCGGAGGGATCACGGGCTCTCTACCTGAGAGGATTCGGTCCAGATTCAGGCCCGCCATGATCCCCGACGCAGCGGACTCCGTATACCCCTCCACGCCGGTGAGCTGACCGGCAAAGATCACGTCCGGACGGCCGCGCAGCGCACCGTAGTACGTCAGTGACCCTGGAAAATCCAGGTAGGCATTCCGGTGGATCGACCCGTAGCGAAGAAACTCCGCATTCTCCAGGCCGGGAATCTTCCGGAAGACCCGCTTCTGCTCTCCCACCCGAAGGCGTGTCTGGAACCCGACGAGGTTCCACATCTGTCCAGCACGATCCTCCCTCCGGAGCTGAGCGACCGCATGCGGCCGTGCGTCGGATCGGGGGTCCCGCAGGCCCACGGGCTTCATCGGGCCGAAGCGAAGCGTCTCCGGGCCACGCGACGCCATCACCTCGATCGGAAGGCACCCTTCGAAATACGGCACCCGGTCCCAGTCGTGACCCGGTTCGTGAACGTCTGCGCTCTGAAGCTCGTCGATGAAGGAAGCGTACTCCCGTTTCAAGAAGGGGCAGTTGAGGTAATCCGCCTCCTGATCCCAACGGCCCTGAGCGAACACCACATCCATGTTCAGGGACTCGACGTCGACGATCGGCGCGATCGCATCGTAGAAGTATAGTCCTTCGCTTCCGAGCTCGGAGCGGATCGCTTCGGACAGCGCGTCGGAGGTGAGGGGTCCGGTAGCGATGACGGTCGGACCGTCGGGGATCCGCCGCACTTCCTCCCGCTCGACCGTGATATTGGGATGGGACTCGACCGCCGCGGTCATCGCGTCCGCGAAGAGACGGCGGTCCACAGCCAGTGCGGCTCCGGCCGGAACGCGTGCACGTCGAGCCGAATCGAGCAGGATGGATCCGAGTAGCGCCATCTCGCGCTTGAGCTGGCCATGGGCGTTCGACGGATCCTCGCTCTTGAACGAGTTCGTACAAACCAATTCACCCAGCTTCTCCGACTGATGGGCTGGTGTCGAGCGCTCCGGCCGCATCTCCACCAGACGGACCGCGCGGCCACGCCCGGCAAGCTGAAGAGCAGCCTCGCATCCGGCGAGCCCACCACCCACGATCGCGATCTCGATCTCAGCCACCCTTCCGCCTCCCTCCTCCGGAGCCTCGGCGTCGCCCCCGGCTGGCGGAACCGCCCTTGGATCCGCCCCGGCCCCTTCCCCGGCTCGATCCTCGCTTCGCTCGCTTCTCGAGCAGCTCTACCGCCACCTGGACCGTGGCCGCTCCGGGATCGGAGCCCTTTGGAAGGCTGGCATTGACTTTACCATCGGTCACATACGGTCCGTAACGTCCGTCGAGGACCCTGAGCTCCGCTCCGGTTTCCGGGTGCGCGCCCAGCTCCTTCAACACGGCACGCCCCTTCTTCTGCGCGAGGAGCTCCAACGCTTCTTCCAGCGTCACGGTGAAGAGCCGGTCGGCGTTCGAGAGACTCCGGTACGTTCCGTTCCGCTCGACGTAGGGTCCGTAACGTCCGAGTCCCGCCTTCACCTGCTCCCCGCTCTTCGGATCCACTCCCAGATCCCTTGGAAGGGAGAGAAGATCCAGAGCGTATGCGAGATCGACCGATCCCGGATCCCGTCCCTTCGGAAGTCCCACTCGGCGGGGGCGTCCCTCCTCGTCCTTCTCCCCCAGTTGGAGATAGGGTCCGTAGGGTCCATCCTTCAGCAGCACGGGCTTTCCCGTTTCCGGATCGTCTCCCAACCTCAGATCACCGGAGAGTTCGCCGGGCCCATCCATCGAGCGCGTGCTCTGGCACCCGGGGTAGGCTGAACATCCCAGGAAGCGCCCGTGCCGGTTCCACTTCACGAGCATGGGGCTCCCGCATTTCTCGCAGATCTCGCCCTCCGCGGCGAGGATCTCCTTCACGAGGGTTTCGGAGGCCGCCTTGCCCTCCTGGAGCCGCTCCCGAAAGGATGGATAGAACGCCTCGAGGACCTTGCGCCAATCCGCGTCGCCCGTCTCCACGCGATCCAGCTCTCCTTCCATGCGAGAAGTGAACTCCGGATCGAACAGGTCTGGAAAGACGCGGACGAGAAGCTTGGCGACCGTATCGCCGAGCGGGGTCGGGAAAAACCGACGCTCCTCCACCTCGACATAGCCTCGATCCTGGATGGTGGAGAGGATCTGGGCATATGTGGACGGACGCCCGATTCCGCGCTTCTCGAGCTCCTTGACGAGGCTGGCCTCCGAGAAGCGGGAGGGCGGCTGCGTGAAGTGCTGCTTCGGCTCGACCCCCCGGAGCCCGACTTCATCTCCACGCGCGAGCTGGGGCAGTGGCTCCAGGTCCCCGAGCCGACGACGATCCCCCGTCTCGGTCGCTTCCTCGTACAGGCGTGCGAATCCGTCGAACTTCACGATGGAGCCCGTAGCACGGAACCGGTAGCGCCGACCCGATCCGCCCTCCAGGTCGAAGTCGGCCGTGGTCGTGTCGTAGACCGCAGGCGCCATCTGACCTGCCACGAAGCGGAGCCAGATGAGCTCGTACAGACGTGCCTCGGAGGCCGGAACGAACCGGCGGACTTCGTCCGGATGGAGCGAAGGATCCGTTGGGCGGATGGCTTCGTGTGCCCCCTGCGCCCCCTTCTGCTCCTTCCCTCCCCAGAGCCTGGGAGCGTTCGCCGTGTACCGGTTTCCGAACGCCGACTCCACCCAGCGTCGCGCGCCTTGCGCCGCTCCCGCCGAAACCCGGGTCGAATCGGTCCGCATGTAGGTGATGAGCCCGCTGACCCCTCGGCCGCCGACCTGAACCCCCTCGTAGAGCCGCTGTGCGGACGTCATGGTGCGCCGTGCCGAATAGCGGAGGCGCTTCGCCGCCTCCTGCTGCAGGGTGGACGTAGTGAAGGGTGCGGGAGGATTCTTGCGGCGCTCCCGTCGCTTGACCTGAGTCGCCACGAACGGGAGACCCTCGATGTCCGCGAGCATCGCCGCGGCCTCGGTCTCGCTCCCGAGCCTGAACGACTTCCCGGCAATCTTCTGGAGCCTGGCTTCGAAGAACTGACCCTCCTTCTCGAGATGGGCCGTGATCGACCAGTACTCCTCGGCCTCGAAGCGGGAGATCTCGTCCTCTCGCTCGCAGACCAGTCTCAGTGCGACGGTCTGGACACGGCCGGCCGAGAGCCCGGGCCGGATCGGTTTCCAGAGGAACGGGGAAACCTGGTAGCCCACGAGTCGGTCGAGGATCCGCCGCGCCTGCTGGGCCTCGACCTTGTTCATGTCGAGCACACCAGGGCTCTCGAGAGCTCGGGTTACGGCCGCCCGTGTGACTTCCCGGAACTCCACTCTCTGAAAGCGTTCCGGGCTCTCATCGAGTCCCAGTTGCTCCGCCACGTGGAAGGCTATGGCCTCGCCCTCCCTGTCGGGGTCCGTCGCCAGGATGACCAGATCGGCATTCCGTGCCTTCTTTCGCAGTTCGCGGAGGACCTTTGCTTTGCCATGGATCGTGACGTACCGGGGCTCGAAACCCTTCTCGACGTCGACCCCGAGCTCTTTTCTGGGCAGGTCACGCACGTGACCGACCGAAGCCGCGACCTCGAACCCCTTGCCGAGGTACCGGCTAATCGTGCGAGCCTTGGCGGGGGACTCCACCACGACGAGCTGTCGTCCGTTGTTTCCGTTCGTCATACGGCTCCGGAGTGACCGGTGGAAAATTTGAAAGCGGCCCCACGATCAGGTGTGGAGAGGCCGCTCGGGTTCGGTCCGGAGATGTTCGAGTACCCGCCGGACGATCTCAAGGGGGGAATGGCGGTCCGTGTCCACCGACCACCGCGCTCGAGAATAGTAGGGCTCCCGGTCCGCGAGGAGCTCGTCGATCACGGCTAGCGGATCATCCACGTCCAGAAGGGGGCGTCGGTGGCGTTCGGCCTGGACGCGCTCCAGGGATCGTTCGGGGCCGACCCGGAGCCAGATGGAGAGCGTGTCGTCACCGATCGCCTCCATCCGCTGCTCCCGACAGGGCCATCCGCCGCCACTTGCCACGACGAGGTCGTCCTCGCGGAGGAGTTCCATCGTGACCCGGTGCTCGACCCGTCGGAACTCCGCCTCCCCGTCGTCGGTGAAGATCTGAGCGATCCCCCGCCCCTCGACCGTCTCCACGACCCGATCTGCATCCTTGAACTCCCACCCGAGGGCTTCGGCGAGAAGGGGCCCGACGGTACTCTTTCCGCTCCCCATGAACCCGACCAGAAGGATCCGTCGGAATGGGTGGGCCGGGGTTGCCTGCGACGGCATGCCGCCCTTGCCACGCTCCTCGATCAGCGCTCGCCCCAGCCACGATCGGAGAGGTACGCGAGGTAGCCTTCGAAGTTCCGGCGGAGCTCGCTCATCGAGTCCCCTCCGAACTTCTCCAGAAACGCATCCGCCAGCACGAGTGCGACCATGGCTTCACCCACGACCGCGGCCGCCGGAACCGCGCAGACGTCACTGCGCTCGGTGGCCGCCTCCTGCGTGCTACCGTCCCGGAGATCCACGGAGGGCAGCCGATGCTTCATGAGAGTCGAGATGGGCTTCATCGCACCACGGACCACCAGCGGCTCGCCCGTGGTCACGCCGCCCTCCAGCCCTCCAGCCCCATTCGAGGATCGGGCGAACCCACCCGCGGCCCTGGCATCCTCATCGCGCACGATCGGATCGTGCACCCGCGATCCCGGCCGGCGGGCGCCCTCGAAGCCGAGTCCGATCTCGACCCCCTTGATCGCCTGGATCGACATCATGGCTCCGGCCAGCCGGCCGTCCAGCTTCCGATCCCAGGACACGTGGCTCCCGAGAC
>JBBDIV010000010.1:0-8254 GCA_040880225.1 Gemmatimonadota bacterium
CGGGTTCCTCGGCCGGTACGAGTACCAGTTGGACCAGAAGGGTCGCCTCAGCCTTCCCGCGGACTACCCCCGGAAGGCCGAGAGCGGCCGGTTCGTCCTGCTGCAGTTCGAGGAGACACATCTGACGCTCTTTCCGGAGGAGCGTTGGGCGGTGAAGCAGGAAGAGGTCCTTCAGCTCCGAAAGGCGAAGCGGGAGATGACCAGCCAGATCCGAGAGGTGCTGTCCCAGGCGACGGATGTCGAACCCGACAAGCAGGGGCGGATCCTGATTCCCGCCTGGCTCAAGGCCCAGGCGAATCTGGACGGTACGGTTCTGGTCCTGGGCGCTGTCGACCGGGTCGAGCTCTGGAATCCCGAAACGTACGAGAGCCAGCGGCCCGAGCCCGCGTCTCTGGGCGCGGACGATGTGGAGGATCTGCATCGGATTCTCGGCTGACGGAGGACGGGGATGACGGGACGAGGCGACGCCGAGATCCCGCAGGGCTTCCCGGAACCGGGGTCCGTCGCCGGTGGGGACTCGTTCCATCGGCCGGTGCTGGTGAACGAGGTGCTCGCCCACCTGGAGCCGGCGCAGAGGGGAAAGATCATGGACGGCACCGCGGGGGGGGGCGGGCACAGCCTCGCACTCCTCGAACGGTACCGGGCGTGCCGGATCGTGGCGGTGGATCGAGACCCGATCGCCCTGGAGGCGACAAGAATGGCGTTGAAAGATTTCGAGGATCGCGTGCGCTTCGTCGAAGCACGATTCGACGAGGCAGCCGTTTCGGCCGGTCTCGTGGGGCCGACCCTCATGGGAGCCCTCCTCGACCTGGGCCTGAGTACCCATCAGCTGGATTCGGACGAGCGCGGTTTTTCCTTCCGGCCCCAGGCTCTCCTCGATATGCGAATGGCCGGCGATGCCCGTGGCGAAGCCTCCGCGGCCGACCTCCTGAATGACCTCGACGAAGGCGAACTGGCACGGGTCTTCCGCGAGTACGGTGAGGAGCCCCGACCCCGACGTCTTTCTCGGGCTGTGGTCGAGCGGAGACGCTCGCGGCCGTTTCGAGTGGCGAGTGATCTACTCGCTGCGATGGAAGCTGCATACGGAAGATCGCCGGGAATCAAGGCGAAGGCTCGCGTCTGGCAGGCGCTCCGGGTCGCGGTCAATGACGAGATCGACGCTCTCGAGGCGGCACTTCCAGCGCTCCGTGAAGCCCTCCTGCCCGGAGGCATCCTGTCCGTCATCGCATACGAGTCTCTGACGGATCGCATCGTCAAACACACCTTCCAGGAGTGGAGCCGGGCCTGCATCTGCCCCCCAGCGCTTCCCACCTGTGTCTGTCGGGGCGAAGCGCTCGGGAAGCCGGTCGTGAAGGGCATCGTTCGCCCGAGCGCCGGAGAGGTCACCGAGAACCCGCGCGCCCGGAGTGCTCGGCTGCGGTCCTGGAGGAAGGCGGCATGAAGCTCCCCGGATCCCTTCTGGCGACTCTTGCGGTGGCGCTCCTGCTGGCGGCACTCAGCCTCGTCACCTGGCGCCAGTCGCGAGCCCTGGACGAGCTCGCGGAGCTGGATCATCTGCGTCGGGAGATCTCGCTGATGAGCGCGGAGCGCAACGAGCTCGGCCGCAGGATCCAGACGCTGGAAAGCCGTGGGTACGTCGTGCCGGCTGCCCGGGAGCGACTCGACATGCGTGCTCCCCGAGCGGCAGAGATCGTTTTGTTGCCCGGGACCGTGACCTCCGATGGGGAGGAAGCGGGCCGATGACCGGACCTCGGACGAGCTCGAATCCCAAGGGGTGCTCGCCACGGGCGCTCGTGTTCCGCCGACGGATCCTCCTCGGGTTCTGGCTGCTCGCGGGGGTGGGGATCCTGTGCCGCGCCGCCCAGTTGCAGGTTCTGCAGGCGGCCGAGTGGCGGACCGCGGCGGAGGAACAGCACCAGACCCGAGGGACCGTGCCCGCGCCCAGAGGCGCGATCGTGGATCGAGACGGGGTCGGGCTCGCGATCTCGCACGAGACGTTCCGTGTGAGCGTCGCTCCCCACGAGCTCACGGACCGGGAAACCGCTGCCGCGCTCCTGGAGGATGCACTCGAGCTCACCGGAAGCGATGCTCGGGCGATCGCCATGTCCGACCGCCGGTGGGTTCCGATCGCAGGGCGCTTTCCTCCGAGGATCCGTGAGGTCCTGCGGGGCGTGCGCGGGGTGTACGTGGAGAGGCAGTTGAGGCGGTTTTATCCCCACGACGACCTGGGTCGAGGGATGCTCGGCGCGGTGATCGACGCCCGTGGCTCCGGGGGAGCGGAATTGGGCGTGGAGGAGAGGGGCGCCGGAGGGGTCGAGCAGGAGTTCGAGGAGCACCTCCGGGGACAGTCGGGTGCCGAGATGCTGGCCCGGGACTCGGGCGGTAGACTCATTCCCGGAGAGACGTGGCTGGTGCAGCCGCCGAAACCCGGCGGGTCGGTGGTGCTTTCCCTGGACGTGGCTCTCCAGGAGATCGCGAGCGAGGCACTCGAGGGGGCCGTGGCTTCGACCGGGGCACGCGGAGGGGACCTTCTCGTCACCGATCCCCACACCGGGGAGGTCCTGGCGATGGTGTCGACCCGGGATGGCCAGAGCACGTATCTGGGTGGCATCAACACCCCGTACGAACCGGGCTCGACGCTCAAGCCGTTCACGGTCGCCACTCTCCTGAGAGAGGGCCGGGCTTCCCTTGCCGACTCGATCGACACGGGGACCGGAAGCTGGACGACCCAGCGACGTACGATCACGGATGTATCCGCGGTCGGGAAGGTGACCCTGGCTCGTGCACTCCAGGTCTCCTCCAACGTCGGAATCGCGAAGGCCGCCGCTCGGTTGAGCACGGACGAACAGTACGAGGCCCTCCGGGACTTCGGATTCGGCGTGCCCACGGGCATCCGACTCCCCGGCGAGGTGGCGGGTACTCTTCGCCGCCCGAACGCCTGGTCCGCCCAGTCCCCCGCGTCCCTCGCGATCGGCTACGAGATCTCAGTGACTCCCATTCAGATGGCGATGGCCTACGGCGCCCTGGCCAACGGGGGCAGGCTCATGGAGCCGCTTCTGGTACGCGAGCTCAGAGACGGCCTGGGCCGAACGACCCAGCGCTTCGAGCCATTGGCCGTGCGCCAGGTGATCTCGCCGGCGATCGCACGAGAGATCACCCGGTCTCTGGTCGACGCGGTCGAAGACGGGACGGGTACCAACGCACGACTCGCATCCTTCGCCGTGGCCGGAAAGAGCGGGACGAGTCGTGCGTACGCGGCTACGGGCGGATATGAGCCGGGTGCGTACTTCGCATCCTTCGTCGGGTTCTTCCCGGCCGAAGATCCACAGCTCGTGGTCTTCGTGAAGCTGGAGAGGCCGCAGGGGACCTACTACGGGGGGTCCACGGCGGCTCCGGTGACCCGCGCGACCATGGAGGCCATCCTCGCCGCGCGCGAGCCTCCTCTGGACCGCAGTGCCCTGGCCGCGATCGCCAGGACCCAGCAGATCGCAACTCTCGAGAACGATGGTGCCCTGCGGGCTTCGCGGGCCTCGCTGCGCCCGGACGGATTGAGCCGGACCGGATGGGCCTCACCGACCGCACGGGTCCATCCGGATCGTCCCACGCAGGCGGATGGGCAGCTCGCCCTGCCCGACTTGCGGGGACTGCCGGCCCGGGTCGCGGCTCGGCGGCTCCATGCTCTCGGGCTGAGGGTCCTGTGGGAGTCCGCCGGGCCGATCGAGCGGACCATACCCGCTGCGGGAAGTCCTATCGCCCCAGGCGACTCCATCCGATTGGTCTCGGTTCGTCCCGAGTTGGGACCGGATCCCGTGCGGCGCGTCGGGACACGACCTGATGAGTGATCACGTCTCCACGACCCTCGGGCAGCTTGTCGACGTCCTCCGCGTCGCCGGGGTTTCGACGGATCTCCGGGGTGCGGAGGATGTTTCTGTTTCGGGCACGTCCAGCGATTCGCGAGAGGTCCGACCGGGGGACGTTTTCCTGGCCTGGAAGGGCGCACGGCTGGATGGTCATGGGTTCGTAGAGGACGCCCGCGACCGTGGGGCTCGCGCAGCCGTGGTCGAGCGGTACGTGGATGTGGATATCTCCCAGATCCGTGTGCCCAATGGGCGGCGGGCGGCCGCCTTGATCGCTCACTTCCTTGCGGGGGAGCCGAGCCGATCCCTCCGTGTGACCGCGGTCACCGGGACGAACGGAAAGACGACCACCTCTCTGTTGATTCGTCACATCCTCTCGCTTCGCGGCCCCTCGGCCGCCCTGGGGACGCTGGGGCTGACGGGACCGGACGGTCGGGTTCGTGCGGGGTCGGAAGGACTCACGACGCCCGGACCGGTGGAGCTTGCACGTCTCCTCGCGTCCCTCGTAGCGGAGGGCGTGACCTCGGTCAGTCTGGAGGCGTCGTCGCACGCCCTCGATCAGAGGCGTCTGGACGGGATCCGCGTCGATGCGTGCGTCTTCACGAATCTGACTCGCGACCACCTCGATTACCACCAGACCCTGGCGAGCTACCGGGAGGCGAAGTCGAGGCTGCTGCTGCTCCTGCGGGACGAGGGGGGGGCGGTCGTGAACGGGGCCGACCCGGCGTGGGCGGAGCTTCCCGCCATCCCGGGGCGGTTGATCGTGACGCGGATCCAGGGCGAGCCCGTCCCCGGGCGTCCGTCTTCCACCGGAGAGGCGTTGCCCGACCTGGTCGCGGACGATCTGCAATCCACCGGGGAAGGGACTCGGTTCGCCCTCCGGTGGGGAAGGGAAGAGGCGGAGGTCGCACTCCCGCTGCTCGGTCGCTTCAATGTGGAGAACGCGCTCGCCGCGATCGGGGCCACGCTGCTGCTGGGACTCGACCTGGACGAGTGCGCCGGAGCGCTCTCCGACGTACCGTCGCCTTCGGGTCGCATGGAGGTCACCGTGCGTGAGCCCGTGCCCGTCGTGCTCGACTACGCCCATACGCCGCACGCCCTGGCCCGTCTCCTCGAGACGGTCCGGCCTCTCTACGAAGGCCGGATCATCCTGGTGTTCGGTGCGGGAGGCGACCGGGACCGTGAGAAGCGTGCCGAGATGGGCGCGATGGCCCTACGGGGCGCGGATCTTCCGATCGTCACCTCCGACAACCCACGTACGGAAAACCCGGACGCCATCATCGACGACATCCTGTCCGGGATGCAGGGGGGAGCCTACGAACGGGTCACCGACCGGCGGGAAGCGATCGAGCGGGCCCTACATCTCGCGAGGCCGGGAGACGTGGTCCTGCTCGCCGGGAAGGGGCACGAGAGCTACCAGATCGTGGGAGACGAGCGCCGACCGTTCGACGAGCGGAAGGTGATACGCGAAATTCTGGCCTCCGGAAGGCTCGCGTGAGCCCGGGCTTCGTGTGGACGGATCGGACCGTCCGGGAAGCTCTGGAACTGGAAGAGTCGCCCGGTGCCCCCGACCTCCGATTCGGTGCGGTTTCGACGGACACCCGGTCCGTACGACCCGGTGATCTCTTCGTGGCGCTGGAAGGTGAGCGGTTCGACGGACACGAGTTCCTCTCGCATGCGGAAGCCGCCGGAGCGGCCGGGGCCGTGGTCGCCCGGCAACCGGCGACGACCCCGGGCCTTCCTCTCTACCATGTCTCCGACACGTTGGTCGGTCTGGGCCGGCTGGCCCGACACCGGAGACGGAGCCTCGCGGCTCGTGTGATCGGGATCACGGGGTCGACGGGGAAGACCACCGTGAAGGAGCTTCTGGGCGCGGCGCTGGGCGGGTCCTTCAAGGTGTATGCGACACCCGGAAATCTCAACAACCGGGTCGGCGTGCCGCTCTCCCTCCTCGGCGCGCCGGACGACGCGGAGTTCCTCGTGATCGAACTGGGCACGAGCGAGCCCGGGGAGATCGGAGCGTTGACCGCGATCGCCGAGCCGGATCATGGACTGGTGACCACGGTCGGTGAGGCCCATCTCACCGGACTCGGTTCGCTCGAAGGAATTCTGGACGAGAAGCTCGACCTCATTCGCGGGACCGACCCGGAGGGCGTGGTTCTGGTGGGCGACGAGCCCGAGGCCCTCGTGGCAGCCGCGCGTCGGGCCCGGCCGGACGTCCATGTGGCCGGCCTGTCGGCAAGCGCCGACTCGGGGTTTCGCGGCGAGCTCCTGGATCAAGATGCCGGCGGGTGCTACCGCGTCCGGTTTCGGGGGAACGACGTGAGAGCGGGGATTCCCGGCCGGCACGGGGCGTGGAACCTCACCGTCTCTCTCGCCATGGCCGTGCTCCTCGGAGCGGATCTGGCGGAGGCGGCGGAGGATGCGGGAAGGATCGGACCCGGCCGTCTGCGAGGGGAGGTTCGACCGATCGGCGGGCGTACTCTGATCCTGGATTGCTACAACGCGAATCCGCAGTCGGTCGCAGGAGCCCTCGAGTCGCTCGCAGGACTTCCGGGCGGGGGTGCGAAGATCGCGATCCTGGGCAGCATGCTCGAGCTCGGGGCGCGGTCGGCCGCGTTGCACAGAGAGGTGTTGCGGACGGCCACCGCTCTCCCGATCGACGCCGTCGTCGCGACCGGGGAGTTCGCCGGAGCGGCCGGGCGGATCGCAAACGATGAGACGCCCGTTCGGACGATTGCAGTCGAGGCCATCGACGACGCCTACGATGCGGCCCGCCCCCTCTTCTCGCCCGGAGCACGGATCCTCCTCAAGGGATCGCGCGGCGTGGCCCTGGAGCGGCTCGTGGAACGATTCGAGGCGGACTTCGAGTCGCCGGGGCCCGAGACCACCGGAGAGGAGAGGCGAGCCGGGACCGGCGCGAATCCGGGCGGCGAAGGGGAGAAGGAGGCCTGATGCTCTATCACATCCTTCCCCGGTTCGTGGACGTGACGATCGTATTCAACCTCTTTAACTACCTGACCTTCCGCGCTGCGGGGGCCGTCATCACATCGTCCCTCCTGGTCTTCTTCTTCGGGCCCTCCACGATCCGTAGGCTTCGCCGCCTGCGAGTCGGAGAGGTCGTGCGGAGCGAGGGCCCCGAGACCCATCTCAAGAAGGCGGGGACCCCGACGATGGGGGGGAGCCTGATCGTGCTGGCCGGCGCCGTGTCGACCCTCCTCTGGGCCGAGCTGACCAACTGGTACGTGATCCTGTGCCTGGCGGCTTTGGTCTGGATGGGGGCCATCGGGTTCATGGACGACTATCTGAAGGTCGTGCGCCATCAGGAGAAAGGCCTCGTAGCCCGGTACAAGATGATCGGCCAGCTCTCCTTCGGCCTCGCGTTGGGCCTGTTCCTCGTCTTCCATCCGATCTCGCCGGTTCCCGCAACCTGGACGATGGTCCCCTTCTTCGAGGGTTGGGTCGCGGCGTTCGTCCCGGCCGCCTACGTGCTCTTCGTTTCTCTCGTGGTTTCCGGAACCTCGAACGCGGTCAACCTCACCGACGGTCTCGACGGGCTCGCGGCAGGGCTCGGCGCGATCGCGCTCGTGACCTTCGGAGTCTTCGCGTACCTGATCGGCCGGGTGGACACGTCGGCATACCTGGGGCTTCTCTACCTGCCCGGTTCCGGAGAGTTGGCCGTGTTCGCGGCCGCGCTCACCGGTGGGGCCGTGGGATTCCTGTGGTTCAACGCCCACCCCGCCCAGGTCTTCATGGGGGACACGGGCTCCCTTGCGATCGGGGGAGCCCTGGCCGTCCTGGCCATCCTCCTCAAGGCCGAGTTCCTCCTCTTGATCGTCGGGGCCGTGTTCGTGGTCGAAGCTCTTTCGGTCATGCTGCAGGTCTCGTGGTTCAAGCTCACCCGGCGTCGCACGGGCGAGGGCCGCCGCATCCTCCGCATGGCCCCGATCCACCACCACTTCGAGAAGGGCGGGTGGTCCGAGACCCAGGTGGTCGTGCGGTTCTGGATCATCGGACTTCTCTGCGCCCTCGCGGCCTTCAGCACGCTGAAGATCCGATGACGAACACGCCGAAAGGGAACCCGGAACGCGGTGACAGGGGGCAGACGCCCTCGCCGGCCGTGTCCATCATCGGCCTCGGAGCGAGCGGATACGCCGCCGCCCGGCTGGCCCTGGAACAAGGAGAGATGGTCCATGTCTCGGATACCTCGACAGATGCTCGCATTGCAGCCCGTGCACGGGACCTGGAAGCCCTGGGCGCCAGAGTCGACCTGGGACACCACGACTCCGACCGGATCGCAGCCGCCGGCCTCGTGGTGGTATCACCAGGAATCCCCCCGGACGCTCCGGTGCTCCGCGAGCTCCGATCCCGAGGCGTCCGATGGGTTTCCGAACCTG
>JBBDIV010000011.1:0-1540 GCA_040880225.1 Gemmatimonadota bacterium
CGATTTCCTCGGCGCCGGCGCCGGCGGAGGCGGACAGCAGACCGAGGTCGCCTCCCGCGACGAGGGCGTCCAGATCCAGGTCCCGAAGCTGGTCGGCGGTGCGACCGAACCGGAGGGAAACGGCCGGGTTCCAGGCTTTCAGCCTTCCGTCTTGGGAGGCTTCCAGGTAGATCACACTCCGGCTCTCATGGAGCCATCGTGCGGCTAGCTGTTGAAAGAACCTCGAGTGCATGCGGTCTTCCCCGATCCTCGCGTCCGTTGGTGAGGCGGGCACGCAGCCCGCATCATGTGTGGGATGCCTGACTTGCTATTGCCAGGTTGCCCGCGGACGCGGCTCAAGTGGCCGTCATTGGATGGGACAATGATACGGGTTGACGGGGAGGATGGGCGAATCCCGGATCCCTCGCTTGCTCGGAGCCCGATCCGACTCCACCTTGCCCACGCCGGAGTTCTCCGGCTCTCGATCCTTCGTCGCCCGCGACTCGGAGTGGTCCTCGACATGTCCAATCCCTCGGCGAAACCGGTAGGGAAGGCAGGCGGAGAAGCCGGGCAGGGGTTCCGTCGCGCCGCCGGGCTGGTGGCACTCGTTGCCCTCATCCTGACGGGGTGCGGCGGGAACGATCCGCCACCGGACGGTGGAGCCGCAGGGGTGGGGGTCGCCGGCTCGGACCCGCGCGGCCCTTTTGGTGGAGCGACGCGGGCCATGGTCTTCGAAGGTGCGAGGATCGTGTTGGGGGACGGGGGTCTGCTGGAGCGGGGGACGATCGTCGTAGAGGGTGGCCGGATTGCCCAGGTGGGCGCTGCGGACAGGGTCGAGGTGTCGGAGGATGCGGTCCGGATCGACCTGTCCGGCCGCACCATCATCCCGGCACTCATCGATGCCCATGCGCACCTCGGGTACGAGGGGTACGAGGGGTGGGGTGCGTCGTATTACTCGCGGGACAACCTCGCCGAGCATCTGGACCGCTATGCCTATTATGGATTCGGGGCCGTGCTCTCGGCGGGTTCGGACCCCCTCGAGCTCGCACTCGAAGTCCAGCGGGCGCAGCGGGACGGAGAGATCGGAGGGGCGCGATTTCTGTTCGCCGCCGGGATGGCGCCGCCGGGCCAGGGCCCCAACGATCGATTTCTCGAGCATACCGAGGCCGTGGCGGCTCGGACCGCGGCGCCGGTCGTACGGGGGATCGGAAGCCCCGAGGAGGGTCGGGGCGCCGTGCGGGAGGTGGCGGAACGGGGGATCGACTTCGTGAAGATATGGGTGGATGACCGCGGAGGCTCGCAGACGAAGCTGTCTCCTGAGAACTACCGGTCGGTGATCGCGGAGGCGCACGACCGCGGCCTGGATGTGCTCGTCCATCAGCAGTCGGCCCAGGACATGCACGACCTGATCGCGGCGGGCGTCGACGGGTTTCTCCACGGCCGTCTCGGCCCCGATCTCGATTCGGGGCTCGCTCGCCGGTTGGCGGATTCCGGAGCCTTTCTGGTCCCCAACCTGAGCCTGGGCGAGCTCCGACGCGAACGGATCGGCGCCGATCCGTTT
>JBBDIV010000011.1:1550-8163 GCA_040880225.1 Gemmatimonadota bacterium
ACCTGATCGCGGCGGGCGTCGACGGGTTTCTCCACGGCCGTCTCGGCCCCGATCCGTTTCTCAGGGACGCGGTCCGGAGTGGGGTCGCTGACCGCCTTCTCGAACGGCCGGAAGCCACGCCCGGGCCGGAGAGTCGGGAGGCTGAGCTTGCTGCGGCGCTCGGGCGGCTGCTCGAGGCCGGGGCAACGATCGTGCTCGGAACCGACGCCGGAGCGATTCCCGATCACTTCTTCGGGTACACGGGACACCGGGAGCTCGAGATCCTCGTGCGGCTGGGGATGACCCCGATGCAGGCGCTCGTGGCCGGAACCGGGGCCGCGGCCGCCGCGCTCCACCTGGAGGACACGGGGGCCCTCGCGCCCGGCTTCCGAGCGGACTTCGTCGTGCTCGGCGCCGATCCACTCGAAGACATCCGGAACACCCGTCGGATCGAGGCCGTGTACCTCGGGGGTCAGCGGGTGGACCGGGAGGGGCTTCGGGCCGGGTGGACGGATGCCAGATAGCCCGGCCGTTGGACCGGGGGATCGGTCGTGCGCCCGCTGGGCCGTTGACGCGGATTTGGGGCACTTCTAGGTTTCACGGCTGTTACCGGCCACGCAAACGGCGGCGGGAGTGAATGGAAGAGACATTCGGACGAGGGCCCCTTCTCCTCCTCTCCGGGAGGGCGAACCGCCCCCTGGCGGAGGAGATCGGTCGGATCCTGGGGAAGTCCGTCGACACGGCTGAGATCCGGAACTTCGCCGACGGAGAGATCTTCGTCCGCATCGACCGGAACGCGCGCGGGAGGGATGTGATCATCATCCAACCCACGATTCCGCCGGCGGACAACATCATGGAGCTCCTCCTGCTGATCGACGCGGCCAAGCGAGCTTCGGCGGCACGGATCACCGCCGTGATCCCGTACTTCGGCTACGGCCGACAGGATCGCAAGGATCAGCCCCGGGTCGCGATCGGTGCGAAGCTGGTCGCGAATCTCATGGAGACCGCGGGCGCGGATCGGGTGCTCGGGATCGACTTCCACCAGCATCAGATCCAGGGGTTTTTCGATGTTCCGGTGGACCACCTCTATGCGGCACCCGTCCTGACGAAGTACTTCAGGGACAAGAATCTCGAGGACCTGGTGGTGGTAGCTCCGGACGTGGGGTCCGCGAAGATGGCTCGCGGCTTCGCCCGGAGACTGGGAGCGACGTTCGCGATCATCGACAAGCGACGGTCCGCACCGAACAAGTCCGAGGTGCTGACCGTAGTGGGCAAGGTCGATGGGAGAAACTGCCTGATCACCGATGATTTGATCGACACGGCCGGGACGATTGCTTCGGCCGTCGAGGCTCTGAAGCAGCGAGGGGCGACGGCGGTCTATGCCTGTGCCACGCATGCGCTCCTCTCTGGGAGTGCGAAGGAGCGGCTCAGCGCGGCACCGCTCGAGGAGCTCGTGGTGACGAACACGATCCAGATTCCCGAGGACCGCAAGTTCCCGGGACTCACGGAGCTCTCGGTGGCACCTCTGCTGGCCCGGGCGATCGAGTACATTCACTCGAACGATTCGGTGAGCCAGCTCTTCTCGATCGACGACGAGGATCAGGACTGATCCGGGGGCGGAAGCGATCCAGCACGATGGTGTGGGCTGCGCCGAGCAGTGTGGTGGCGCGTCGCATCGGAAGTGCACCACCCCCAAGACGGATAGAATCACGGGTCCGAGTCGGACCCCTCTAGTGAGGAATGAACAATGGCGACGCAGGTGACGCTCAAGGCGGGACGCCGGGATGAATTCGGGAAGGGTGTGGCCCGGAAGCTCCGGGCAAGCGGCAAGCTTCCCGCGGTGGTCTATGGTGCGGAGGCGGATACGGTCTCTCTGACCCTGGATTCGCACGATGCCGAGCAGCTGTTCCGCTCCATCTCGGTGGACAACACGATCGTGAACCTCGAGGTGGAAGGGGAGAAGATTCCCGTGCCCACGCTCGTGCGCGAGATCCAGACGCATCCGTACCGACCCGGGATTCTTCACGTCGACTTCTACCGGATTCAGACAGGGGTGGAAGTGGAGCTGGATGTCCCGGTCCACCTGGAGGGGACCGCGACCGGAGTGAAAGATGAAGGGGGTGTGCTGGAGCAGACCATCCACAACATCCCGGTCCGGTGTGTGCCGGCGAACATTCCCGAAGCCTTCGTTCTGGACGTGACCATCCTTGCCGTCGGCGACTCCCTGCACGTGGAGGACATCGAGCTCCCGGAAGGCGTCGAGATCCTGCTCGAGCCGAGGCGAACCGTCTGCTCGGTGCAGGCCCCGAGCGAACTGGACATCGAGGAGGTCGAAGAGGAGGAGGAGCCGGAGCTGGTCGCCGCCGAGGGCGTCGAGGAAGTCGATGCCGAGGAGTCCGGGGACGAGGAGGAGGAAGAGGAGGAAGAGTAGGATTCCTCCGACTCCCGCGCTCGTGGGGCTGCGATGAAGGTCGTGGCGGGGCTGGGCAATCCCGGCCCCGAATACGACGCCACCCGGCACAACGTGGGCTGGTGGGTGGTCGACCGGATCGCGTACGACTGGGGGTTCGGGCCCTTCGAACGCGCGGGAGGGGTGCTGGTCAGCGAGGGTCAGCGGGCTGGCACGGAAGTCCTGCTCACCAAGCCGTCCATCTACATGAACCGGAGCGGAAAGGCCCTCCGTCCCCTTCTGGGGCGGGAGGGCTTCGACGTGTCGGGGGACCTGCTCGTGGTCGTGGACGATGCGGCGCTCGACGTGGGTCGGATTCGCGCGCGGCCGGGTGGCAGCGCGGGGGGCCACAACGGACTCCGTTCGGTGGAGGCGGCGCTCGGCACGGATGCGTATGCACGCCTGCGCATCGGGGTGGGCCGCCCCCCGAATGGGGCGGATCTGGTGCAGTGGGTGCTTTCGGAGATGGACCCGGACGACGAGGATCGGATCGTCACTCTGCTGCCCGAGCTCGGCGAAGCCGTTGGGCTCTGGGTCGCTGAAGGGATCGAGCCGGTGATGAATCGATTCAACCGATGATCGGGCGGGGCAGCGCCGGCCCGACACGGAGACCACTCAATACAGGGGATGTGGACGCATGGATTTCGTAGCCCTCACCGGGGGAGCCTGGATTCTGGGAGCGGTTGGACTCGCGATCGCTCTCCTGATCTTCAGCTACGTGACACGACAACCTGCGGGCACGCCGCAGATGATCGAGTTGGCCGCCCAGATTCACGACGGAGCGATGGCCTTTCTGCGCCGCGAGAATACGGTGCTGGCCGGGTTCGTGATCGTGGTCGCCGGCCTGCTCGCCTGGGGCATCGGCACGGGGACCGCCGGCGCCTATATCGCCGGTGCCGTCAGCTCCGGGCTGGCGGGGTTCATCGGGATGAAGGCAGCGACGCGAGCGAACGTCCGGACGGCCCAGGCCGCCAAGACGGAGGGTCAACGGAAGGCGCTGCGTGTGTCCTTCTTCGGTGCCGCAGTGATGGGGCTCTCCGTCGCATCCCTGGGGTTGCTGGGGCTGGGCATCTTCTACGTACTGATGGGGACCGGGCCGGACGCCGATTTCCCTCGCTTCTCGGACGTGATCGCCGGATTCGGGATGGGGGCGTCGTCGATCGCGCTCTTCGCCCGAGTCGGGGGCGGGATCTTCACCAAGGCGGCGGATGTCGGTGCTGACCTGGTCGGTAAGGTCGAGGCCGGGATCCCGGAAGACGACCCCCGCAACCCAGCGACGATCGCCGACAACGTCGGGGACAACGTAGGCGACGTGGCCGGGATGGGTGCCGACATCTTCGAGTCCTACGTGGGGTCGATCGTGGCGACCATCGCGATTGCCGCGACCTCCACGGCCCTAGCGGTCAATGTGGTCGAAGCCGTGGCGTTGCCCATCATCACCGTGATGGTGGGGCTCGTGGCCTCCCTGGTCGGTATCGGGATGATGAAGGTGCTCGAGAACACCGACCCGGCGGGCGCCCTCCGGAACGTGACCTTCATTGCCGCAGGGCTCTTTCTGGTGGTCATGTACTTCGTGGTCCAATCGATGGGCTTCCAGATCTCAGATGGGGCGGGGGGGACCTTCCCGGCGTCCGGTCCGTTCTGGGCGATTCTGTCGGGAACCATGGTCGGGATCGCTATCGGATTGGTCACGGAGTGGTATACCGCGGGTCGCCCGATCCACGCGATTGCGGACGCGAGTGAGACCGGTGCCGCCACGAACATCATCACCGGGCTCGCTCTCGGGATGAATTCGGCTGCGTTGCCGGTCGTGCTGATCACCATCGCGATCTTCATCTCGTTCGGCGTGGCCGGGCTCTATGGCATCGGAATCGCCGCGGTGGGGATGCTTGCGACCGTAGGGGTCACGATGTCGGTCGACGCCTACGGACCCATCGCCGACAACGCCGGGGGGATCGCCGAGATGAGCGGTCTCGGACCGGAGACCCGTGAGGTCACGGACTCCCTGGACGCGATCGGAAACACGACGGCGGCGATCGGAAAGGGGTTCGCGATCGGGTCGGCCGCGCTCACGGCTCTCGCCCTCTTCTCCGCCTACTCGCAGCGGGTCGGGCTTCAGGAGGCAGGAATCAACCTCGTAGATCCGCTGGTCGTGATCGGGCTCTTCCTCGGCGGGGCGCTCCCGTTCGTCGTGGCGGCCATGACGATGACCGCCGTGGGACGTGCAGCTGCCGGGATGGTCGAGGAGGTGCGGCGTCAGTTCCGCGAGATTCCAGGCATCATGGAAGGCACCGCCAAGCCCGATTCGGCTCGGTGCGTGGACATCTCCACACGGGCCGCGCTCCGCGAGATGATCCTGCCCGGCGTGGTCGCGGTCCTGGCCCCGTTCCTGGTGGGATGGATTCTCGGCGTCGAGGCGCTGGCCGGACTGCTGGCCGGTGCGCTGATCACCGGCGTTTTGATGGCACTCTTCATGGCGAACGCCGGTGGCGCCTGGGACAACGCCAAGAAGCTGATCGAGGGAGGGGCTCACGGCGGGAAGGGCTCCGACGCCCACAAGGCAGCCGTGGTCGGTGACACCGTGGGGGATCCGTTCAAGGACACCTCGGGGCCTTCGCTCAACATTCTGATCAAGCTAATGAGCATCGTCGCCCTCGTGCTGGCGCCCTTCTTCGTTCGAGTGCACGGCCTGGAGACCTCGGCTCGTGAGGCGCTCGAACCGGTCGGCGCACTCCTCCGGGTGTTCTTCGGGGGCTGACCGCTGCGATCGCTCCGGGCACGGCTCGTGCTGTCCGGAGGTCGGGAAAAATCGAACGGCCCACCTCCTGCCGGGAGGTGGCCCGTTCGAGTTCTTCGGGCGACGCGCCCGGTCGACGATCCAGTTCGGACAACGCTCGGTCAGGACATCGGTACGCCCTGCAGGAGCCGCCCTTCGAGCCGGTCGAAGATCTCGTCCAGGGATTCGCCGGTGACCGTCAGGCCATGGTTTTTGAGTCCCACCACGGCGTGTGTGGGGTCCTCATGGTCGCGGACGATCTCGGCGACGGCCCTTCCCAGCTCGAAGGTACCGCACGGGTAGTTGAATTGGGTCGAAGGGATCCCCTCCATCCAGGCGTGGACATGGAGGATGGCACCCACGTCCCGATGCTCCTGGTAGATCATCCAGTGCTCGATGGCGTCCACCGACACACGGCGAGGCTCGATCTTCGGGGGCACGGAGAGGATCATCGCTCCCTTCTCCGGATCGTAGTCCTTCACCATCAGGATGTCCCGCCCGACCTGGCGCAGGTCGGACTTGTCCACTCCAGAGGCACTCATCCAGAAGCGTTTCTCGTCGTAGCGTGCCGAGATGTTGCCGTAAGACAGGCCACCCAGCCCGTAGAGCCGTTTCAGGTGACGGCGGTCGCGCTCGGAGAGGATCTCGTCGAGGGGAAAGGGTGTGGGCAGGAGGTTAAGGGCGTCCAGGCGCTTTCCCGCGCGATGGATGGAGGCCGTGATCTCGTCTCCGTGCCAGAGCTCCTCCGAAAGGTCGGTCTCGAACACGTTGTCGATGATGAGACGCGACGTGGCCAGTGGTTCGATCCGCTCGTAGACCCGCTCGAAGAAGTGATTGCGATCCGGGGATCCCTCCACCCGATAGTACCCCTGCTCCGGAGTCACGAAGTGTGCGTGGGAATCGCCGGACTCCGGACCTGCGACGCCGATCAGCAGGTTCGCCAGGGAGCGTACCAGAAGCGGGTAGGCCTCCGAGATTGCCCGGTCCACGGAATCGAGCCCCGCGTCCATCTCCGTGACGGAGACCAGGAACACGGCCTGGCCCCGCCGGCGGAAGGGCTTCGGGTCGTCCTTCGGGAACGCATTCACGACGAGGGACGCCTGGTCGGGATCGTCCACCCAGGTGTGGCCGCGGGCGACCATCACCTCTCTCAGACCCTCGAGGAACCAGTCGAGGCGTTGGACGTCACGATGTCCAGAGAAGGAAAAATCCATGGAGTCTCTGTACGGAGGCTGCGATCCACGGGTGTCGAGGATCGTTACAGAAGGGTCGGGAATTCGACGAACCCGAAAAAGGTCGACCGAAGCCCGTCCCGCCGCAAGATGCGCGACGGTTCAGACTCGGGCCCGAGACTTTGACCCGCCGCCTCGCCTCGCCTACATTTCCTGCCTCCGGCGCGCCGCCCCGAG
>JBBDIV010000012.1:0-8139 GCA_040880225.1 Gemmatimonadota bacterium
TGGTGCTCGACGCGTTCTGGGCCGTCGTGCTGCTCCAGAACTCACTCCAGTAGCGACATGATCCGGCGAGGCCCGTAAAGTGAGCATCGAGATGAAGAACGTACACAAGTCTTTCGGAGCGAATCGGGTACTGAATGGATTCTCGGTCACGGCGGAGGAAGGCGAGACGCTCGTGGTCCTGGGGGCGTCCGGCTCGGGAAAGTCCGTGGCGCTGAAGCACATCGTGCGCCTTCTGGAACCGGACGAGGGCGAGGTCTGGGTGGACGGGGAAGAGGTCGGTGCCCTGGGGATGGACGAGCTGTTCGAGCTCCGGAGGAAGGTCGGATACGTGTTCCAGTTCGCCGCGCTTTTCGACTCGATGACGGTCGGCGACAACGTCGCCATGGGGCTGCGTCGGATGAAGGATACGACTCCCGAGGGGATCCGCGATCGTGTCGCCGAGTGTCTCGAGCTCGTGGAGCTGGAGGGGAGGCAGCAGGTCATGCCCGCGGACCTCTCTGGAGGTCAGAAGAAGCGGGCGGGCATTGCCCGGGCTATCGCTACGAAGCCTCGGTACCTGCTCTACGATGAACCGACCACGGGTCTGGATCCGTTGACCAAGGCGGTGATCGACCGGCTGATCATCCGAATGAAGGACGAGCTCGATGTGACGGGCATCGTGATCACGCACGATATGGAGAGTGCCTACCGGGTCGGCGATCGAATTGCGATGCTTCACGAGGGGGAGTGCCGGTTCGTGGGCACTCCCGATGAGATCCGCGAAACCGACGATCCGATTGTGAAGGGATTCATCGAAGGGCGGCCCGAACTCCTGGAGGAAGCATCATGAGTCGAACCCGTGAAGCGATGGTCGGCGTCGTGATCGTGGCAGCTCTCCTCGTGACGACGATCGGGACGTTGTGGTTGCAGGGCGCCAGTTTCGGGGGAGATCAGCGGAACCTCGACGCGGTCTTCTACTCCGTGGGACAGATCAATCCTGGCAACGGTGTGAAATTCCGGGGGGTTCAGGTGGGACGGGTCGGCGAGATCGTCCTGGGGCCGGATGGGGGCCTGGTGCGGGTCACCCTCAGGCTGCAGCGACCGGTGACGATGCCGGATGATGCCGTCATCATCCTCTCGCCCGAGTCCATGTTCGGCGACTGGCAGGCCGAGATCCGGCCCCGGAGTGATTTTCCCTACGCGGAGTATCCGGACCCGCCCGGTCCGGATGTGCTATCGGGCCATGCCCTTCCGGACATCTCGCAGCTCACGGCGACAGCCGATCAGATCTCCCAGGATATCGCGACCCTTACCGAGCGGTTCGGGATCGCCTTCTCCGAGGAAACTGCGCGCGACATCGCGTCGCTGATCGACAACGTGGAGAACGTGACCACCGAGCTCTCGGAGCTCGTGGCTCAGCAGGCGCAGTCCTTCACCGAGGTGACCGACGGGGTGCAGCAGGCCACTGATGAGATCACTTCCGCCGCGGACCAGACCCGGTCGACCTTCGAGCTGGTGAGCAATCTTCTCGGGCAGGAGGAGATCACCACGACGATCCAGGACCTGGCCGAGATCTCGCAGAACCTGCGTGCCCTGTCCGCCGAGCTCGGCGGAACGAATCAGGAGATCCGCGAGATGACCGCCCGGGTGGACTCCACCTTCAGCCGGGTCCAGACGATCGTCGCGGGCGTCGAAGCGGGAGACGGGACGCTGGGTCGCTTGCTCCACGACCCGGCAATGGCGAACGAGGTGGAAGGAACACTCAACGAGCTGCGGGCGCTCCTGGAGGACATCCAGGAGAACCCTCGCCGCTACGTCCGCCTGTCGATTTTCTGATGGCGGCACCAATCCCGCCGCCGAGGCGTTGCGAGTGAGCTCAGACGAGCGACCGGACCAACCCCCCCGGGTGAAGCCGGCGAGGCGAAGAGCGCCGGACCGGGTGGTCGAGGTGAGCGCGGGAGGGGTGGTGGTGAGACTCGTGCAAGGGCGCCCGCATGTTCTCCTCATCAGGGATCCGTATCGGAAGTGGGGACTGCCGAAGGGCCATCTCGAGGAGGGCGAAGACTCCCAGCAGGCGGCACTACGCGAGGTTCGCGAGGAGACCGGACTGAGCGACCTGATCCTGGGCCCCGACCTGGGAGAGATCGATTGGACCTTCCGGCAGCGGGGGCGACTCGTCCACAAGTTCTGTCGCTTCTTCCTGATGAGCTCCCCTCGGAGCGACATCCGCCCCGAGGTCGCGGAGGGGATCTCCGAATGCAAGTGGCTTCTGGTGGAGGAGGCCCTGCGTACCATTGCCTATGACAACGCCCGGGTGATCCTGCAGCGAGGTAGCGAGCGGGTTCGCGAGACCTGGCGCGATGGAGAGCCGTTCTGGCGGGAGGATTGACGTGACCTCTGGAAGTGGGAAGGGGAACGGACCGTCCGCGTCCGCAGGGGTGGCCGGGGCTGCGGTCGTCGTTCTCTTCGGCTTCCTGCTCTATTCCCTGTGGGGAGTTCTGAACCCGTTCATCCTCTTCCTGGCCTTGATCCCGGCCCTCCTCCCTTTTCATCGAAGTTCCTGGTTCTGGGCCGTGCTCGGCTCGGCAGGAGGGCTCACCATCTTCTGGCTCTTCAGCGAGCTGGGATTCCTTCTCGCCCCTTTCGTGCTCGCTCTGGTCCTTGCCTACGTCCTCAATCCGGCGGTCGACTGGATCGCCCGTCGGGACCCGTTGGCCCGGCTGGATCAGGGAGATTCAGATCGCCGGATGGGACGGACCGTCGCGATCGTAGTGCTCGCGTTGCCTTTGATCGGGGCGATCGCGGGTGGAACGCTCTGGGGTCTCCCCTTCATCGGCCAGCAGGTGAACGAGCTCCTCCGCAGCGCACCCACCTTCCTGGACCGGGTCGCCGGGCTGCTCATGGATCTGGAGGAGACGCTGTTGAGCCTGCGGCTCCCCGGCGTGGACGGGAGCCTGTGGGTCGAACGCATTCGGGGGCTCGACGAGGCGGCCGTGGTTTCGTTCCTGGAGGAGCGTGGTCAGGCTCTCGTCCGCAGCATCTGGGAGGGTGCACTCGGCGTCGGGAGGGGGATCGGGAGCTTTCTTTCGGTCCTGGGCTACCTCGTGCTCACCCCGGTGCTCGCCTTCTATCTGCTGCGGGACTACGGCCGGTTGCGTGGTGCGGTCGATGCACTGATCCCCCGCGATCGGGAAGAGGTTCGCGAGTTCCTGCGCGAGTATGACGTTCTGCTCTCCGCCTACCTGAGGGGTCAGCTCCTGGTGGCGGTCTGTGTGGGGACGCTCACGGGTTTCGGCCTCTGGATCACGAACTTCCCCTACGCGATCCTGCTCGGGGTATTGGTCGCGGTCCTGGGACTCGTGCCCTACCTGGGTCTTCTGCTGAGCCTCATCCCTGCCGTGGCGATCGCATTCGCGAGTGGGGCGGTGGGAGTCTCATTGCTCAAGGTGGCGTTCGTGTTCGGGATCACCCAGACGCTCGAGGGAACCGTGATCAGCCCCAGGATCCTGGGGGACTCGACAGGCCTCCATCCCGTCTGGATTCTCCTGGCGATCTCGCTCGGCGGCTTCTTCTTCGGGTTCGTCGGATTGCTGATCGCCGTTCCTGCGGCCGTCGGGATCAAGTTGCTGGCCGTCCAAGCGGCCGGGAGGTATCGGGGGACGGAATTCTTCAATGGGGGTCGCGCCCCGACCGGATCGGAAGGCGAGTCGTCGGCCTGAATTCGTCGGCCTGAAACCTTCGAGGCCGCGCGCGGCTTTTCCGAGACGCCATGGCACCCGGCCCCGCGGTCCGGCCCGGGGGTGTGCGATGGCAGGGACGGACCATCGCAGGGGCGGGGTTCTGCCGGGGGGCATTCCGGTGTATCCTATCGGAGCGTCGCACAGAGTAGCCCGAGACACGATCGATGAGCCCACACAAAGACCAGATCACCGACATCACCATCATCGGGGGCGGCCCTACGGGGCTCTTCGCCGCCTTCTACGCGGGGATGCGTGGGGTGTCCACCCGGATCGTGGATTCGCTTCCCGAGCTCGGAGGTCAGCTCATGGCCCTCTACCCGGAGAAGTACATTTTCGATGTCGGTGGATTCCCGAAGGTGCTCGCGAAGGACCTGGCGGTCGACCTGATCAGCCAGGCGATGCAGTTCGAGCCCGAGGTCGTGCTGGACGAGGAGGTACGCGACGTCGTGCGTCAGGGCGAGAACCTCTTCCACCTCGAGTGCAGGAGTGGTTCGTACCTGTCGAAGACCCTCCTCATCGCAGGTGGGAAGGGGGCGTTCGAGCCCAGAGGCCTGGACGTGCCCGGATACCAGGAGTTGCTCGGGAGAGGGGTTCACTACTCCGTCAAGGATCCGGAGGTGTACCGCGGCAAGAAGGTGCTGATCGTGGGGGGCGGCGACTCGGCCCTGGACTGGACGTTGATCCTCAAGGAGAAGGCCGAGCGTTTGGTCCTTGCGCATCGCCGGGATCGATTTCGTGCGCACGAGACGTCCGTTGCTCGCCTCATGCAGGCCGAGCAGGATGGTGAGCTCGAGCTTCGCCTGTTCCATGAGGTAGCCGAGATCCACGGCAACGGAAGTGTCGAAGGGGCGGTTCTCTTCGACAATCGGACCCACGATCGAACCGAGATGGAGCTCGACGCGGTGCTGACCTTTCTCGGGTTCAAGCCCGATCTGGGTCCGATCCAGGAGTGGGGCATCGATCTGGAGAAGAACCGAATTCTGGTCAATTCCCTCATGGAGACGAACGTTTCCGGCATCTACGCCGCCGGCGACATCGTGGATTACGAGGGCAAGCTGGACCTGATCGCCACGGGATTCGCCGAGGCCGCGATTGCCGTCAACAACGCCGTGCATCGGGTCGATCCTTCCGCGCGGGTGAATCCGGGGCATTCGACCAGCATGAAGGTGTTCAAATGAATCGGAATGGCTATCGAACGGTCGGTGCGCCGCCGCGAGGGGTGCGCACGATCAGTGGAGGCCAGGGATGCAGGGGGCAATGATGTCGGAGAATGGAACCGAGAGAGTGGTGATCATCGGATCGGGGCCGGCCGCCTGGACGGCCGCGATCTACGCGGCGCGCGCGCGGCTCGACCCGTTGGTCTTCGAAGGAGCCCCCTCGCGCGAGATGATTCCGGGGGGGCAGCTCATGTTCACCACGGAGGTGGAGAACTACCCGGGGTTCCGGGAGGGGGTCGATGGTCAGACCTTGATGATGGAGATGAAGGCACAGGCGCAGCGGTTCGATACCCGGATCATCACGGACGACATCGTGGACGTCGACACCTCTCGCCGCCCGTTCCTCCTCCGCGCGGCGGAGGGCACGGAAGTCGAAGCGCACGCGGTGATCGTGGCCACCGGCGCGCGGGCGAACTGGTTGGGACTTCCGAACGAGGAGCGTCTGGCCCAGGCCGGTGGGGGCGTCTCCGCCTGCGCCGTGTGCGACGGTGCCCTGCCGGCATTCCGCGAACAGGTCCTCGCCGTAGTGGGGGGAGGGGATAGTGCGATGGAGGAGGCGATCTACCTCGCCAAGTTCGCGAGGGAGGTGGTCCTCATCCATCGGCGCGACACGCTTCGAGCATCCCCCATCATGGCCGAGCGCGCACTCGCCCACGACAAGATCCGGGTCGAGTGGAACACCGAGGTCACCGAGGTGCTCGGCGACGACTTCATCACCGGGGTCCGGCTCCAGGACACCGAAGACGGAAGCCGGCGGGAGCTGAGGGTGGGAGGACTGTTCCTCGCAATCGGCCACACGCCGAACACGGGATTCCTGGCCGGGAAGCTGGATCTCGATCCGACAGGCTACATCCAGACCCCGACCGCATGGCGCACAGAAACGAGCGTTCCGGGCATCTTCGCGGCGGGGGACGTCATGGACTCGTACTACCGGCAGGCCGTCACGGCCGCCGGTACGGGTTGCATGGCGGCCCTCGAGGCGGAGCGCTGGCTCGCGCACGGGGTGGAGGTGGACTCGGAAACCGATGTCGCCGCAGAGCCGGTGGCCGAGGAGGTCTGATTCCCCTCGCCGCTCCTACATCGGGTCAACCTCCCAGCAGGCGTCCTCCGTCCACGACGATCACCTCACCCGTGATGAAGGGGGATCGTTCCAGGAAGAGGACCGTCCGCACCACGTCCTCCGGCGATCCCAGCGTTCCGAGCGCGGCGCTCCGGCGGGAGCGTTCCCGCTTCTCTTCATCGTAGCCGTCTGGGAGCAAGACCGCCCCGGGAGCGATGGCATTTACGCGAACGTGGGGGGCGAGGGCCCGGGCCATTACTTTCGTGAGGTGCACGAGCGCCGCCTTCGAAACGGAGTGGTGGGGGTGGTCCACCCACGGCTGGAAAGCGGAGAGATCGACGAGGTTGACCACACGACCCCTCGAGCGGGTGAGGAGCGCGGATGTGGCCTTCACCATCAGGAACGGTGCCTTGAGGTTGACCGCCATGACCCGGTCCCACTCCCCCTCTTCGATATCCAGAAGCGGTTTCTGTGGGAAGAGCGAGGCATTGTTCACCAGAAGGTCCAGCCTGCCGAACTCCTCACGCACGAGCCGGGCGATGCGCTCGACGTCGTCGACCGCCGAAACGTCTCCTCCGACCACCACCGCTCGGCGACCCAGACCCTCGACCCGACTCGACACCGACCGCGCTTCCGCATTGGAGCGGTGGTAGTTGACCACGATGTCGTATCCGGCCTCGGCCAATCCGAGGGTGATCGCACGGCCCACCCGGACCGCCCCCCCGGTCACCAGGGCCACTCGGGGTCCCTCCATGGAATCTCCGGAAGTTGCGTTGCTCAAGGTGGGTGTGCCTCTTGGTGGATCGTGAATGATATTTCACGCGACGAAACGCCTGAGCCCCGGCGTGGTAGTGCAGGGTCCTGCGGGGGGCCGTCGCGTCGCGATCGTCGGCGTCGGCCGGTCCTCGTGCGGCTCCCCGCGATCCTAATCGGGCGGTCGGGCCGCCGGAAGGGGGATCCATCGAATCGGTAGAGAAAGTGGAGACGGACATGCCCAGGCGGGATCCTCTGGTCGCGGTCATCACGGGGAGCACGAAGGGGATCGGGCTCGCGATCGCGGAGGCCCTCGTTCGGCGGGGAGATCGGGTCGTGGTGTCGAGTCGCACGGCCTCGAACGTCGAAGAGGTAGCTCGGCGGCTGGGCCGGGGCGGCGCGGGAGAAACGTTCCCGATCCCCTGTGACGTGCGCGACCCGGACGCCTGCGCCGACCTCGTGGCGGGTGCGGTCGAACAATTCGGGAGATTGGACCTTCTCGTCAACAACGCGGGATTGGGCCGGTTCGCACCCATCCAGGAGATGGATCCCGCGGACTGGGACCTCCAGATCCGAACGAACCTCGATGGGGTGTTTCATTGCTCGAGAGCTGCGGTGCCCCACCTGATCGCAAGTGGGGGCTGGATCGTAAATATCGGCTCGCTGGCCGGCCGGAACACCTTCTCCGGAGGGGTCGGATACAACGCGAGCAAGTGGGGTCTGCTGGGAATGACCGAGGCCATGATGCTCGATCTGCGGCACGAGGGCGTGCGCGTCTCCTGTATCATGCCCGGGAGTGTGAACACCCATTTCTTCGGAGAGGCTCCGGACCCTTCGAAGGACTGGAGGCTCACACCCGGGGACGTGGCGCAGGCCGTCCTGGATCTGTTGGAGTTCCCGTCCCGCGCCCTCCCGAGCCGGATCGAGATCCGTCCAAGCCGGCCACCGAAATCGTGAGCATGCGCTCCGAGCGCTGAACCCAAGAACCGCGTCGGCCTTCGAGCCGCGCAGGGAGAACCAACGGATGTCAGAGGATTTTCGGACGGAGAGGGATTCCCTCGGTGAGGTGAAGGTCCCCTTCAACGCCCTGTACGGTGCGCAGACTCAGCGCGCTGTCGAGAACTTCCCGATCAGCGGGCAGCGATTCGGCCGTCGAATGATCCAGGCGCTCGGAATCGTGAAGCGTGCGGCGGCTGAGACGAATGGCGATCTGGGACACCTGGACGGGAAGGTGGCGTCAGCGATCGCGCAGGCCGCCACGGAAGTCGCGGAGGGGCGGTGGGACGACGAGTTCGTGGTCGATGTGTATCAGACCGGGTCCGGAACCTCGTCCAACATGAACACGAACGAGGTGGTCGCCCGGTTGGCCAACCGGTTCGTGGAGGACTCC
>JBBDIV010000013.1:0-46708 GCA_040880225.1 Gemmatimonadota bacterium
GAATCGGGATCGTCCGCATGGATCGCGTCCACGGTCTCATGCACTTCCTCGAGCATGTGGGGGACGAGCGAACGGGCGGTCTGTTTCCGGTCCCACGGGCAGTGGGCACGCAGGTACTCCACCAGGACGAGAGCGCGATCCAGTGTGGCCTCTCCGGCATCGAAGAGGTCGCGGGACGGGTTGCCCGCCTCCGGGTGGGAATCGGCGGATCGGACGGTCTCGTGGCTGCTCGATTCGCGATCCTTCATCGGGGGCCTTCCGGGGCGCTGAGGCGCGTATGCTTGCTCGGAAGGTACTTTCTCGCATCTTTGTGCGACCATGTCAACCGACCTACGCAGCCGCGCCTGGGTGGAGATCAACGGATCGGCCCTCCACCGGAACATGGCCCGGGTCGCGGGGCTCGTGGGCGGGGGGGGACGCGTCCTCCCGGTCGTGAAGTCGAATGCGTACGGTCTGGGACTCGGGCCCGTCCTGCGGGTCCTCGAGAGATCGGATCCCTGGGGATACGGTGTGGCCGAGGTGAGGGAGGCCGAGGCGATCCGGACGCATGGAGTCACCCGTCCGGTTCTGATCCTCAACCCGCTTCCACCCGGCGACGTGCACGTCGCAGTGGCGGGCGCATTCGAGCTCTCCGTTTCGAGCATGGGCGAGGTGGACCGGATCGTGGGCGCACTGGACGGGTCGGACCGATCCGTGCGACTCCACGCGGAGGTCGATACGGGCATGGGCCGCGCCGGATTCGACTGGAGGGAGGTTGGAAGATGGGGACCGGACCTGATCGCCCGTACCTCCGACCGGGTCGAATGGACCGGGCTCTTCACCCACTTCCACTCGGCGAGCGATCCGGACGCGGACGCCGTGACCGTCCAGTCGGAGCGGTTCGCCGCCGCGGCCCGTGCGTTGAGCGGGATGCGGGCCGGAAAATGGGTCGAGCATCTGTGCAACTCCTCCGCGCTCTTCCGATCTTCGAGGCTTGCTGGAGACCTCGTGAGGCCGGGGATCTTCCTCTATGGCGGCAGAATCGGGAGCGACCTGCCCGCACCCGAGTCGATCGTCTCGCTCCGGGCCCGGATCGTCCTCGTTCGCGAGGTTCCTCCGGGCACCACGCTCGGGTATGGAGCCACGTACCGCGCTACGCGGCCGGAGCGATGGGCGACCGTGGCGATCGGCTACGGCGACGGGTTGCCGAGGTGCCTGGGAAACCGAGGCCAGGCGGTCGTGGCCGGGCGCAGGGTGCGAATCGTAGGAAGGATCTCCATGGGGCTGACCGTGGTAGACATCACCGATCTTCCGGAAGCGGATGTCCGGATCGGTGACGAGGCTACATTCCTGGGTCGGTCCGGTACGGAATCCATCTCGGTGGACGAGGTTGCCGGACTCGCCGGAACGATCAGCTACGAGATTCTGACCGGGCTCTCTGCTCGGCTGCCACGCCTGTGGTCGTCGGCGGACGAGCCCGACGCCCCCGACACGGGCATTCAATGAGGACGGACCGCCCGACGGTGCGGATCCGGATCCACCAAGGGAGGCAGGGAGTGGTCAAAAGAGTGGTCAAAGGAGTGGTCAAAAGGATGTTCGAGTGACGAGTCGACGAGTGGAATCGATCGCCGTGGCGCTGTGCGTCGCCGCGTCGGGGTGCACGGACGCGACTCCCACTTCCGACGATGGAAGCCTGGTCCCGATCGAGGCCGAGACGTTCGAAGTCGAGCTTCCGTTCTCCGAGTTCGCCGAGGACCTGCAGACCTTCTCGGGCTTCGGGAACAACGCCGATCTTGCGCGGCGGTACATCGCATTCGAGTGGGGAGGGGACCTCGAAGCTCGCACTCTCGTGCGCTTTGGAGAACTGCCCGGGTCCGTGAACGCCCGCCCGATCGGGTCCGGGACCGCGCAGCCGGACTCCATGTACGTTCCGGTCTCCGGTGAGCTCGTCCTCCAGTTGGATACCGTGTCCGTACGGGGCCCACAGATCGTTGCCATCCATGCCGAGGCGCTCGAGAGCTCCTGGGACCCCGGCTCTGCGACGTGGGAGTTCGCCGTGGACACGGTGGGCACGACTACCCCGTGGGCCGAGCCCGGGGGCGGCCCCGTGCGGCCGATAGGGGTCCGGAACTGGTCTCCGAGCGCGAGCGACACCCTCCGCTTCGAGATCGACTCGTCCACCGTGGCCGAGTGGACGGACCCCGATCGGAGCGACACCGGAGTCCGTCTGACGACGACGACATCGGGATCGAGGAACCGGGTGCTCAACGCGAGTCTGGTGGTGACGGTCCGGCCTTCGATCAATCCCGACACTCTCGTGATCACCGCCCCGGCGAGCGTGACGAGCACGTTCGTGTACGCCCCGGAGGATCCCCCTCTCGCCGACGGTTTTCGGATCGGGGGCACACCTGCGCATCGTGCCGCCATCCGTCTGACGTTGCCGGACGCCGTGGATCCGGGCCCGGAGGTCTGCCAACGCATCGCGTGCCCGGTGGAGCTCCGGCCCGAGCGGATCGTCTACGCCGGGTTGGGATTCTATACCCACGCCGGGGTGTCCCCCGGTCTCACCCCCCTCGACTCCGTCCCCGTCGAGATGCGGCCCGTGCTGAGTCCCGATCGGCTTCCTCGCTCACCGCTGGGCTGTTCCGTCGTAGGATGCCTGGCCCGCGAGAGGGTTCTGGCCCCCGGGCTCTTCGACGCAGACGTACGGACTCCGGTCGAACTCACTCTTTCGTCCTACCTGAGGACCCTCCTGGCGGAACCGGGAGAGGGCGCCGACCCTCCCTCGTCCACCCTCGCGATCCTGGCTGGAAGGGAGGAGCCCGCGACTCTCGAGCCGGCGGTCTTCTACGGCCCGGGCTCCGAGTTCGAACCCTATCTCCGCCTCATCCTCACGCTCTCCGAAGGGCTGACGCTGCCATGAAGCCGTCTCCACGATCCAGTTCGACTGTGCGCGGCCTCGCCCCCGGCTCATCGGCCGGCTGCCTCGCCCTCGCTCTGGTCACCCTGGGCATCGGGGCGGTCGGTTTCGGTCTACCGGAACGGGCGCAGGCGCAGTCCCTGATGGCGCGGGAGGGACTCGGGCTCCCGATCGATCCTCTGGGGGCGCGTGCCCGGGGCCTGGGGAGCGCCGGAATCGGGCTGACCGGCTGGAACGTCTCCCCGATGGATCCCGCGGCCAGTGCCGGTTTGGGACTGCCGAGCATATCGGCCAGCCTCCGGCCGGCCACGACGACACTGACGGACGGTCGGGAGGCGGGCTTCACCCGGTTCCCCACCCTTGCCGTCTCCTATCCCCTCGGAGCGAACGTGTTCTCCGTCCAGGCAGGTAGTTTCTTCGACCAGGAGTGGGAGGTTCGTCTCGAGCGGACGCTGGTCCTGGGCGGGGAGGAGGTCCCGGCCCTGGACGTGTATCGTTCGGACGGGGGCATCGGACGGGTGCAGGTCGGCTGGGCCCGGCGGATCGTACCTTCGTTGGCGGTGGGCATGACGTTCGGAACCCATGTGGGAACGATCGAGCGTAGTTTCACCCGGACGATCCAGGCCACGGGCCAGGTTTCGGAGGACTTCGGCGCCTTCGGCGTCCGGGGTCGACTGCGGGCTTCCGGAGTCCTCGCCGGCGTCGGAGCCATCTGGGACCCGCTTCCGCTGGTGCGCGTCGGCGGATCGGTCATCTGGTCCGACGACCTCACGCTCGAGCCGTCCGGCAGCGATGCGGACGTGAGCGGCGAATACTCGGTCCCGCTCCAGCTCCATGGCGGCGGCACCGTCGGGCTCACGCAAGACCTGTCCCTCCATCTCTCCGGTGCGTACGCGGACTGGAGCGACATCAACGAGGATCTCGAGCAAGCGGCCTCGAAGGGGGCCACGTGGAGCTATGGAGGCGGCGTGGAGTGGGGAGGGAGCACGGTCCTCGGGCGGACGTTCCCGCTTCGCCTGGGGGCGCGCCATCGGGATCTTCCGTTCGAGTCCGGCGGAGCGGCGGCCTTCGAGCGCACTCTCTCCGGCGGCTTCGGGCTCAATCTGGTGGAGGTCGAGGGGGAGGAGGATCCACGAGCCCGTTCGGACCTCGGGGTGGAGCGCGGGACACGTGAAGGGGGCCTTCTCTCGGAGAGCTTCTGGCGGATCACATTCACGGTCCGCATCTCCTCGGGCTGATCGGGGCGCTTCCGACCATGCGGGTGGTATACGAGACCTTCGGCTGCAAGGCCAACCAGTACGATACCGAACGGATCCGGCAAGAACTCGAAGCCCGGGGAGCCGAGACCGTCGGTCGCGTGGAGGACGCCGACGTCTGTATAGTGAACACATGCACGGTCACGAGCCAGGCGGATGCACAGGCCCGTAGCCGAATCCGGGCGGTGCATCGGCGGAAGGCCGAACTTGAGATCGTCGTCGTCGGCTGCTCGGCCGCGTTGCGTGCGGGAGACTACAGGGCGCTGCCCGAAGTGGCATCCGTTGTCGGGGGGCACGACGCCGTGGAGATCGCGGAGGCCTCGGCCCGCTCCCGGCCGAGGCTGGTCCAGCTTGGGGCCCGGACGTCGCTGGACCGGATGGACGGCGAACCCGTTGCCGGGGAGATTCTCCTTCGCCGGGAGGGACGGAGTCGGGCGTGGCTGAAGATCCAGGACGGCTGCGATCGCAAGTGTTCGTTCTGTGCGACACGGCTGGCCCGCGGAGCGAGCCGCTCGCGGTCGCCGGACGAGATCGTACGCGAGGCCCGCGCACTCTCGGCCACGCACCGCGAGATCGTCCTGACGGGGATCCACATCGGGCACTACGGACGGGACCTCGAGCGCTCGTGCTCCCTCTCCGGGCTCGTAGTCCGGCTCCTGGAGGAAGTCCACCAGACCCGGTTCCGGTTGGGAAGCGTCGAGGCGACCGAGATCGACGACCTGCTTCTCGATCTCCTGGCCGACTCGGGCGGTCGACTCGCTCCACATCTCCACATGCCGCTGCAGAGTGGCGCGGACCCGGTGCTTCGACGGATGCGCCGGTGGTACACGCGTGACATGTACCGAGCCCGTGCCCTCGAGATCGCCGGCCGTCTGCCGGTCCTCGGCCTCGGAGCCGACATCATCACGGGGTATCCCGGAGAGACCGACGCGGATCACCGGGATACCGTGGCTCTGGTGGAGGAACTGCCCTATACCTATCTGCACGTCTTTCCGTTCTCGCCTCGGGAGCAGACGGCAGCGGAGACCCAGAACCGCAGCGATCCGGTACCTCAGCGTGTGGCCGGCGAACGGAGTCGCGAGCTCAGGGAGCTGGTGGACGTGAAAGGACGCCACCACCGTCGGGCACGGGCGGGAGATCCGGCGGTCGTCATCCTCGAAGGGGAAGGGAACTCGGCGCTCACCGGGGACTACCTTCGGGCGAGGGTGTCGCTGGATGACAGGGAGGCGTGGGCTGCCCAGAGTCGAGCACGTACCGGACATCTCCGGGGCCCGGAGCGCCTCCGAGGCGGGATCCTGCGCTGGTCCGATGACGATCTCGCTATTGATCTGACCCCGAAACGTTCGTTCACTTAGCGACATGAATACGTTCAGCGGGATGGACATGAACGAGCACAGACCCAGACGCGCCTACGTCGAGACGTATGGGTGCCAGATGAACATCGCCGACGGCGAGTTGATGGAGGGTGTGCTGGAGTCCGGAGGCTACCAGATCGTCTCAGCGCCGGAGGAGGCGGACGTCATCCTCGTGAACACGTGCGCGATCCGGGATCACGCAGAGCGCCGCGTCCTGGGTCGAGTGGCGCAACTCAACGGTCTGAAGAAGGAAAGACCGGAGTTGCTGCTCGGCGTGACCGGGTGTATGGCGCAGCGGATGGGGGCGGACCTCCTGGAGAAGGCGCCCTACGTGGATCTGGTGATGGGCCCGGACGGTTATCGTTCCCTGCCTGAGCGACTCGAGTCGATCCAGCGGGGCGAGTCACCTCCTCCGCCGGGTGGACTCGGGGCCTCTCGATCCGGGAGGAACCGTGTTCAGCTCGCGGTCCTCGAGCTGGACGATTCCGAGAACTACGAGGGTCTGGAGCAGCGACGGCGGACCTCGGTTTCCGCGTGGATTCCCATCCAGCGAGGATGCGACCACCGATGCACGTTCTGCATCGTGCCCTACGTGCGGGGTCCAGAGAAGAATCGCACTGCGGACGACATCCTCCGCGAGGTTCGTTCGCTTGCGGAGACCGGAGTGAGCGAGGTTACGCTGCTGGGACAGACCGTGAACTCGTATCGGTCCGGGCAGTGGAGCTTTCCCGGGCTCCTGCGGGCGGTGGGCCGCGTCGATGGAATCCGCCGGGTGCGATTCACGTCTCCGCACCCGAACGACGTGACTCCCGAGCTCGTCGAGGTGATGTCGACGGAGCCCGCGGTCTGCGAGCAACTTCATCTTCCGGCCCAGTCCGGAAGCGATCGGACACTCAAGCGGATGGTCCGGCGTTACACGGTCGAGAAGTTCATGGAAACGGTGGACATGGTACGAACCGCGCTGCCCGACATCGCGCTCTCCACGGACATCATCGTCGGGTTCCCGGGCGAGACGCGGGAGGAGTTCGACGCGACCCTCGATCTGATGCGTCAGGTGCGCTTCGACGACGCGTTCACCTACAAGTACTCGGCGCGCGAGGGAACTCCGGCTACACGCCTTCCGGACGACGATTTCCTGCCCGACCCGGTCGCACAGGAACGACTCGAGGAGCTCATCGGGGTCGCTCGCGGAATCCAGGCCGAGATCAACCGGGGCGAGGTGGGGCGGGTGGAGGAGATCCTCATCGAGAAGCCCGGGCGTGATCCCGGGGACCTTCTCGGTCGGACGCGGAGGCACAAGGTGGTGACCTTCCCGGCCGAAGGAGCTTCCGTAGGTGACTATGCACAAGTCGAGTTGACCGGCACGACGGGAGCGACTTTCTGGGGTCGGCTGGTCCGGTCTCCGGTGGCGGCCGCCGCAACGTGAGTCGCTTTACCGGGGCTCTCGTGGTCCTGGTCGTTCTCGCCCTCGTCATGCTCTTCGCACGTGCGAACGGCGGCGAGTTCGTGACCCTGGATCTCGGCTTCCGGACGTTCCGGCGAATTCCACTGACGTATGTAGCGTTCGGCGGGCTATTCGTCGGTATGCTCGTGATGCTTCTCGCCGGCATCCACTCCGATCTGAAGGTGCGCCGTTTCCTTCGGGAGCGGCTGGAGGCCGAGGCTCGTGACGAGAGAGCGCCCAGGGATCGGAACCAGCAGGATCTGTTCGCTTCCCGCAACGAGGACGGGCCGAACGGCTGAGCAACCATCGACCGGCCCGAGCCCCAACCTCCATCGGGAGGCCGCAGACGCCTTTCTAAGATGATCACTCCCTTCTGGAAGCGAGCAGAGCCACACTGACGAATCGGTTCCCGCCGGTCGCGTGGATGGCCCTCTCCTACGCGTCCGGAGTCGGCCTTGCCCTCTCCACCAGCCCGGTTCCGACGGGACTCCCCCTCCTTCTCCTCCCCGCTTGTCTCGTTCTCCTATTGCATCGCCCATGGCCCCTGGGAGCACTCGCGACCCTGGCCACGGCGGGCCTGATCGCCGGAGTCGCCACCCAACGGGCCGTCTCGACGGATTGCCGGCTCCACCTCCCGAGGCGATGGGAGGCCGCGATCGAAGGTCGTTTCCTGACCCGAACGGCTCCGGGGACGAGCCTTCCCTTCCAGATCGAGAGCGGTGCGCCGAACGGCTGTCGGGCCGTGGTCCGGGCCCTCGTCTACGAGCAGGAGGAGCTTCCGCCGGCAGGGACGCGCATCCGGATCCAGGCGGGATGGGAAGGGCGGGAATTCCCGCGCTCACAGTGGGCCGAGTGGTCGGGTATCCTCCGCGTACGGGACGGCTGGAGTCCTGCTCCCACTCCCGGCCTGAGGGCATTTGCACTCTCCCTGCGGGGCCGCGTTCAGGACCGGATCTTCGCCCTATGGGGGGAGGAGGAGGGTCCCGTCGTGGAGGCCCTGGTTCTGGCCCGGCGCGAGCACCTCAACCCGGACCTCCGGGAGGCGTTCGCACTCTCGGGGACGGCACATCTCCTGGCCATATCCGGGTTTCACGTCGGGGTCGTAGCCGGATTGCTTCTGGGGTTGTTTCGGATCGTTGGCGCTCGCCGTCGACCGTCCGAGGTCGGAGCCGTGCTCGGGTGCTGGGCCTATGTGGTCGGAATCGGGGGCCCGGACGCCGCCGTGAGAGCCGCCTTGATCCTCTCTCTGCTGGCCGCTGCACGCCTGAGGGGACGGCCCGTCGTGACCTCGGGCGCCCTCGGGACCGCGCTTCTGCTACTGTTGGCCGTCGACCCTCGGTGGATGGGGTCGATCGGTTTCCAACTCTCCTTCGCGGGCACGGGGGGGCTCGTCCTCCTTCGCGAGCCGGTGGCTCGGGGTCTCGAAAGGATCTGGCTCCGGTGGATCGGGACGACCCTTCCCGCGGCTCGCGCCCGAAGTCCCGGGCTGCGGCTCGTCCGGGGAGGAGCCGATGGGATCGTTGCCGGAATCGCAGCCACACTTCCGACCCTTCCTTTGGTTGCCTGGCACTTCGATCGGATTTCCCTGCTCGGGATCCTCGCCACCGTCGTGATCGCTCCCGTGGTCGCCACCGCCATACCTGGGATCGGAGCCAGCCTCCTGCTCTCCCTCCTTCCTGGCGGAGCAGGGGAGTTCCTGGCCGGAGGCACCGGACTCCTCCTTCAGGGGGTCGCACGGTTCGTGCTCTGGGTGTCCTCGCTCCCGGGGGCCTCCTTCTGGGTGGCCCGGGACGATCTGATCGCCGCCCTGGGGGCCGGAGCGATCGTGCACTTCTTCCTCAGATGGATCGGGTCGGCGGGCCGCATCGGTCCGACCGTAAGGCATGTTGCGGCGACGACAGCCGGCGTCGCGATCGTGCTCCTGCTTCCCGTTCTTCCCCTCCGAGGGGCGCTGGAGTTGCACATGATCGATGTGGGACAGGGGGATGCCGTTGCGTTGAGGTTCCCCTCCGGCCGGTGGGCGCTGGTGGATACGGGCCCCCGAAGCTCCAGCTTCGACGCGGGGGTCCGTCGCGTTCTTCCTTATCTTCGCAGGCAGGGAGCCCGCGACCTCGAGGCGATCGTACTCACCCATCCCCACCTGGATCACATCGGAGGTGCGCCCGCCCTTCTATCCGAGATGGATGTCCGGGGCGTTCTGGATCCGTCGTGGGCCGTCGGTTCGAGCGACTATCTCGCGGTGCTGCAAGCGGCTCGCTCAAGTGGTGCTTCGTGGTGGCCGGCGCTGGATGGCCAGAGTTTCGAGGTGGACGGGGTGCGCGTACGTGTGCTCCATCCCGATCCCGGGACCCTGGATCGGGACCGTCTCTCGGACGAGAACGACCTCTCCGTGGTGCTTCTCCTCGAATGGGGCGAGGCGGCCGTCCTTCTGACGGGTGACGCTCCGGCGGGGGTGGAGCGGCGGATTCTCGACGAAGTGCCTCATCTCACGGTCCTGAAGGTCGGTCACCACGGGAGCCGGACATCCACGTCCGACGAGCTCCTGGAGCGCGCACGACCCTCCGTGGCCCTGATTCCGGTCGGAGACGGCAACCAGTTCGAGCATCCACACTCCGAGGTGGTGCGGCGGCTGCAGGATGCGGGCACCGATATGTACCGTACCGATCGAGATGGCGACATCCAGCTCACGATCCGATCGAACGGCACGGTGGAGTCTGCCGGGCCACCCTGACGCCCGTGCAGTATCGGCCCTTCCAATTTCGTGGTCGCCGGCCGTAGAATGTCCTCTACTACGACTGCAACCCCAAGCCGATCCGCATGCAAGAGAATCGCGCCGACACGCACATCGTTACGATCGAACGCCACATCATCGAGGAGGAGCGGCGGCGTCCGGAAGCTCGGGGGGCGTTCAGCGACCTGCTCACCGACATCGCGCTCGCCGCCAAGGTCATTTCCCGCCAGGTCAACATGGCGGGCCTGATCGACATCCTCGGAGGCGCGGGACACCAGAACGTGCAGGGTGAATCGGTGCAGAAGCTCGACGTGTTCGCCCAGGACGTGATCTATCGGGCCATGGACCATACTGGTCACCTCTGCTGCATGGTGTCGGAGGAGTGCGAGGACTTCATTCCGATCCCGGAGAAGTTTCCGGCCGGAGACTACGTGCTCGTGTTCGATCCGCTGGATGGATCGTCCAACATCGACGTGAACGTCTCGATCGGGACCATCTTCGCGATCCACCGGAAAGTCACGGCGGCGGAGCGAGGGAGCCTGGACGACTGCCTCCAGCCCGGACGAAATCAGCTCGCGGCGGGATATGTGGTCTACGGCTCTTCCACGATGATGGTCTATACGGCCGGAAGCGGGGTCCACGGGTTCACCCTCGATCCCTCCATCGGCGAGTTCATCCTCAGCCACCCGGACATCCGCATCCCGCGACCTTCGCTGCGATCCTACTCCGTCAATGAGGCGTATGCCCCGAGGTGGGACGCTTCCATGCAGGCATTCGTCCGGCATCTCAAGGGCGAGCACGCGGAAGGTGGACGCTGGCCCACCGCTCCCTCGGGGGCCTTCTCGTCACGGTACATAGGCTCACTGGTGGCGGACTTCCACCGTACCCTCCTTCGTGGCGGCATCTTCATGTACCCGTCCGACCGCGAGAGTCCGGAGGGGAAGCTCCGACTTCTCTATGAGGCGTCTCCGCTCGCAATGATCGCGGAGGCGGCGGGCGGCGGAGCGTCGGACGGCCGGCAGGCGATTCTGGACATCCAGCCCCAGGACCTCCACCAGCGCATCCCCCTGTTCGTGGGAGCCGCGGAGTTGGTTTCGCTTGCAGAGGAGTTCCTGGCGTCCGGCGATGCGCCGGAGATCTCCGGCGAGGGCTCAGAAATCTGAGTTCGGTGCGGCCCCGGGGGGGCCGGCGCGTCCGGACTCTCGCCGGACCGCCGCGTTGTGGGGCTCTCCATCCTTCCTGTGGCGTGGCACTTTATTTGCACGACACAGGTAGAGGTCTGTTCTGTGAGGAACTCCCGGTCCACGGGAGAACCCCCGTCCACATGTCGCTCGATCGCAGGTGCCCCGGGATGTACCGACTCCGGCTCTTCCTTTTTTTCCTTCTATTTCCGGCCCTGGTCGTCGGCTGTGAAGAAGGGACCGTGACCGCCCCGGAAGGGGAGGTGCGGGGGGTTGTGATGGTGGAAGGGGGTAGCGTATCCGGCGTAACCGTGGAGCTTACGGGACCGCAGACCCGCACTGCGATCACGGATCCCGCGGGTCGCTACACCTTCGATGAAGTCCCCCCCGGCGCGTTCGTCGTCTCGGTGCGAAATGTCCCGGAAGATGCCTCCTTCCCCGCCACGTCCCGGACCGCGGTCGTCTCGGGGAGCCAGACCGTTACCGTGGACTTTCTGGGCAACTTCATTCGGACCGCGTCGATCTCCGGCTCGGTCACTGCCGGCTCCCAGGGGCTTGCCGGAATCACGGTCGGGCTCGAAGGGGTCGAGTCGAAGACGACCCTGACCGCCGAGGGAGGGGCCTTCCAGTTCACGGGTCTCCGTGCAGGATCCTACGAGGTGGAGCTCTCGGGGCTCCCGGAGTCCGTCTCCTTTCCCGGGACTCGGCAGACCGTCGACCTGTCGACCGGCGAGAGTCGGCTCGTGACCTTCGAAGGGTCGGCCGAGCTCACGGCCTCGGTCGTGATCCGATCCATCGTCCGGCGGACCGCCACGGGGGGAACCGAACCGGTGGATCTCCAGAACCTCCGTGGAAGGATCGATGTCACCCTCACGGTGGACCGCGGAGAAGACACCCTGAGCTCCGTTCAGCTCCTGATGGGTGAAGAGATCGTGGGGGAGCAGCTCTTCGACGGGGATCTCCCGACTCCGGGGCAGATCGGGGATGAGGCGGGAGGGGTGGCGGATTCGACCGCGCCCTTCGACATCGTTCTGAGCGTGAACACCGCACAGTTCGACGAAGCCACGGGCGACGTAGCCTTCCCGAACGGACCTCGCCTTCTGACCGCCCGCCTCGCGACCGAGGAAGGGGGGCCGTCGGCCTGGCTTGCGTCGGTTCCGGTCCAGCTCCGCAACTCGAATACCTTCACCGGAAGCGTGGTTTCGGGTGAGGGCCCGCTTCCAGGCGACGACGGGGAGGAGTGGATGGGCGGGCCCCTTACCGTCAGGGTTCTTCCGGTGCTGTATGACCCCTCCCGCAAGGTGACGTCGGTGACGGTGGGATTGCGCCGGACTGGGGGCAGCCAGCTCAAGGTCCGCAGCGGGGCGGGACCGGCTCCGATCGATGTCGTGTTCGAGGAAGTGGGACCTGCCGCCGTGGACAACGTGGCCGACTACCAGACTCCTGTGGGGATGACGGACCGATTCCGTGTCATTACCGCGAGATACGAGGATGGGGCGAGCGTTCCGGGGGTCCCGGCTACGATCGGACCAGAGGTGCGGATCGACAACCTGGGTCCGGAGGCTGCGACCTTCCGACTTCCCGTCCAGTCGGGCGAGAGCGACTGCTGTCTCCAGAACTGGGTGGGAGCGGAGTTCGAGTTCGCGCAGGCTGTGGAGCTTGCGGGCGACACGGGCGTCGGGGGCGTGACCGGGCGGGTGCACGCGGGAGATGCCGCACTCTCCGACGACGAGATCGCCAACGGACCCGAGGTGTTGGTCGGGGGCGATCTTTCCGCCACCCAGGGCAACTCCGCCTACCGGGCCGTCGTGTTGGCTCTCGACGCTCTCGGAAATCGAACGCTGTCGGCACTCGCGCCGACGCCCGGGAACGCTCTCTCGAACCCGCGCGGCGCCGTGTTCGGGGTCGATCTGGCTCTCCCTGAGCTCGGATTCAGCCCGGCCAGCGTGCCGGAACACTCCGTCAATCCGGTCCCGGGATCGGCCTGGGTGATCGCCGTCACCGATCCCGTATCCGGAACCGGCCCACTGCCGTCACGGGCCACGGTCCGACTGGATGCGCCGGGAGCGAGCGGAGGCGATGCGACGGACGAATGCATCTTCCCCGGCGGAGGGACGTCGGGCTGTATCGCTGGTGAGGACGGTCTGGCCCGGCCCGTGCCAACGGGGGTCGAAGGATACCTGACGTACGAGAGCATTGCGCTCGATCGGGCGGGGAACCGGTCCAACCCGCAGTCCCGAACGATCCTTCTGGACACCTCGTCCCCCACGATTCCTTCGATCACGCAGCTCCCGGGATCGTTCGTCGCGGGCGCCCCGGCGACCTTCGCGGCGCTGGTGTCCGACAACGTGGACCTGGACCGTGGGTGGGTGAGCCTTGAGTTCGGCGCCGCCGGAGCTCCCTGGATCGTTGCCCCGGGGGAACCCGCGGTCCTCGGTCTCCCGTTCGACGGTGATCTCGTGCCCACCGCGACATTGACTCACAGCGTACCTCTCCTGATCGGGCTCGAGGATGTCGTCGAGGGCGCAGAGGCGGATCCGCCCTCCGGAACCCCCAACGGGCTGTCGGGGGCTAGGATCGTGGCCGTGGATGCGGCGGGAAACCTCGGAACGCGCAGCACCCCGCTCGCGGACCTGAATGGGTTCTCTCCCCGAAGTTTCTCGGTGAGCGAGCGTGGCTTGGACGAAGGGGTAGCCGACTGGTCCCTGCGAGTGGACGTGCCCCGGGTCTGCCGATCCGGCGAGGCTTCGACCTGTGACGAAACGATACCAGAGCTTGCCACGCTCACGGCGGAAGCCGCCGGGAACGAAGGGACGTTCGAGCGGCCCTTCTCCAAAGTCCACTTCCTCCTCGTCCACGACGGCGGCGAGCCGGAGTGGATCGGCGTTAGCGAGACGGTCGAGCTGGAGGAGGGAACGGGACCGACCGGGCGACGCTGGAGTTGGACGATGGACTGGAGCCCGAACTCGAACGTGGCTCCTGGGCTGGCCCACCTGGTAGCGGTAGGAGTGGATCAGGACGGCAATGCTCTGCGGACCCGGGTCCTCGATACCCTGGAGATCGACGGGTAGACGAAACGAGGGGGCAAAACGGGTACGGCGCTCAGTTCGTCTCGGCTCGACTCAGCTCGACTCAGCAGCCAGGGGGGTTCTGGATCGACACCAGACCGCGTTCGACATCGACGAGCGGGGCCGTGTAGTTCCCGGAGAAGCAGGCATCACAGAAAGGCCCGTGCCCTTGCACCGCCTCGAGCATGCCGGCCAGCGACAGGTATCCAAGCGAGTCGACCCCTAGGATCTCCGCGGTCTCCTCCACCGAGTTGGTGGCACCGATCAACTCGGTCCGCGAAGGCATGTCGATCCCGTAGAAGCAGGGAAATCGCACGGGTGGGCTGCCGATCCGGAAGTGGACCTCCTGGGCTCCGGCCTCGATCAGGAACTTGACCAGCGAGCTGGAAGTCGTCCCTCGCACGAGCGAATCATCGACGACGATGACCTTGTTCCCGGCAATGACCTCCTTCACCGGGTTGTACTTGATGCGGGCTCCGAAGTCCCGGTCCGCCTGTGCGGGTCGGATGAACGTCCGTCCCACGTAGTGATTACGAAGCAGGCCCAACTCGAACGGGATCCCGCTCTCTTCCGCGTAACCGAGGGCGGCAGAGTTCGCCGAGTCCGGCACGGAGATGACGCAGTCCCCCTCGACCGGATGCTCCTTCGCCAGCTGGCGCCCGAAGGCGCGGCGAGCGCGGTCCACCGGTACGCCCCAGATGCTGGAGTCCGGTCGCGCGAAGTAGACCAGCTCGAAGACACATGGTGCGACCCGGGGTGCCGGTGGCAGCGTCCGGAGCCGCTCGACGCTCCCGCCATGGATTTTGAGGACCTCGCCCGGCTCGATGTCCCGCACGAACTCGGCGCCGATGATATCCAGGGCGCACGTTTCGGACACGACTATGTGCCCCTCTCCCTTTCGCCCCAGCACGAGGGGGCGGAAGCCGCGTGGATCCACGCTCGCGTAGAGGACCTTGCCGATCGAGATGACCAGTGAGAACGCGCCCTCGAGGTGGGTGAGCGCGTCGTCCACCTGAGCTTCCACGGTTTCGTGGCGCGATCTGGCGATGAGGTGGACAATGACCTCGGAGTCCGAGGTCGTCTGGAAGAGCGCGCCTTCTTCCACCAGCCGATCCCGCAACTCCTGTGCGTTCGTGAGGTTCCCGTTGTGCGCGATCGAAAGATCCCCCTTGGAGTAGCGGACGACGATCGGCTGTGCGTTCTGGGAGCGGCTACCACCCGCGGTGGAATAGCGCACGTGCCCCACGCTCGTGTCACCGTCGATCGCCGTGAGGTCTTCGGCCGAGAAGACGTCCGCGACGAGGCCCTGTCCCTTCCGAACCCGTGCGGTGCCTTCGTCGTCGATTCCGCAGATGCCTGCGGACTCCTGGCCCCGATGCTGCAACGCGTACAGAGCCAGAAAGGTGAGCTCCGCCGCCCCCTCGACGCCTGTGATCCCCACGACCCCACACTCTTCGCGTGGCAGTTCGTCGAGTTCGGTGGTGAGAATGTCTACGGGTCGGTCCTGCGGAGTGCCGCGGGACGCGGTCATGGTTGATCTGCCTCCATGAGGGCGGGAAGGGCCTCTCGATAGCGCCGGGCGATCTCGGAGGACTGGACCCGGATGAAGCCAAGGGGGGCCGAGACGGAAAAGGTACCCCGGTGCGGGCCCACGGTGCCGATTCTCGTGCCGGGTACATTGTGCTCCGCAGCCAACGCGAGAACCTCGCCCGCGCGATCCGGATCACACGAGACCACGACCCGTCCCTGGGACTCGCCGAAGAACAGTGCCACCGGGGAGAAGGGAGCGTTCACCTCGACCTCGAGACCCCACGGCTCGGGGCCGTCCGAGCCTCCGCCGCCGACCGCGGATTCGGCGAGCGCAAAAACCAGGCCCCCCTCGGAGCAGTCATGCGCGGAGTGGAGCAACCTGTCCCGGATGAGGGCGAGCACGGCGCGCTGGAGCTGACGTTCCGCGACCAGATCGACCCTCGGAGGCCTCCCCGCGACCACCCCCTCGGTGCGGTACAGGAATTCGGATCCCCCGATCTCCTCGCGGGTCTCGCCGAGCAGGATGATCGAGTCACCCTCGGATCTGAATCCGTGCCCGATCGCTCTCGAGACGTCCTCCAGCACCCCCACCATCCCGATCACGGGCGTCGGGTACACGGGGCGACCTCCGGTTTCGTTGTAGAGAGATACATTCCCCCCGGTGACCGGTGTCTCGAAGAAGCTACAGGCTTCCGCCATCCCCTGTACCGCCTCCCGCATCTGGAAGTAGATGGCGGGCTTGAGAGGGCTCCCGAAATTCAGGTTGTTCGTCACGGCCGTCGGAACGGCTCCGACGCATACCAGGTTACGGGCGGCCTCCGCAACCGCAGCCTTGGCGCCCTCGCGGGGATCCAGGAAGCAATAGCGCCCGTTGCAGTCGGTCGTCGCCGCAACCCCCCTTTCCGTGTCGCGAAACCGGATGACCCCCGCATCGCCTCCCGGGCGCTGCACGGTGTTGGTGCGGACCGTCGTGTCGTACTGCTCGTAGATCCAGGCCTTGGAGGCCAGGTTGGGGGACGCCAGCAGTGTCATGAAGACCTCGGAAAGGTCTCCCTCCTTGCCGAGCACTCTGGAGAGATCGCGTTCCCGCAACTCGATGACGGCAGGATCCTCCACCCCCTCCCGCTCGTATGTCGGGCAGCCCTCCGTGAGGGGAAGGGCCGGGATGTCGGCCACCACGACGCCGTCCTCCAGCACACGGAACCGGCCGTCGTCGGTGACCCGGCCGATCGACTCCGCTTCCAGCTCCCACTTCTCGAGAATCCTGCGCACTTCCTCCTCCTCGCCCTTCCGGGCCACGACCAGCATCCGTTCCTGGGATTCCGACAGGAGGATCTCGTAGGGCGTCATCCCCGTTTCGCGGACGGGGACTCGAGCGACATCGATCTCGACCCCGCTCCCCGAGCGACCCGCCATCTCCGAAGCGGACGAAGTGAGGCCGGCGGCCCCCATGTCCTGGATCCCGACGATGTGCCCGCTCCGGATCAGCTCGAGGGAGGCCTCGAGCAGGAGTTTCTCCGTGAAGGGGTCCCCCACCTGCACCCGCGGCCGACTCGCTTCGTCGGAGTCCTCCGACAGCTCCTCCGAGGCGAAGGTAGCTCCGTGGATCCCGTCTCGTCCGGTACGCGCTCCCACCGCCATGAGGGTGTTGCCGACGCCCGATGCTTCGCCGCGGATGATCTCGTCCGTCTTCATCACGCCCAGACACATGGCGTTCACCAGGGGATTGCCCTCGTACGCCCGATCGAAGAAGACCTCACCGCCGATATTGGGGATTCCCACGCAGTTCCCGTAGTCGCCGATCCCCCGGACCGCTCCCGAGAAGAGGTACCGGACCCGGGGAGAATCGAGGTCTCCGAAGCGCAGGGAGTCCAGAACGGCTACCGGGCGGGCTCCCATGGTGAAGATGTCCCGGAGAATGCCCCCCACACCCGTGGCTGCGCCCTCGTATGGCTCGACGGCGGACGGATGGTTGTGCGATTCGATCTTGAAGGCGAGAGCCAACCCATCCCCGATGTCGATGACTCCCGCATTCTCCCCGGGGCCCTGGATCACCCACGGCGCCTCGGTCGGGAGAAGCATGAGCAGCCGCTTCGAGTTCTTGTACCCACAGTGTTCGGACCACATGGCCGAGAACACGCCGAGCTCGGTGAAGGTCGGCGGACGGCCCAGGATTCCGAGAACCCGCTCGTACTCATCTTCGCTCAGCCCGTGTTCGGCTACCAACCCGGGAGAGATCTCGGGGTCGCCGGCCCGGCTCGCCACCGTCGCTGCTTTCGCGTCACTCATGCTGGAATTCCCCCCAGGTGGCCGGCGAGCGATTCGAATATTCCGCGTCCGTCGGTCGATCCGAGGAGGGGTTCCACGGAGCGCTCCGGGTGGGGCATCATCCCGAGGACGTTACGTTGGGCATTCACGATCCCCGCGATGTTGTGGCGCGATCCGTTCGGGTTCGATCCAGGCCCGAGCTCTCCGGATGGCGTGACGTAGCGGAAGACGATCCGGTCCTCGCCCTCCAGCTCGGCGAGCGTCTCCGCATTCGCGAAGTAGTTTCCTTCGCCGTGCGCGATCGGGATGCGGAGAATCCGACCCTTCTCGTAGGCGGAGGTGAACGGCGTTCGGACGGTCTCCACGCGGACATGCACCTCGTGACTCCGAAAGCGGAGACTCTCGTTCCGGAGCAGCGCCCCGGGAAGAAGACCGCTCTCGCAGAGGACCTGGAATCCGTTGCAGATCCCGACCACGATCCCGCCGGATCGACCGAACTCCAGCACGGCGTCCATGATCGGCGAGAATCGAGCAATCGCTCCGGCTCGTAGATAGTCTCCGTGCGCGAAGCCCCCGGGCAGGAAGACCGCATCCACGGGGCCCAACGCCACCTCTCGGTGCCAGACGAAATGCGGCTCGAACTCGGGAAGGAGCTGGAGAGCCTTGTAGCAGTCGTAGTCGCAGTTGGAACCGGGGAAGGTTATCACGGCGACCTTCATGCCGCGTCTCCGGTGTAGACGATCTGGTCAGCGACCCGCACGTCGAAGTCCTCCGTGACGGGATTCGCGAGAAGCTTCCGACACATCTCGCGTACCCGTTCGAGTGCTTCGGAGCGGTCGGTGGCGTCGATCTCGATGTCGATCACCTTGCCCACGCGCACCTCTGCCACACCGGAGAAGTCCAGGGACTGGAGGGCGTGGTGCACGGCTTTCCCCTCCGGGTCCAGCAGGCCGGGGCGGGGTTTGACACGGATCTCCAGATGAAAGCGGGTCAACGTTTCTCCTCGGGGTCGTCGTCTGGATACGGGTCCGTCGGGGGCGGTGGAAACTCCGACGAAGGGGACTCGGGCGAACGATAACGATTCGGAGCGATCTCCCCGTAGTCCAGTTGCCGGATCTCGGCGCCTCCCTCGTCTGCATCCACCTCATCGAGGAGCGGATCGCGGTCGGGAAGGCGCTCCGCGAGGCCGAGCAGAGTGCTCCGGGAGACGCCCCACAGCGCATAGAGGCTGAGGAAAGGAAAGATGAAGTACTCCGGCACCGTCAGTGCCGCGACCGCGCAGGCCCCGAGAATCACGGTCACCGCCGAAGCGCGAGCACTGCGGAACGAAAGTCGAGGCACGATGGGGTAGGGAACGTGACTCAGCATGACCAGCGACAGGAACACCAGCAACGCACCCACGGCCTGGGTCGAGACGACGTTGTCGAGGAGGGGAGCGATCGCCGGCGCGTTGGTGAAGGGGTAGATCGTGGCGACGATCATCCCGGCAGTCGGGGAAGGCAGCCCATGAAACGACCGCTTTGCGTGCCCTCCCTGCTCCACGTTGAAACGCGCCAGGCGAAGGACGACGGCCGTGATGTAGAGGAACGAAACGAGCCAGCTCCAAGACTGATCCGCGAAGAAGAGCTCGTAGGTGACGAAGGCCGGTGCGACACCGAACGAGATCGCGTCCACGAGAGAGTCCAGCTCGGCTCCGAACTTCGAACCGGTCGCCGTGAACCGGGCGATCCGCCCGTCCAGCATGTCGAGCACCGCCGCAATCACGATGGACCAGGCGGCGAGATCGAAGTCTCCGCGCGCGGCAGACACGATGGCGTGCACACCGAGGAAGAGGTTTCCCAGCGTGAACGCGGATGGGAGGATGATGATCCCACGCTGGAGCCGTCCCCGCTCCCGGACTCTACCCGTTGCGCTCTCTCGCTCGTTCACGGTCATCCGGTCGTGGTCACAGGGTTGAAGGACGGAGGCTCGTAGGAGTCGAGTGGCGTTCGGGTCAGGCGCTCGAAAATCTCGAGGTACCGGAGGCTCGCCGCTTCCACGACGTCTGGATCGAGGTCCGGAGGCGGTGGAGTGCGATCCCAATCCGGGAGGGCGAAGAGCCAGTCGCGAATAGGCTGCTTGTCCAGCGACGGCGGCGGCGTCCCCTCCCGCCAGCTTTCAGCGGGCCAGTAGCGTGACGAGTCCGGGGTCAGGACCTCGTCGATGAGGAGGAGCTCTCCCGCGGGCGACTCGCCGAACTCGAACTTGGTGTCTGCCAGCAGGATTCCACGGTCGAGCGCGGTCTCGCGACCCAGCGCGTAGATTTCGAACGCGAGGTCACGCATCCGCCGGGCCCGCGCCGGGCCGATGCGCTCCTCGACCTTGGAGAAGGGGATATTCTCGTCGTGCCCTTCCTCGGCCTTCGTGGCCGGGGAGAAAATCGGCGATGCCAGCTTCTGACTCTCACGGAGTCCGTCGGGCAGGGGTTCTCCGGCGAGCGTTCCGTGCTCCGCATACTCGAGCCAGGCGGAGCCCGAGAGATAGCCGCGCACCACGCATTCGACCGGGAGCGGGCGGGTCCGCCTCACCAGGAGGGAGCGGCGGGACCAATGGCCGGGGTCCGCGTCGGCCAGCGCAGGAACCCTGGCGAGGATCTCATCCGGACGGGCCGAGACGAGATGGTGCTCGATTCGCCCGTGGAGGCGCTCCAGCCACCATGCGGTCAGGAGGGTCAGGACCTCGCCCTTGCGCGGGATCGGCTGCGGAAGCACCACATCGAACGCCGACACCCGGTCCGAGGCCACCATGAGCAGGAGCTCGGGTCCCGCCTCGTACATCTCGCGGACCTTCCCGGCATGGAGGAGAGGGAGAGGGAGGTGCGATCGATCGAGTGGAGCCGCGCGGTTGCCGGTCGCGCCGCGCTCAGACCCGGACATCGGGTGCCCCCACGGCTTCATCGGCCTCGACTCCCAGACGGGCCAGCACCGGCTCGACCCAGTCCTCGAGGAAGCGGTCCACCTGCTCGGGCGCTCGCCCCACGAACCGGTCGGGGTCCAGAAGCCCGCGAACCTCCGCCTCCTCCATCCCGAAGGCTTCGTCGTCCGAGACCCGCTCCACGAGATCGCTCTCGCTGCCCAGCTTCATCTTGCGGGCCGCCTGGAACGCGTGCCGACGGATCCGCTCGTGCAGCTCCTGTCGGTCGCCGCCCCGTTCGACCGCGTGCATCAGCACGGTCTCCATGGCCATGAAGGGGAGGTGATGCTCGAGGTTGCGGCGTACCACCGCAGGGTGGACCTCGAGGTCGAGTGCAACGTTCTCGGCGAGCACGAGCGCTCCGTCCAGGGTCAGGAATGCGTCGGGGACTGAAAGCCTCCGGTTGGCTGAATCATCCAGTGTCCGTTCGAGCCACTGTGTCGCTGCTGTGTTTGCGGGATCCTGGTAGAGCGTGATCACGTGCCGGCTCAGCGCGCAGATACGTTCCGCCCGCATGGGATTCCGCTTGTAGGGCATGGCGGACGAGCCGATCTGTTCCTCTTCGAACGGCTCCTCCACCTCCTGTAGATGGGCCAGCAGGCGAAGGTCGTGACCGAATTTGGAAAGTGAGGCCGCCGTCCCGGCCAGGGTGCCCCCGATCGCCGCGTCCACCTTCCGGGGATAGGTCTGCCCGCTTACGCCGTAGGTGCGCTCGAAGCCCATGCGCTCGCCCACCCCGTGGTCCAGCTCCTCCACCTTGGAGTGGTCTCCGTGGAAGAGTTCCAGGAAGGACGCCTGAGTCCCGGTCGTTCCACGCACCCCGCGGAACCGCAGCTTCGCAAGGCGGAACTCCAGTTCCTCCAGGTCCAGGATCAGATCCTGGATCCAGAGAGTGGCGCGCTTTCCGACCGTCGTCGGCTGAGCCGGCTGGAAGTGGGTGTATCCCAGGGTAGGAAGGGCGCGATGCTCTCGCGCGAACTCGGACAGGGCCCGAACACAGCGTACGACCCGCGCACGAACCAGACGAAGTGCATCGCGGTGCAGGATCAGGTCCGTGTTGTCGCCGATGAATGCCGATGTCGCTCCCAGGTGGATGATCTTCCGCGCGGAGGGAGCGACATCCCCGAACAGGTGCACGTGTGCCATGACGTCGTGTCGGAATCGCCGCTCATATCTGGCCGCGGTTTCGAGGTCGAGGTCGTCGAGGGTCGCCCGCATCTCATCGATAGCTTCCTGCGGAATCCCCAGGCCGAGTTCCCGCTGGGACTCGGCGAGCGCCAGCCAGAGCCGGCGCCATGTCCCGAAGCGGTGGGCGGGAGAGAAGATGCCCTGCATCTCGAGGGATGCGTAGCGCTCGGTCAGGGGATGGACGTACCGGTTCGGGTCGGTCTGGGTCACGTGCGGTCGCTCAACGTCCGAGGATGAAGTCCTGGGTCAGGTAGCCCTGATTCCGCTCGATGTGCAATCGGAGCCTGGTCCCGGCCGGCACCTGTCGCAAGAGTTCGGACAGGTCCTCGGCGCTACGGATCCCACGGTTGTTGAGGCCGAGGATCACGTCCCCCTCGCGCAGCCCGAGGATGGACTGGAGCTGCGGGGAGATCCCCGTGACGAGGGCTCCCTGGTCCGCCGACAGCCCACGCTCGCTCCGGATACCCTCGGAAACCGACACGAGCTCGAGATCCTCGAAAACCCGGATGCGTTCGGCCCTGAGGGAGGGGAATTCTTCCGCGAGGAGGCTGGTCTCGCCGCTCACGTCGTCGAGCGTCAGGCCCACCTGATCGCCGGCCCGAAGGTCGAGGAGAACGGCCTCGAAGTCGAGGGGAGATACCAGGCGGACCCCGCGCAGCGTCAGCAGGCGGGTCCCCTCCCGGATTCCGGCCCGGGCCGCCGGGGACCCAGGTACGACGCGTGCCACCCGCACCCCACGCGTACGACCGAAGGGGTCGGCTGCCTCCGGCTCCACCTCCAGCCCCAACCAGGCGCGCCGCACCTCACCGTGCGCTACCAGGTCGTCAGCGATGCGGAGCGCGCGCTCGATGGGGATCGCGAAGCCCATCCCCTCGCTCCCGCCACTCCGCGAGAAGATGGAAGCATTCATTCCGACCACCTCGCCCGCGGCATTCACCAGTGGTCCTCCCGAGTTCCCGGGGTTGATGGCGGCGTCCGTCTGGATCATCCCCAGGTAGAAGCCCCGGTCCTCCTGGGACGGTACGATGTGGCGCCCCACCGCCGAGACCACCCCCACGGTCACCGTGGGCTCGGGGTTCGAGATCATGCTTCCGAACGGGTTTCCGAAGGCGATCACCCATTCCCCGATGCGCAGGTCCGTCGTTCGCCCGATCGGGACTGTGGGAAGATCTTCGCGGTCCACCTGGAGGACCGCCACATCCGCCACCTCGTCCGTGCCCACGAGCTCCGCCTCGGCGTCCGTTCCGTCGGGGAACGTCACCAGAATTCGCTCGGCCCCTCGCACCACGTGATCGTTCGTGAGGACGATCCCGGATTCGTCGATCACGAACCCTGATCCGAGCGACGGCACGAGTTGCTGCGTGGTTCGACCGCCCAAGGAACCGAAGGGGAAGAAGTCGTCCCAGAATGGGTCGCGCGTCCGTATCTGCTGGGTTCGGAGCACGTTCACCGCCACGACCGCGGGCGCGATCCGCTCCGAGGCACGCACCACCGCGGTCTCGCGGCTCGCGGTAAGGTCGCTGTCGCGGGACTCGGTTCCGGCCCGGCCGGGCGTGGAGGGGACCTGGGGGGAGTATGGGAGGTCGGATCCCGGGGCCACCGAGACTGCGGCGTCGGATCCAATGTCGGGGGCACCCGAGGCCCACCCGGGCCGTTCACCGCACGCGACCAGCAACGGCATGATCGCCGCGAGTGTGGTGATCCATCGTGGGATGCGAGTCGATCGTTTCATTGTTTCCTCCTCCTTCTTCCTCTCCGGGGCTCGCACACCGGGAACCTTCGCTCTGGCTCCGGACGGGGCCGGGTGCTCGGCGCCTCGAAGGGCGCAGAAGAGACGTCGTCGCGTCAGAGGGACTTCCCCAGAGACTCCCAGTCCTGGAGGAAGGCCTCGAGTCCCCGATCGGTCAGCGGGTGCTTCATGAGTTGGTACAGCACTTTCGGGGGAAGGGTCGCGCAGTCCGACCCGATGAGCATCGCCTCGAGCACATGGCGGGGGTGCCGCAGGGAAGCGGCCAGGATCTCGGTCTCGATCTCGTACTCGTCGTACACGGTCCGGATCTCGCGCACGAGTTCCATCCCATCCTGCCCCACATCGTCCAGCCGTCCTACGAACGGGGAGATGTAGGAGGCGCCCGCCTTCGCCGCGAGGAGAGCCTGGGCGGTCGAGAAACAGAGTGTGACGTTGACCCGGATCTCCTCGGACCGGAGCATTCGGCAGGCACGGAGCCCCGCTTCGGTGAGCGGAACCTTCACCACGATGTTCTCGTGAAGGCCCGCCAGGCGCCGTCCTTCCTCGATCATTCCCTCGGTGTCGACCGCGACCACCTCGGCGGAAATCGGGCCGTCCACGATCTGGCAGATCTCGACGAACACCTCACGCGGTTCTCGGCCGCCCGCCGACTTCGAAAGCAGGGACGGGTTCGTCGTGATTCCGTCGATGAGGCCTGCGTCGGCAGCTCTGCGGATGTCGTCCAGGTCGGCGGTGTCGAGGAAGATCTTCATCGGCTCGGAGTGTGGGAGGTAGAGGGATCGTGATCGGGGTGTTCGCCCCATCGATCGGGGGGGTACTCCACCCGGGCCAGGAAGAGCCCTTCCGGTGGTGCGGGGGGAGAAGTGTCGATCGGCGCGTCTGGGTCGTGCAGGAGTGTGTCCATCTCGGCGATCGATCTGCGGCCGCGCGCCACGTCGACCATCGTGCCCACGAGGTAGCGGACCATGCGGTGTAGGTATCGGTTGGCTCGAATCTCGAAACGATAGCCGATTTCGCCCCAAGGGGCCCAGCTCGCCGCCTGCACCACACTCCGGGTCCCTCGCTCGGGCTGGCCGGCCTTTGCGAAGCTACCGAAGCAGCGATCGCCCGGGATCCGTTCGGCGCAGGCGGACAGGAGAGCGAGCTCGGGTGGGTTGTCGGACGCATCCCAGCACCAGCGCCGGTGGAACGGTGAGCCCGCGTCCTGCACCACCCCGATCCGGTATTCGTACGTTCGGGACACCGGGTGGAAGCGAGGATGGAAGTCCGCGGGGACTCGGCGTACCTCCTTCAACCAGACCTCGGTGGGAAGCAGAGCGTTCATGGACCGGCGCAACTCGACTGCACTCCACTTTGCGGGGACGTCGACCGACGCGACCTGACCCAGCGCGTGGACCCCTCGGTCTGTCCTCCCCGACCCGACGACGGCCCGGCGTTCCCCGGTGATGCGCTCGAGCACGGCTTCCAACTCGCCCTGGACCGTACGCTGGGCGGGCTGAAACTGCCATCCATGGAATGGAGAACCGTCGTACTGGACGGTGAGCGAGTACCGGTGGAGCTCCCGGGAAGTCACGCGGAAAAGGTAGGTTGGACGGGATCGGTGTCAAGCCGAGACAGGCCCCGGCGCAGGGTTCGGAATTGACCCCTCCTCAGGCCCTCTGTAGCCTCAGTGCACGTCCGCATGGGCGCCGGATCGGGTCTGTGTGGCCGGAGGCTCGACCATAGGGGCCCGGAGAAGCTCCGCACGACTCGGGGGCGCATTCGCACAGGACCCACCGGCGTTTGGGCTCGGGGCCCGCTCGCTTGGGGTAGCCGCACCAGGCTGACGCCGACACGAAAAGGGGATTCTGCCGAGATGGAATTGACATCGATGATCGCCCGGGCTTCGGAGGGACACGATCTCACGGCCGAGGAGGCCGAATCCGCATTCCATGAAATCATGTCCGGGCGGGCCACACCGGTTCAGACGTCCGCCCTTCTCGTGGCTCTGCGGACCAAGGGCCATGCGCCGTCCGAGGTCGCAGGTGGAGTCCGCGCGCTCCGTCGTGCCATGGTGCCGGTCGAGACGGTCCCGGGCACCACGGTCGTGGACACGTGCGGGACCGGTGGCGGTAGCGTCACGACGTTCAATATCTCCACGGCAGCGGCCCTGGTGGCCGCGGCCGCCGGAGTGCCGATCGCCAAGCACGGGAACCGATCGTTCACCTCGAAGAGCGGCAGCGCCGACGTGCTGGAGGCGCTGGGGGTCGAGATTCAGCTCACCCCGGGGGCCATGGCCCGGGTGCTTGCGCGCGTCGGGATCGTCTTCATGTTCGCGCCCCTCCTGCATCCCGCCATGCGTCATGTCGGTCCGGTGCGTCGCGAGCTCGCCATCCCGACGATCATGAACGTGCTCGGGCCCCTCACCAACCCGGCCGGGGTTCGCCGTCAGGTGGTCGGGGTTTCCCAACCCGAGCTCCTACCCCTTCTGATTCGGGCCCTCGAGGAGCTCGGCCACGAGCGGGCCCTCGTCGTGCACGGCGCTCCCGGGATGGACGAGATCAGTCCACTGGGGCCTACTCGGGTGGCCGAGCTCGGTCCCGAGGGCGTAAGCGAGTACGAGATCCACCCCGAGGACTTCGGGCTTTCGGTCCCCGATCGAGGAGAGCTCGTGGGAGGATTGCCGGAAGAGAATGCGCGGGTCATACAGGGGGTGATTTCGGGGACGGATCGGGGCGGAGCGCGAACGGTCACGCTTCTGAACGCGGCCGCGGCACTCTACGTCGCGGACGCCGTCGACGACCTCGCCGAGGGTCTGGTCCGGGCGGGGGACGTCCTGGACTCCGGCGCCGCGCGTGATACGCTCGAATCGCTGCGTCGGGAATCGGCCCTGGCGGCCGCGGACGAGTCCAAGGAGGGATGACGCGGCTCCAGAGGATTGCGGATGACGGCGGCGAGCCGCCAGGGGCCGGGGAAGGGACGGGTGTCCTGCCCGGGAGCCACCACGAGCTTCGAAGTCTGTCCGCGAAGGGATCCGGCGACGAATGGGATTCGCATTGTTCTTCTCTCGTTGATCGGGGGTCAGTACCGACGAATGACGCCGACCACGACGCCCTGGACCGTGATTCGGTCGGGATCGAAATACATGGGCTCGAGCGCTTCGTTGGCGGGCTGCAGACGGACCCTCCCATCCCGCTCGCGATAGAGCTTCTTCACGGTGGCCGAGTCGCCGTCGACGAGGGCGACGACCATCTCTCCTTCTTCGGCGGTCGACCGGCTGTTGACGATGATGTAGTCCCCGTCCCGGATCTGCTCCTCGATCATCGAGTCCCCGGTGACGCGGAGGACATAGTTCTCGCCTCCCTTCCGAAGAAGGTCGGGGGGGACCAGAATCGTCTCCTGGTCCTGCACGGCCTCAATGGGTTGACCGGCGGCGACCTCCCCCAGGAGGGGAAGCTCGATTCCCGCGGGCGTGGCGACACCTCGAACCAGCTCGATGGACCGACTCTGGTTGTACGCCTTCCGGATGTAGCCCTTCCGTTCGAGATTACTTACATGTTCGTGCACGGTCGCGAGCGAGGTGTAGCCGAAGAAGTCGGCGATCTCCTCGAAACTCGGTGCGTACCCGTGGATGTCGATGTAGCCGCTGATGTGATCCAGGATCTCTTTCTGTCGTCTGGTGAGAGCCATCGTCGTCTCCGCTGACGGAATCCCGAACAGGAACCGAAGCAAGGATACCCGAAGGTTGCCCGAAATGCAAGCAGACACCAAGCGCTCGCATGGATCCCGGTCGCAGGGTCCGGACATCCTCGACCGGATCGTAGAGTCCAAGCGAGTCGAAGTCGCCCAGCTCACCTCCCGGTCGAGCGAGTTGCGCGCCCGTGCGTCCGACGCCCCCGCGGCCCGCGATTTTGAAGCCGCGCTCGCCGGCGGATCGCAGGTATCCCTCATTGCCGAGGTGAAGCGACGCTCCCCGGGTGCCGGGGCGATCCGACCCGGGCTGGATCCCGTGGAACTGGCGGGGACCTACGCGAGTGCCGGAGCCTCCGCCGTCTCGGTGTTGACCGACCACGAGTACTTCCAGGGGTCCCTGGACGATCTTTCCGCCGTACGTTCGTCGGTGGAAATCCCCGTGCTGAGAAAGGACTTCATGCTGTCCGAGGTCCAGGTCTGGGAGGCCCGGGCCGCCGGGGCCGACGCCATCCTGCTCATCGTTCGTATTCTTGAAGACGCACGACTCCGGGAGCTGCGCCTGATGGCCGAGGAGTCGGGAATGACGGCCCTGGTCGAGGTCCATGATCGGGCGGAGCTGGAACGGGCGCTCCAGTCGGGGGCGCGGGTCGTCGGGATCAACAATCGGGACCTGAGCACGTTCGAGACCCGGATCGAAACGACGCTCGAGCTGGCTTCCGAGGTCCCGGATTCGGTGGTCCTCGTCTCGGAGAGCGGGATTCGCACGGGCGCCGACGTCGTGCGTCTGGGTGAGGCGGGGGTCGATGCGACGCTCGTGGGGGAGGCCCTGGTACGAGCGGAGGATCCAGCGGCCGGCGTCGCAGCACTGACGGCCGCTCGTCGGGTGCCCAGGAGAACCGGTATGGGTAGCGCGGTACGCTCCGGGAGGCGAACCTGAAGGTCAAGATCTGCGGGCTGACCCGCCCCTCGGACGCGATGGTCGCGGAAGCGGCGGGAGCCGCCTACGTGGGTGCGATTCTCGTTCCCGGTTCTCCCCGGTACGTGGATGCGGCCGTGGCCCGGACCGTCGGCGAAGCCGTCGACCTTCCCCTGGTGATCGTGGTCGCCGATCGCCCCGCCGGGGAGGTCGCGCAACTCGCCGCCGACACCGGCGCGGGCGCGATCCAGCTCCACGGGGACGAGTCTTCCGACCTGCCGGGAGCGCTGCGGGACCTCGGGGACTGGGAACTCTGGAAGGCCGTTCGGGTGCGCTCCGAGAAGGATATCCAGCGCGCCGCGGAGCGCTTCGGAGGAGCGATCGACCTGCTGCTCCTCGACGGCTGGCAAGCCCATGCGCTGGGGGGCACGGGCCGGGTGTTCCCGTGGGAGACGCTGGAAGCCGTCCGGCCCGGTCTTCCCGACGGTCTCCGGATCGGAGTGGCGGGGGGGCTGACGGCGGAGAACGTTCCCGACGCGGTCCTGCGCCTGGCGCCGGACCTCGTGGACGTGAGCTCCGGAGTGGAGTCCGGACCCGGTGAGAAGGACCCGGGAGAGGTGGATGCGTTCGTCCGGGCCGCTCTCTCCGCAGCGGGGCAGCTTCGTTGAATGGCCGGGCAGCTTCTTCGAATGGGACCGTCGGCCGCACGCGTCAAATGAGGGTGCGGCGGCTGCTTTCGAGCAATGGAACCGAGGGCATCATCCGATGAGTGACGTGAAGGGTCGTCCTGCCGGAAGCTCGACTTCGACCTTGGACGAACGCCGGTTCGGGTCCTTCGGCGGCCGGTACGTGCCCGAGACCCTGATCACCGCCCTGGACGAGTTGGAGTCCGCCTATTCGGACGCGGTCGCCGACCCTTCGTTCCAGGAACAGCTGGACGGGCTCCTCGAGGAGTTCGTCGGGCGCCCCACTCCGCTGTACCGGGCCCGTCGCCTCGAGGAAGAAGCCGGATGGGGCCCGCTCTACCTCAAGCGGGAAGATCTGAATCATACCGGCGCCCACAAGATCAACAATACGATCGGTCAGGCGCTCCTCGCCCGACGCATGGGGAAGCGACGGATCATCGCGGAAACGGGCGCGGGGCAGCACGGGGTCGCAACTGCGACGGCCTGCGCGCTCTTCGACATGGAGTGCGTGGTCTACATGGGCGACGAGGACGTGGAGCGCCAGGCGCTGAACGTATTCCGGATGGAGTTGCTGGGGGCGGAGGTCCGATCCGTGGGCTCGGGCACCCGAACCCTCAAGGACGCGACGAACGAAGCGATGCGCGATTGGGTCACGAATGTGTACGACACGCACTATATCATTGGATCCGTGGTCGGACCGGCCCCGTTTCCCAGGATGGTACGGGACTTCCAGTCGGTGATCGGCACCGAAGCTCGCGCGCAGATCCTGGATCTCGAGGGCCGGCTGCCGTCTGCGGTCGTGGCCTGTGTGGGCGGGGGCTCGAACGCGATGGGAAGCTTCTACCCGTTCGTGGCCGACGAGGGCGTAGAGCTCGTCGGTGTCGAGGCCGCCGGTGAGGGACTGGAGTCCGGCCATCACTCCGCATCGCTCACCGCGGGCGCGCCCGGTGTGCTCCACGGGTCGCTCTCCTACCTTCTCCAGGACGACGATGGTCAGGTCGCGCCCGCGCACTCGGTCTCCGCGGGCCTGGACTATCCCGGAGTGGGCCCGGAGCACTCGTTCCTCAAGGACACGGGCCGCGCCCGCTACGTCGCCGTGGACGACCATGCAGCACTCGCGGCGTTCCACCGCCTCTCACGTCTCGAGGGGATCATCCCCGCGCTCGAGACGGCCCACGCCGTGGCCTACCTCCTCGGAGACGGCGCGGACGAGATCGGAGAAGGTCCGGCAGTCCTCTGTCTCAGTGGAAGAGGAGACAAGGACGTCGCGCACGTGGCTCGCCTGGAGGGTCGGGGCTCGCTACTCTGGAAGGCTGTTGAAGAAGAGGAGCACACCGTGCACTCCTCTTCTTCAACAGCCTTCTAGCGAGCGTACTCACCAGCATTCGCAACCATGGTAACGACGTGACGGAGACGCCCAACCAGAGTTCTATCGACCCCGGGACCGACAGCCTCGACTGGGCGGATCCCTCGGATCTTCCCACGGAGGAGGTGCGCGACGTCTTCCTCACCCTTTCCAAGGCTCTGCGCGCCTATCAGCTCTACGACCCGAACAATCCCGTTTACAAGCGGTTCGTCGCGAACCTGCGGGAGTCTCTGACACGGATCTTGGAGACTCGGGACCGGGTCCAGCTGCTGGTGGAGGAGGATCGGTTCACCTGGATGGGCGAAGAGGTCTATCGAAACACCAGCCGGGCCGACTCGCTGGCCTTCATGTTCTATCGGGACGGGATCCGGGACATTACGCTTCGCACGGGCCTCGAAGGCCCCGGGCTCGAGTCTCTTCTGGACGTGCTCCACCGGGTCCGGAATGTGCGGGGCGAGAACGAGGATCTCGTCACCATGCTCTGGGAACTGGATCCCGAATGTTTCGGGTACTCGGCGGTGGAGGTCGGGGGAGATCCAGGCGACGCTCCGTTTCCTGCCCCGGGACGCCCGGAGGACCTGGACCCGCGTGACATCCTGCAGAGCGAGCTGGGCCCGGCAGCGACCGAGGAAGATGAGGTGGATGGGGACCAGGAAGAGGAAACGGCGACGTCCGCGGCTCGCCCCGCCGAGAGCGTCCGGACCGAGGACTTCAACCCCACCCTCTACGCCTTGGACGAGCATGAACGTCAGTACGTGCAGGTCGAGATCCGGAAGGAAATGGAGCGTGATCTCCGTACCGACGTCCTCAGGGCCCTGTTCGACCGCCTGGAAGAGCCGGAGCGGCCGGACCGGCAGCTGGAGATCCTCGGGATCCTGCGGATCCTCGTCCCCAACTTCCTGAGTCGGGGTATCCTGATCTCGGCCGCTCAGGTGGTCGACGAGATCCGCAGGATTCGGGAACGGCCCGGGGTCCTCGGCGGCGGGGCCGAGGCCCTGGCCGAGGAGCTGGTGGACGACCTCTCGGCTCCCGAGGCCGTCGAGGAGCTGATTCGGGCGCTGGAGGACGGAAGTGTCGCCCCCGACGCCGGCGAGCTCTCCGATCTCCTCCGCTACCTGCGGCCCGTATCGCTGGCCACGCTGCTGAGGGGATCGGAGGAGACGCAAGACGACACCGTTCGCGAGGTCTTGAGAGAGGCTATCCAGAGCATTGCCGAGGGCCACCGGGGCGTCGTGATCCGACTGCTCGAATCGGAGGATCCCGCGGTCGCGAGCGGAGCGGTCCGCCTGGCGGGCCGGCTGAGGATCGCGGAGGCGGGAGATTCACTCGTCAGGCTGCTCGACCGGGGACCGAGGCAGGTACGGAAGGTGGTCGTGGAAACGGCCTCCGAAGTCCCTTCCTCCGTGCTGGTTGGCGCCCTGCGGAAGCTCCTCCGCGACGAGGATCGGGAGTTGCGTGTGGCTTCCGCACGCGTGCTCGGCGAGGCCCGGTACGCTCCGGCCGCCGAAGATTTCCGCACCATCCTTCAGGAGAAGGAGTTCCGGGAGACCGATGTGACGGAGAAGGTGGCATTCTTCGAAGCGTATGGAACGCTGGCCGGGGACGACGCCACCTCGTTCCTCTCGAAGCTCCTGAACTCTCGCGGATTCCTGGGGCGGCGCGAACCCCCCGATGTCCGCGCCGGGGCCGCTCTGGCACTGGGGAAGGTCGGAAGCCCCTCCGCGCAGGAGGCCCTGGCGAAGGCGGCACGCGATGACGAACCGGTCGTCCGAAGCGCCGTGGCGCGGGCGCTGAAGGATGGGGGAGGTTCGCATGTCTGACGGGCAGAACGGAAACGGCGCGGGTGCGGATCGTGCACCGATCGACCTCCAGGACGTGGGACGGACGCTCCTCGGAGTGATGTATGGGGCTCTGCGTGCCCTCAAATTCTACCCTATCGACAACGAAGTCACCCAGCAGACCATCGACGACCTCCATCGCGTCGCGACCGCGATCCTCTCGCGAGAGGGACTCGTGGAGCTCCGGGTGGTGGGAGACTTCTTCTTCCTTAACGAGACCCGACTCCGTCTCGACCTGCGCAACTTCTCGACCTTCGGCTCCTTCGCCCGGGCGCTCCGGGAGCACAAGATCGGCGAGGTCGTGATCGACCGCGGTGTGGAGCGGCAGGAATGGGCCCCGTTCCTTTCGCTCCTCCTGCGCCCCGGCGACGAAGAGGAGCCCTTCGAGACATTCGTGGATCGGCTCGAGGGGACCGAAGTGTCCCGCATGGAGGTGCGTCCCGAGCGGGAAGCCCACCAGATCGACCTCGAAAGCGAGGTCATGGAAGGGGCCAAGCGTACCTACGCCTATTCGGTCCAGATGGCCCGGGACCTCCTCTCGGATATGCGGATGGGCAAGGCGGTGACCGCGAGAAAGGTGAAGCGGGCGGTTCAGTCGATCGTCGACCAGGTGCTCGCGGACGAGCCGTCGATCATCGCCATGACGACGCTGCGCGAGTTCGACGAGTACACGTTCACGCACTGCGTGAACGTCTGTATCTTCGCGGTGGTCATCGGTCAGCGGATCGGGCTCGACAAGGCGCAGCTCTACGAACTGGGGCTCGGTGCCCTCTTCCACGACGTCGGCAAGACCCGGGTGGACGAAGAGGTGCTGAACAAGGCCGGCGCCCTGGACGACGAGGAGTGGCAGCAGCTTCTGGAGCATCCCACGGAGGGACTTCTCGCTCTCTTCCGCCTCCACGGCTTCCTCAACGTCCCGTATCGCCAGATGCTGATGGCCTACGAGCATCACATGAAAATGGACCTTTCGGGATACCCATCCAGCCGCCGACCCCGGGAGATCGGGCTGTTCTCGAGGATCGTCGCGGTCGCGGACGCGTTCGACGCCGCCACCTCCGTCCGGAGCTACCAGTACGAGCCCTGGCCCCCGGACGAGGTCCTGCGCGAGATGCGTGACAACCCGGAGCGCGGACTCGACACCGTGCTCGTCAAGGCTCTGATGACCGCCACCGGGGTGTATCCGGTGGGAACTCTGGTGATCCTCGATACCTTCGAGCTGGCGGTCGTGACCCGGGCGAATTCCGACCCGCAGCGCCTCCACCAGCCCGAGGTGAAGATCCTCTCGGACTCGATGGGGGTGCCGCTCGCGGAGCCGGTGGCGGCGCGGCTGGACGAGAAGGATCCGGGGTCGGGCGAGTTCAAGCGTGCCGTGATCAAGACCGCGGACCCCACTCGCTACGACGTCCGTGTGGCCGACTACGTGACGACCTGATGCCCTTCCTGGATCCACCATGACCGATTCCCCGGATACTTCCTCTTCTGCGTCATCGACGGTGCGAGCCGAGCCATCCATTGCCCGTGCTTTCCAGGCCCGGGCGGAGGTGGGCCAGGCGGCCCTCGTTCCCTACGTGTGCGCGGGCTTCCCCACCGCCGAGGAGAGCCTCCACCTCATGCGGGCCGCGGCCGAGGCGGGCGCCGACGTCATCGAGCTGGGCATCCCCTTCTCCGATCCGATGGCGGATGGCCCGACCATCCAGGCGGCCACGTTTGCGGCATTGGAGCAGGGAATGACCGTGCGGGGCGCTCTGGATCTCCTCGCCGAGTTCCGGTCCACCCACGACACTCCCGTAGTGATCTTCACCTATCTGAATCCCGTGCATCGCTTCGGACTCGACGCGTTCGTCCGGACCGCCCGAGAGGCCGGAGCGCAGGGGCTTCTGCTGACCGATCTTCCGGCAGGCGCCGATGCCGATCTGGAGGAGACGGTTCGATCGGGAGGTCTGGACCTGATCCGGCTCCTCGCGCCCACGACGAGCCCCAAGCGCGCGTCCGACGTCGCCAGGGGAGCATCCGGATTCGTCTACTACATCTCGAGGACGGGTGTCACGGGTGCGCGGACGGAGTTGCGCGAGGGACTCGCGCGCGAGGTCGAGGCTCTCCGGGAGCGAGTCGAGCTGCCGATCGCCGTGGGTTTCGGAATCTCGAGCCCGGAACAGGCTGCCGCCGTCGCGGCCGTGGCGGACGGAGTGGTCGTGGGGAGTGCCCTCCTCGACGTCGCGTCGGAGGGTGGGGTGGAGGCCGCCGGCCGGTTCCTGCGTTCGCTCCGGAAGGCCATGGACGCCCCACGCACCTGACTAGAAGGCTGTTGAAGAAGGGGAGCACGGCGTGCTCCCCTTCTGCAACAGCCCCCCAGGGGGGAGGAGGAGAGTCGTGCGAAAGGCCGTGAACAAGCTTCTAGGGCCGCTGGGGTACCGACTCGTGAAGGCGTCGGACACCTCGATCGGCTCGCGGGGCCATGTCCTGCACTCGTATGTGAAGGACGACGGCTCGTTCGACTACGACCGCTATCGGGCCGTCCAGGAGGCGGGCAACAAGCGGAAGCTGCAGCATGTGTGGGTGGTCGAGGAAAATGTGCGCAAGCTGAGCGACTACATACGGGAAGTGGTCGGAACGCCCCGGTTCGGCCTATGCCACGGGACGCGCAGGGGGATGGAGCAGGCGTGGTTCCGCAAATACCTCGACTGCGAAGTCCTCGGAACCGAGATCTCCGAGACTGCAGAGGACTTTCCCTACACGATCCAGTGGGACTTCCACGAGGTGAAGGAGGAGTGGCTCGACGCCGTGGACTTCATCTACAGCAACTCCTTCGATCACAGCTACGATCCGGAGAAGTGCCTGAACGCCTGGATGAGCTGTGTCCGGGAGGGCGGCGTCTGCATTCTCGAGCATGGCGAGGCGCACGGGCCCGAGGGAACGAGTGAGCTGGATCCATTCGGGGCGGACCTGGTGCAACTCACCTACCTGATCACGCGCTGGGGGAAGGGACGCTACGGCGTCCGCGAGCTGCTTCGGGGTGAAGCACCCAAGCCCGGCATGCCCGCGGCCCACCACATCGTGATCCAGAGGTTTCCGGAGAGGGGTTGAAGGCGTAGGAGCCCGACTCTGGGCGACGTTCCCGGGGCGGCCGCGACGACCCGGGAGGAGCGGGGCCTCTTCGGTTCAGTTCCCGTCTGCGGCCAACCGTTCGATCAGCTCCGGATCAGGGCGGACGAAGACCGTTTCCATCCGATCGGGCACCACCGATCCGGGCGGTGCCTTCCGGGCCTTGCGGACATACTTGCGACGCGTCCAGCCCACCGGGACGCTGCCGGAGTGACGGGCCTGGGAGTGGAGGGCGGCCAGACCCGCCGCCTCCCCGAGATCGCGCCTCGGCGGATTCCCATCCTGGCCCCAGCGCAGAATCACGTGGGCTCCCGACGCTTGTCGTGCATGCAGCCAGATGTCCTCGGGGGAGGAGTGGTGGAAGGTGAGGTCGTCGTTGTTCCGGGCCCCGCGGCCAACCCGGATCTCCAGGCCGCCGGATGAGCGGAATCGCCGGTACGGCAGTCCGGGCTCCGAGCGAGCTCCGCCCTTCTGGCCTTCCCCCCTCGAAACCGGACCCAGGGCGGCCGACAGCTCGCCGGGATCGGATTCCCCCGAGTAGACGCGCTCCAGGGCGGCGGACCAGCGCTCCACCTCCTGCTCCGCCCCTTCGATCCGGTCGGGAAGCTCGTCGCGGGCGCGCTCCATGCGTGCGGCTTCGTCGTAGTAGCGGGCGGCGTTGGCATCCGGTGGTAGTGTCGGATCGAGCTTCACCTCCACCGGTTCTCCGTCGAAGCCGATCAGGCGAACAAACTCGGTTCCGCGGGGGACCTGGGCGTACCGGGCGAGGATCAGATCGCCTCGGGCCCGGATCGGCGCCGGGTCACGGGCGTTGTCCAGCTCCCGACGAAGCCCGCGAACCTTTCCGCGGGCCCGGTCGAGCCGTTTCTCGAGTCGGGCGACGAGGTCGGGCGGCGAGAGGAGCGCCGGAGCGGGCTCCGTCTCGGGGGCCCGCTGCCTCGCCGTTGCGAACGCCTCGAGAAGCGTCGGGAGCGCGTCGGCTTCGGCCCCCTCCGGATGGACTGGATACGGCTGCGGTCCCCGCTCGGTCCGGAGCACGCACCCCGTCCAGCTTCCCGGGTCGATCATACGCCGCCACCGCTTCCATCCGTCGGCCCCCGTGAGCGGGTCTACGTTGAGGGACGAGGTCCACGCGACGTTTCGCAGGATCGCCGTCCGGCGGGCGCTGGGGTCGGACCCTGCTGTCGCGGCGATCTCCTGCCATTCCTCGGCGGAGAGGTCCCCGGCCCACCCCCTCCGTCCCGTGCTTTGCGGGGGCTCCCAGGTTGATCCTACCGTGAAGCTGCGGGCACCACTGTCCCGCGCCAGCAGGACGTGGCGAATCACCCGGTTTCGGTGTCCGAAAACGGCCGCATTCCAGCGATTACCAACCATCTCCAGGGCGAGCTCCAGCCCCTCGTCGCGGCCCCGGATCCGGGGGAGCGAGACGATCAGGGCGCTGTCGTCGGGAAGGGCTTCGACGCGTCCGATCCGCGCGGGGAGCGGCCGAGCCACCTCGGGGGGAGGAATGGCCGGGAGGAGGGAGATCCACCCTCGCAGCGGATGGAGCTCGAACACCAGGGTGTGGCTGCGGAGGAAGAGGACGACCCGTCTCGATTCGGCGTCCAGAAGGAAGGCTCGAACCCGCGAGTTCCGCAGTCGGTCGTCCAGCTCCCGGGCCGCGGCAGCGGCGAGCAGAGGATCCCAGCGCATCGACATGGCGGGAAGGTAATGGGTTTGACAGGCTTCCGCGGGGCATCTATGCTCCGGCGACGCCGGGGCGAAGAAGGATGCGTTCCCGGACCCCCTTCCCATCATCGGGCGTCGCCGCCCGCACTCACCCTCTCATCGTGCCCGCGCAACAACCTTCGAGAGCACGCAGAACGAGGACGGTCCGGGACTTCGTCGAGATGAAGGCTCGTCACGAGCCCATCGCGGTCCTGACCTGCTTCGACTTCCTCTTTGCCCGGATCCTCGAGTCCGAGGGCGTGGACTCGATCCTGGTCGGGGACTCCCTCGGTCAGGTGGCGCTCGGGTACGACTCGACACTCCCCGTGACGCTGGACGAGATGATACACCACGCGCGGGCCGTCCGCCGTGGCGCGCCCTCCACGTTCACGGTGCTCGATCTTCCCTTCATGAGCTATCAGGTCTCCGCGGACGACGCCCTCCGCAGCGCCGGCCGCGCCATGCAGGAGGCGGGCGTCCATGCCGTGAAGCTCGAGGGAGGGGACGAGGAAAGCTGCGAGACCGTGCGGCGGCTGGTGCGAGCGGGAATTCCCGTGATGGGGCATCTGGGCTTCGTGCCACAGTCGATCCACGCCCTCGGCGGGAGTCGGGTCCAGGGTCGGGACGCCGAGGACGCCGACCGGATCCGCCGCGAGGCGCGCGGGTTGGAGGAGGCGGGCTGCTTCTCGATCGTCCTCGAGCTGATCCCGGGTTCGGTCGGGGAAGCCGTCTCCGGCGACCTCCGTATTCCGACCATCGGGATCGGAGCCGGCGCCGGGTGTGATGGCCAGGTCCTGGTCCTTCCAGATGCCCTCGGGCTGAATCCTGGCTTCTCGCCCCGATTCCTGAAGCGGTTTGCGGACCTGTCGGAGGAGGCCGGTCGTGGCATCCGGTCCTTCCTTTCGGAGGTGAAGACCGGGCGATTCCCCGGGCCCGAACACACGTTCGGGGACGAGGTGTGAGTTCCGCCGTCTCGGCTCCGGCGCTGACGCGCACGCGCGGTCAACTCGCCACGGGGCTGACCAGGCTTCGGAGAGGACATCGAAGACTTGGCCTCGTGCCCACCATGGGCGCCCTCCACGAGGGGCATCTCTCGCTCGTGGACCGATCCCTGGATCTCTGCGACGCCACGGCCGTCTCGATCTTCGTGAATCCGTTGCAGTTCGGAGTCGGCGAGGATCTCGCCGGCTACCCTCGGGATCTCGAAGGCGACGTGAGGCGACTGGGCGAGCGAGGGGTCGATCTGGTCTTCGCGCCGTCCGACGACGAGGTGATGTACCCGGCGGGGGAGCCCAGCGTGCGGGTGGATCCGGGTCCGATGGGCGAAGGGCTCTGCGGCCGCTTCCGTCCCGGTCACTTCCAGGGGGTGCTTACCGTCGTGGCCAAGCTGTTCGGCATGGTTCGTCCCGATGTGGCGGTGTTCGGACGAAAGGACTTTCAGCAGGCTGTTCTCGTTCGCAGGATGGTGGAAGATCTCGAGCTGGGTGTGGAGATCGTGACCGCCCCCGTCATCCGTGAAGCGGACGGCCTGGCCATGAGCTCGCGCAACGCCTACCTGTCCCGGGTCGAGCGGCGCGAGGCCTCCGGCCTGTTCCAGGCACTCTCGGCCGCCCGTGCGTCCTTTGCGGACGGAGAGGTCTCGGCCGGGGCATTGATCCGCACTTTCACGACCGTGATCGATCGGCACGAGCATCTGAGCCTCCAGTACGTCGAGCTCGTCGAACCAGACGCTCTGACTCCCTCTGACCCGCCCACCTCGGACACCGTGATGGCGGCCGCGGTATTCTGCGGCGAGACCCGGCTCATCGACAATATTGTCCTGGGTGGGGCTGCCCCATCGGAGTCGGTTCGTCCCTCGGACGCCTCGGTGGTCCGAGGTTCTCCGGAGGGCATGTGAGCCTGCATCCGATTCTGGCCGAGGCCGCCTCCGGCGGACTCCCCCAGTGGAGCTGCGCCGGAGAATCGCGCCGCGAGCACATCCGGCGCGTCGCGGACCTCATGGAAGCATGGGCGGAGGCGCTTGGGCATCCGCCCGAAGAGGTTGCACGATGGAGGGCCGCGGGACGCCTTCACGACGCCCTCCGGGACGCGGACCCCGCCGATCTGGTCGATCGTGTAGACCCGGCCCTCGCCGATCTCCCCGGCGGGATGCTGCACGGTCCGGCGGCGGCCGAGCGCCTCAAGGCAGAGGGCGTTCGCGACGAGGCCTTCCTTCGCGCGGTGGCATTCCATACCATCGGACACCCGGCGTTCGACGAGTTGGGTCGCTTCCTCTACGCTGCCGACTTTCTGGAGCCGGGACGGAGGTTCCTTCCGGAGTGGAGAGCAGAGCTGCGGGGGCGAATGGTGCGCGAACCGGGCGCGGTCATGCGCGAGGTAGCGAGAGCGAGGATCCGGAATCTCCTCGAACGATTCCGACCGATACGACCGGAGACGCGGGAGTTCTGGAACATCCTCGCGCAAGAGATGAAGATCAGCCGCACGACTCCAGCGTTGGACACCGATGGCTAGAAGAAAGCGAAACGAGCCCCTATGGCCGCTCGTCGTAGTCCTCGGGCTGGTGGCCGGAGGACTCGGACTCGGGGCGCTCCTGACCGGCGATGCCGATCCGGGTCCGGCTCTCAGCCTACTCGATGGGCCCACCCAGGACGCGGACACCGTGCACCTCCCCAGCGCCGACGACCGCATCCGCGTCGAAGTCCTGAACGCGGGGGGGGTCCCGGGAGCCGCGGCGGCAGCGCGCGATGAGCTGCGCGAGCGGGGATTCGACGTCGTCTATTACGGAAACGCATCGTCCTTCGAACGGGACATGTCGATCGTGTTCGACCGTGCGGGAGTCCGGGATGCGGCGGGGGCGGTCGCCCGCTCGATCGGGATCGCGAGCGTCGAGTCGGAACCCGACAGTGGTCGGCTGGTCGACGTCACGGTCCTGCTGGGGAGCGATTGGAATCCGGATTCCCAGGCCCGCGCCCCCGCCGCGGAGGAGACCATCGGCGACGAGGGGCGAAGATGGTGGGATCCCAGGCGACTGTTCACGGGAGCGAGGTAGCCGTTGTCCAGAGAGAGAAGAAGGGGGGGGCGGGACTCCAGGAGCCGGGAGGAGCGCGGGAAGCGCCGGCGCGCCCAGACGGAGGCCGACCCGAAGGGCGGGGAGCTTCTCGAATGGGGCAAGACCCTGGTGCTCACCGTGGTCTTCCTCGTCATCATCAGGACTTTCCTCGTCCAGACCTTCGTGATCACGTCCGGATCCATGGAGGACACGCTCCTGGTGGGCGACTTCCTGATGGTGAACCGACTCGCGCTCGGAACGCGCCTTCCGGGAACGGATTTTACGACCCCCGGATACTCGGAACCCCAGCGGGGGGAGGTGCTGGTCTTCGACCCCCCGCACGAGGACGGGATCAAGCTCGTCAAGCGCCTGGTCGGGATGCCGGGAGACACGCTCGAGATGCGGGGAAAGAACCTCTACATCGACGGCGAGCTGCAGGACGAGGCGTACGCCAGGTGGGGGGATCCCACGGGCGACGACCAGCACCCGTGGATGCGCTGGCAGGCCGAGCACCTCGTCTCGGGCGTCGATCCCGCCGAGTACCAGCCCACTCGGGACAACTGGGGGCCCCTCGTGGTTCCCGAGGGGCACTACTTCATGCTCGGGGACAACCGGGACTTCTCGCTCGACTCCCGGTACTGGGGTCTGCTCGAGCGTTGGCGACTGGAGGGCAAGGCCATGTTCTTCTACTTTTCCTACGATCGGGAGTCCCCGGCGCCATTCTCCTTCCTGCGGGAGATTCGCTGGGACCGGATCGGAGATGGGATTCGGTAGGACTGTCCTCCGGACAGCCTTCTTCAACGGCCTTCTAGGCACCCTCGAGCTGAACGAGGGTGTTCGCCTTCAGCTGACCGCAGGCCGCATCGATGTCGCGCCCCCGGGGCTGCCGGACCGCGACCGACACCCCTGCTTCGTCGAGGATGCGCCGGAACCGCTCGATCCGCTCGGCGGTGGAGGGACCCCAATCCTGGTAGGGGATCGGGTTGAAGGGGATCAGGTTCACGAACGCTTGTACCTCCCCGGCGAGCTCCGCCAGTTTCGGCGCCAGGGTCTCCTCGTCGTTCACCCCGCGGATCATCGTGTACTCGAAGGTGACCCGCCGGCCGCCGCCCTCTCGGAATGCGTGGATCGCCTCCATCAGCTCGGGAAGAGGATGTCGCTGCTCGAGCGGGATGAGCTCCCGTCTCAGCTCGGGGATCGGGGCGTGCAGGGAGATCGCCAGCCCGAACTGCTCGGGCCGGGACGCCAGCTCGCGGATCCCTGGGACGACCCCCACGGTCGAGACGGTGATTCTCCGTGCTCCGATACCGAAGCCCGCATTCAGGATCGTCAGGGACGGATGGACGGCCCGGCGGTTCGAGAGTGGCTCTCCCATGCCCATGTACACGACGTTGGTGATCGGCCCGTACCCCGCCTCGGCGGCCCATCGCCTGGAGGCGCGGAATTGGGCGACGATCTCGGCGGCGGTGAGCTGGCGCGCGAATCCCATCCATCCCGTTGCGCAGAAGGTGCATCCCATGGCGCAACCGGCCTGCGACGAGATGCAGAGGGTAAGTCGATCCGAGGTCGGAATCAGGACGGACTCCACGAGCTCGCCGTCCTCCAGCCTCCACAGATGCTTCGCGGTCCCGTCTTCCGAGCGCGCCACGGATTCCACTGCGGGTTCGCCGAGCGTGAACTGTGCTGCCAGGGCTTCGCGCTCGTTCTCGGGGAGGTTCGTCATCTCCTCGATCGAGCGGACATCCGACTCGTAGACCCAACGCCGGACCTGTTCGACCCGGAACCCGGGCTGCCCTCGCGGGGCGAAGTGCTCGCGCAGGCGCACCTCGAGTTCCGTGGGAGTGAGTCCCAGGAGTGGAGTCGGGGATGTGAGATCGGAGTTCCCGGCGGGGGATCTGCGAATTGCGTCGTTCATGGGAATGGGCCGCGATGCCCAGGTTTGCTTGAGGGAGTCGGAAACCACCATTAACTTAGCGGGCATCTCCCTCCGGGCGGTACCGGGGGCCGGGTGGCTCCAATGATCGGGTGTGGGTGTGTGCCCGGAGAGCTCCCATCTCGGAATCGAAGGAAGGAGATCCGGCGGGTGAGACCTGCTACGTGAAACGAACCGTCTTGGCGTGGGGGCCGCCGGTCCTCTGGGCCCTGGTGCTCTTCTTCCTGAGCGAGTTCCGGTCTGCGCCGTCCATCGCGGCGCCCCTCCTGACCGTACCGGACAAGCTCCTCCATTTCCTGCTCTACGCCGCAATGGGTGCATCGCTGGCGTGGGCCCGACATACGAGCGGAGCGAGGGTTCGGCACGGGTTCCTCGTGGCCCTGGGGAGCGCCTACGGCGCCGCGGACGAGTGGCACCAGAGCTTCGTGCCGGGACGGAATCCGGATGTCCTCGATTGGGTGGCGGACGTGGCCGGAGTCGTGGTCGGGTATTTCGTCGTCGTCCATCTCCTCGGGAGGGGCAGGGCCTCCCGGAAACCGAAACACGCGGATAGCGAATGAACGCATCAGTGGAAGAAACGGAGTCCGAGGCGACAGGCCTGCGAAGCCGGATGGTGGGTGGGCTGCGCCGCGAGCACCAGGGGGCTGTGGAACAGCTCGTAGGCTGGGTTCACCGCCGCCGCGACCTGGGCGGGCTCCTCTTCGTGGATCTGAGAGATCGCAGCGGGCTGGTCCAGCTTTCGCTGGGCCCGGACTGGACCGAGGCGGAGAGTCTGGAGCGGGCGCACCGCCTCGGCGCGGAGCACGTAGTCCGGGTCGAGGGTACGGTCGCGCTGCGGCCCGAGGACGCCCGCAACCCGGAGCTCTCGACCGGGGACGTCGAGCTCCAGGTCACCCGTCTCGAGTTGCTGAATCCGGCCACCACCCCCTCGATTCCCGTCTACCGGGGGGCCGACGAGGAGCTGCCCCAGGAGGAGCTGCGGCTCCGGCACCGGCACCTGGACCTTCGGCGCGCGGAGCTCCACCGGAACCTCGCCCTGCGCCACGAGCTCGTGCTCGCCACCCGGAATTATTTCGGCCGACTGGGCTTTCTCGAGATCGAGACGCCGATCCTGACCAAGACCACGCCCGAGGGCGCACGGGACTATCTGGTGCCCAGCCGGGTCCATCCGGGCGAGTTCTATGCATTGCCGCAGAGCCCGCAGATCTACAAGCAGATCCTCATGACGGCGGGTTACGACCGGTATCTCCAGATCGCCCGTTGCTTCAGGGACGAGGACCTCCGGGCCGATCGACAGCCCGAGTTCACCCAGATCGACCTGGAGGCCGCCTTCGTCGAGCCGGAGGACATCGTCGCCTGGGTCGAGGGACTGATGCAGAGGCTGGGCGAGGTTGCCGGGATCGAGGCGGCCCCTCCGTTCGAGCGGCTCACACATGCCGATGCGATGGACCGTTTCGGCTCGGATCGTCCCGACCGGCGCTGGGATCTCGAAATCTCGGACTGGACCTCCGTGCTCGGCGCCGCGGACTCGCAGATCCTCCGCGGAGCCGTGGAGGCCGGCGGGAGGATCCGTGGGTTCCGGATCACGGAAGGCTCACGTCTTTCCAGGAAGGAGATCGAGGCGGTCGAGGGTGTCGCAAAGGCGGCGGGTGCACCGGGGCTTCTGTGGGCGAAGCGGACGGAAGACGGGGGGAGCGGCCCCCTCTCCCGATGGATGCACGAGGACCACTGGGCGTCGATCGGGGCGGAAGTGGGTGACCTCTTGCTGGTCGCGGCGGGTGCCGATCGGGTCACGTCGCCCACCCTCTCGGCGGTCCGCGGGGCGGCGATCCGAGCGATGGATCTTCCTCGTGTGCGCGAGCACGCCTGGCTCTGGGTGCTGGACTTCCCCCTCTTCGAGGAAGAAGACGGGACTCTCGCGCCGGGACACCATCCGTTCGTCCTGCCGCATCCCGACGACCTGGTCGCCCTCGATTCGGATCCGGCGTCGGTGCGGGGACTCGCGTACGATCTGGTGTACAACGGTTCGGAACTCGGATCCGGGAGCATCCGTATCCACGACCCGAAGCTTCAGCGCAGGGTGTTGCGGACCCTGGGGATGGATGACGCGGAGATCGACCGGAAGTTCGGCTTTCTCCTCGAAGCACTCGCGTCGGGTGCCCCTCCCCATGGGGGGATCGCGCTCGGGATGGATCGTATCGTGAAGGATTTCCTGCAGGTCGGTAGCCTGCGCGATGTGATCGCGTTCCCCAAGACCACGGCCGCGCGCGCCCTGTTCGAGGGAGCTCCCACCGAGGTCGGTGAGGCGGAGTTGAAACAGCTGCATCTCGTGCCCCGGCGGCGGAACCCGGGGGTGCCGGGGGAGTCCGAGGCATAGCGAGAAGGCGCCGCGGCCCCGGAAGGGTTCGGTTCGTCAAAACATGGAGGCGCATGGAGAGCACCGAACGGACCATCGTGGAGCATCGGCTGGACGTGGAGGGTGCAGACCACCTCCTCCTGGCCGGCGTCAACGACGCGAATATCCAGGAGCTTGCGAAGCTCTTCGGGATCCGGGTCGTGCTGCGGGGCGACCAGATCATCCTCTCGGGCGAGCTCGAGGGCATCGAGCGGGCCGTACCGGTCGTTCAGCACCTGGTCGAGCTCGCTCGCCTGCGCGCACCGTTCGACACGGGGGACGTGAGTCGGCTGGCCGAGGAATTCGAGCGCCGCGGAGGTCCGCCGGTCCTTCCGGGTGACCAGGAGGCACGGATCGCCCTACCTGGAAGCCGGAAGGTGATCAGCCCGAAGTCCAGCGGTCAGAGTCTATACCTCGAGCTCATTCGCGAGCACGACATCGTCATCTCGATCGGGCCGGCCGGGACCGGGAAGACCTATCTGGCCGTCGCCACGGCGGTGGATGCGCTCTACCGCAACCGGGTGAAGCGCATCATTCTGGCCCGCCCGGCCGTGGAAGCCGGTGAGAACCTGGGCTTTCTGCCGGGAGACCTGCAGGAGAAGGTGGACCCCTACCTGAGACCGCTCTACGATGCATTGGAGGACATGATGCCTTCCGATCGAATCCAGCGGGCGCTGGAGGATCGCACTATCGAGATCGCCCCTCTCGCCTACATGAGGGGCCGGACACTCTCCGACGCCTTCGTGATCCTGGACGAAGCCCAGAATGCCACTGCGGCGCAGATGAAAATGTTTCTCACCCGCCTCGGCCTGAATTCGAAGGTGGTGATCACGGGCGACAAGACCCAGATCGATCTGCCTCGGTCGGACGACTCCGGTCTGCTGCAGGTGGAGAGCATCCTGAAGGGCATCGAGGGCATCAGCTTCGTGTACCTCGACGGTCGCGACGTCATTCGTCATCGATTGGTCAAGGATATCATCCGCGCGTATGCACAGGCGGACGAAGTTGCCGAGGTGGAGGCGTGATTCGAGCGTCCTCGTCGGAACGGTCGGGCGAGGACGAGACGCCCCTGGCGCGTCTCTCCCGGCCCCCGGACAACCGGTGGCCGGACGGTGCCCTGCATCATGGTAGCCGGGTGCTCCTCCTGCTGCTCCTGGCCCTTTCCGTCACCTTCCTGTTCCCGCCGGGCAGCGGGCCGACGATGTCCCGGTACGAGATCGGGATGGTCTCGGACCAGGACGTGATCGCCTCTCTTACCTTCGGTGTACCGAAGAACCTCGAGGAGCTGGAGCGCGAGCGGAGCGCCGCTGCCGCGGCGGTGCCCCCCACCTTCCGGCTCCGTACGGCGGCCGTGGATTCGATGGCGACGTCGGTCGAGGCCTTCTTCGATCGAGTCGCCGCGGTGGATGAGGCCCCCGATCCCTCGCAGGCTCTGAGCCGAACGTTGTCCGACCTCGGGTTGGCCGTCACCCCCGAGCAGCGGGGGATGCTCCTGGAGCCCGAGATCCGCTCGCTCGTGGAGAATGCCGCGCTCGACGCGGTGCGCGGGCTCATGCCGGGGGGAGTACTCGACGAGGCCGCCGGACTGGAACCGGCGCCCACCGGTCGGGTCCTGGTCGTCGATCCGGAGGCGAGGGAACGCTATCTCCAGCGGGACTCCGTGCTCACCTCCCGAGAGTTCTACCAGGCCGCTACCCAGTACCTCCCCGACGATGCCGGCTCCAACGTGAACGAGCTGATGCGGCTCGCGCTCATCCGTTTCATGCAGCCGACCCTCCGGTACGACGCCGCGGCGACGGATGAGGACCGCAATGCCGCCCGGAGGGCTGTCCCCACGACCAAGTCGACGGTGCTCCAGGGGGAGGCGGTCGTGCGGGCCAACCAGCAGGTCGGCGATGCCGAGCTGGAACGGCTTCGGGCCTACGAGGAGGCGCTACGAGCACAGGGGAGCCTGGAGGACCGCGGCCTCCAGCTTGCCGCGTTGACCGCGGCCGGCCTCCTCAATCTCCTCGTGCTGGGGGTGTTCGGGTTCCTGCTCTACTTGTACCGATCGGACATCTACGGAAACTTCCGCTGGCTCCTCCTGCAGGCTGCCCTGGTGCTCGCATTCGCCGGGGCCGGTGGGATCGTGGCTCGCAACGATCTCCCCCCCGAACTCCTCCCGATAGCATTCGTCGCACTGGCCGTCGCGGTGCTCTGGGACGGTCGGCTGGCCCTGGTTCTCGCGACGGTGCTCGCCGTCCTCGTGGGTGTGCAGGACCCGTTCCAGAGTTCGAGCGCATGGCTTCCGGTATTCGTCGCGGGGGCCGCGGCCGCCCTCTCCGTCCGCGCGGTGCGACGCCGGGCGCAGACCTGGATGTTCATCGCGATCATCGCCTCGGCGTACGTGGTCGTGCTGGTGTCGATCGGAGTCGTGACGGGT
>JBBDIV010000013.1:46718-48045 GCA_040880225.1 Gemmatimonadota bacterium
GGAGGTCGAGCGGATCGGCGGTTCACTCGCATGGGCCGGCGGGAATGCCGTAGTCAGCGCGATCCTCGCCATGGGGTTCCTGCCCGTCTTCGAGTGGTTTACCCGCATCACGACCGACCAGACTCTGCTCGAGTGGGCCGACCCCAACCGTCCCCTCCTCAAGCGGCTTTCCATGGAGGCGCCCGGCACCTACGCCCACTCCATCAATGTGGCCAACCTCGCGGAGGCCGCCGCCAACGCGATCGGAGCCAACGGCCTGCTTTGTCGGGTGGGAGTCTACTACCACGACGTGGGCAAGATGGTGAAGCCCCAGTACTTCATCGAGAATCAGCCGACCGGCCGCAATCCGCACGACAAGCTCAAGGCGTCGACCTCCGCGTCGATCGTGCGAGAGCACGTAACCGAGGGGATACGGCTCGCCGAGGAGGCGAAGCTCCCCGATGTGCTCGTCGACTTCATTCCCGAGCACCACGGCACGCAGGACATTTCATTCTTCTTCGAGCGTGCCCGGGAGGAGACCGAGGAGGGGGAGGAGCCCGATCCCGCGGCCTTCCGGTATCCCGGACCTCGGCCGCAGACCCGTGAGACGGCGATCGTCATGCTCGCCGACTCCGTCGAGTCCGCGACCCGTACGCTCCAGGATCCCACTCCGGACCGGATCAAGGGCCTCATCGACTCGATCGTCGATGGCAAGATCCGGCAGCACCAGCTCGACGAAGCCCCCCTGACGCTCCGCGACCTCGGGGTCATCAAGACCCAGTTCCAGAAGGTGCTCGGAGGAAGCCATCACCACCGGATCGACTATCCGGCAACCCGCCATCTGACCGAGGCGGGAGGCCCCCCCGCGCCGGATCCCGGAGTCGTGGAAGGGATCGCGGTCCCCCGCGAGTCGGACGACTCGGACGAGCCCGCACTCTTCCCGTCTGAGCCCGAAGAAAGGGACTCGACGGACTCCGGCGAGCGTCCATGACCGCGAGGGTCTACTCCAGCGTTCCGCCGGGCTTCGAAGTGCCCGAGGAACTCCTCCAGCGGGCGGCGCGAGTCGTTCTCGACACCGAGGGGGTCGAGGAGGGGGAGTTCTCGATCGCCGTCCTTCCCGACGAGCCCATACGTGGCCTGAACCGGCGCTGGCTGGGGCACGACTGGGTGCCGGACGTGCTCGCGTTCGCGCTCCACGAACCCGGGAGCACCCCGGTCGGGGATGTCTACATAGGCCTGGAACAAGCCGCCCGCCAGGCCGACGAACACCGGGTGCCGGTAGAGGAGGAGATTGCGAGACTGACGATCCACGGTACGCTGCACGTTCTCGGGTACGATCACCCGAAGG
>JBBDIV010000014.1:0-1434 GCA_040880225.1 Gemmatimonadota bacterium
CGGGCCCGTGGCGCTCCCAACACGGTGTGCTCCCCTTCTTCAACAGCCTTCTAGAGGGTTCACGGGGATGGGACGACTACTACTCCTGCTTCTGATCGCCCTCGGGGTCGCCCTGTACTTTCCGCGCTCGCGGGACTATGTGCTGGAGCGGGCGGATCCCCTCGCGGACCCGGCGTACCGATGGATGACGCGCCAGGAAATGCGACAGATTGCGACTGATCTCGACTTCTACATCGAACGGGAGGGCCGTACTCCACTTCGTCGCGGCGAGTTCGACTCGTGGCTGGACGACCGGTATCCAGAGCTGCGGTCGAGGATGGACGCATGGGGAACCCGGTATCGGGCCACCCAGATCGCAGGAGCCACCTACCGGATCGTCTCCGCGGGGCCCGATCTCGAGTTCCAGACCTCCGACGATCTTGTCTGGGACCCCGTGGCAGAAGGGAATTGAGTCTTTCATCTCCGCCGCTCGGCTCTTCCTCTCGAGGAACGTGTTCCGCATTGCGTTGACCGGAAACGTGGCTTCCGGGAAGTCCTCGGTCGCCGCTGCCTGGACCCGAGCGGGCGTGCCCGTGGTGAGTGCCGATGCGCTCTCGCGGGACGCCGTCCGTCGTGGGGCTCCGGCGTTGGCCGAGATCCGCAGGGAGTTCGGCGAGGAGTTTCTGACGAACGAAGGGAGATTCGACCGCTCGCGGATGCGAGACCTGGTCTTTCGCGATCCGATGGCCAGAAGGAAGCTGGAAGGTCTTCTGCACCCACGTATCGAGGCTCTCCGGCGCCGCTGGGAGGAGGAGCGGAGGTGGGAGGGGGCCGACCTGGTCGCCTTCGAGATCCCGCTTCTCTTCGAGCTCGGGAAGGAGGACGAATTCGACGTGGTGGTCGTAGTCGACGCCCCCGAGGCCGTCCGTGAGAAGCGTCTGGTGGAGGACCGCGGTCTGAGCCGAGAGCAGGCGCGCCGGATGATCGAGTCGCAGGGAGACCCGGAGGCGAAGCGCGAGGGAGCCGACCACGTGATCGAGAATGCGTCCGACATCTCCCGACTCGAACTCACAGCGATGCGGGTGCTCGAGCGGATCCGGGAGGACCTCGGGGTTGCGGGCCCCGACCCCGAGCGGACCGGGGGAGACTCGTGAGTGAGCGGATGCGGCTGGACCTGCACCTGCACACGCGTGGGTCGTGGGACTGCCTCTCCGATCCGGAGACCGTGCTCCGCCGCGCCCGTGCTCGAGGGATCGAGCGCGTCGCGATCACGGATCACGATTCGCTCGTCGTCGCCTCGGAGATGGCGCAGCGTCACCCCGAGCGTGTCATTCCGGGGGAGGAGGTCAGGACTGCCGAGGGTGTGGATGTGATCGGACTCTATATGAGCGAGGAGATCCCGGGGGGTACTCCGGCAGAGGAGACCTGCCGGCGGATCCGCGACCAGGGCGGGGT
>JBBDIV010000015.1:0-7807 GCA_040880225.1 Gemmatimonadota bacterium
AGAGGGACGCGTAGACCAGGTGTGCGAGGCGATCCGGGAGTTCTATGGGCGATGATTCCGTTCGAGGCGGGTTCGATGCAGTCGAGAGCGATTTTCCGATGAGGTCGAGAGCGATTTTCCGACGAGGGCTCGGTGCGGTGTGGCTGAGTGCCCTGGTTCTGTCCCTGGCCTGGGGCTGCGCCTCGACCCCGGAATACCTCTCGATGGAGGGGGATCAGCTCTGGGAGACCGGCGTCCAGGCGTTCGACGAAGGCGACTGGGAGGAGGCGATCCGCAGACTGGAGCGGCTCGTGAATCAGTTCGCGGGGCATCCGCAGAGTCCGGAGGCCCGCATCTATATTGCCCGCGCGTACGAGGAGCGGGGGGAGTACATCAGTGCGGCTGCAGAGTACGAGCGCTTCCTGCAGTATTACTTCAATCACGGCCTCGCTCCAGACGCATCTCTCGGAATCTGTGAGTCGTATGCGGAGCTGTCGCCCCACCCTCAGCGGGACCAGTCGTATACGGAGCGGGCTCGCGATGCCTGTGGGGTGACGGCGAGGGAGTTTCAGGGGTTGAGCGTGGCCCAGACTGCGGATTCGATCCGGACCGCGATGGTCGACCGGCTCGCCGAGAGCGTCTTCGTCGAGGCGGAGTTCTATCAGCGTGCGGGCCTGCACAACTCCGCCATCCTCGTGTTCGAGGATCTGGTGGCCCGCTTCCCGGAGACCCCATGGGCACCAAGGGCCATTCAGGGGATGTACCAGTCCTATACCGAGCTCGGCTGGGAGGAGGAGGCGGTCGAGGCGGCCGAGCGGCTGGAGAGGGAGTATCCCGGGTCGGAGCCTGCGCAGGCACTTCGCGAAGAGGGGACTCCCCGAGCCGCTGCGCCCGACGGGCCCACCGGGCTCGGCGGGTAGGCTCCGGGAGCTCCGGATGTCGGGATCGTCGGATCGAGGTAGGACGGGGGTGTTCGGAGGCACTTTCGATCCACCCCATCTCGGTCATCTCGTCGCCGCCCAGGAGGCGGCCGAGGTACTCTCGCTCGACCGGGTCCTCTTCATCCCGGCTCGGCAGTCCCCCCACAGGATGGACGAGGAGGCGAGTCCCGCGTCCCTCCGTCTCTCGATGGTGCGTGCGGCGATTGCTGGACACGACCGGTTCGAGGTGGAGGATCTGGAGCTGGGTCGGGAGGGGCCGTCCTATTCGGTCGATACGCTCGAGGAGCTTGCCCGCAGGGACGAGAGCTCCGAGCGGTACCTGATCCTCGGAGCCGACCAGTGGGCCCGGTTCGGAAGCTGGCATCGACCGCGAGAGGTGGCGCGCCTGGCTCGACTGGCGCTGCTGACTCGTGAGGGGGATCGACCCTCTGCGATGGACCCGGGGTTCGAGGACGGCCCGGCCCCCGAGTTCGTCGAGGTTCCAATGACTCGCCTCGACATCTCGGGGACCCTGATCCGCGCACGCGTGAGAGGGCGGCGTTCGATCCGGTTTCTGGTGCCGGAGGCGGTATGCCGGATCATCGAAGTCGAGAACCTGTATCTTAGAGAGATCCGGAGCCCGGGCGAATGACGGGCTTCCGCCGCGAGCTCCGACCGATCCTGGAAGAGGCACCGATCCCGCGGGTCCCCGCGTTCTCAATCGCCGCTTAGCGTCGAGCACCACACGGAAGACATGGACATCAAAGGCTTCATCAAGAAGATCATCGGTTCCCAGCACGACCGGGAGGTGAAAAAGCTCCAACCCCTCGTGGACGAGATCAATGAGATCTACGAGGAGTTCGCGGACCTTTCCGAGGAGGAGCTCCGGGCCAAGACCGAGGAGTTCCGCGCGTACATCGAGGAGAAGACGGCGTCGATCGAAGAAGAGATCCGTGGCCTTCGCACCGAGAAGGCGCGGACGACATCGATGGCCGAACGCGAATCGATCGCGGCGCGCATCGGGGACCTCGAGACCGAGCTTTCGGAGGCGCTGGAGCAGGCGCTGGATGATCTTCTCCCCGAGGCGTTCGCCGCGGTGAAGGAGACCTGCCGCCGGCTGGTGGGGACCGAGGTCGTCGTGACGGGACAGAAGCTCGAGTGGGACATGATCCCCTACGACGTACAGATCGTAGGGGGCATCTCACTGCATCGAGGCACGGCGGCCGAGATGGCGACGGGGGAGGGAAAGACCCTCGCGGCCACGATGCCGCTGTACTTGAACGCCCTCGCGGGCCGCGGCGCAAACCTGGTCACGGTGAATACCTATCTCGCTCAGCGCGACGCCGAATGGATGAGCGCGATCTACAGCTATCTCGGGCTCGAGGTCGGCACCATCGATCTCCACCAGCCGGGAAGCGAAGAGCGCCGGGAAGCGTATCGAGCGGACATCACGTACGGAACGAACAACGAATTCGGGTTCGACTACCTGCGCGACAACATGGTGCACTCCCTGGACCGAAGGGTCCAGCGGGGCCACTTCTTCGCGATCCTCGACGAGGTGGACTCGATCCTGATCGACGAGGCCCGGACCCCTTTGATCATCTCGGGGCCCGTCAGCCGTGATACGGAGACCGGTTACAAACAGTACCAGCCCCTGGTCGGGAAGCTCTATCGAGAGCAGGTGCGCATGGCTTCCGCGCTCATGGCCGAAGCCGAGGAGGCCCTGGAGGAGGGCGATGAGTGGGAGGCCGCGCAGAAGCTCCTCGCGGTCAAGCGGGGCACGCCCAAGCACAAGCGACTGCTGAAGCTGTTCGCCGACGATCCGTCGATCCAGACGCTCGTGCAGAAGGCCGAAGCCGATCTGATGCGGGAGAAGCGGCTGCACGAACTGGACGAGGTCCTGCTCTTCGCGATGGACGAGAAGGGCCACAACGTCCATCTCTCCGATCGGGGGATGGAGGAGTTGAGCCCGAATGATCCCGATGCCTTCGTCGTGCCCGATATCGCCGAGATGATCGGGGATATCGAGCTGGACGAGGATCTAACGGAGGAGCAGAAGCGGGAGCAGGTGGAGGAGATCGAGGCGGAGTACGCCCGGAAGAGCGAGCGGATGCACGTGATCCACCAGCTTCTGAAGGCCTACGCGCTCTTCCAGAGGGACGAGCGCTACATCCTCGGCGAGGACGGACAGGTCGTGATCGTCGACGAGTTCACGGGCCGCCAGATGCCGGGCCGACGGTGGAGCGACGGGCTGCACCAGGCGGTCGAGGCGAAGGAAGGGGTCGAGATCAAGGGCGAGACCCAGACCCTCGCTACCGTCACGATCCAGAACTACTTCCGGATGTACGACAAGCTGTCCGGCATGACCGGTACGGCCGAGACGGAGGAGAACGAGTTCCACCAGATCTACGGTCTGGACGTCCTGGTGATTCCGACGAACCGACCTGTGATCCGGGAAGATCGCAACGATCTGATCTTCAAGACGAAGCGCGAGAAATACAATGCGATCCTGGATGAGATCGGTCGCTTCAACAAGATGGAGCTGCCGGTCCTCGTCGGCACGACGAACGTGGAGGTGTCCGAGACGCTCTCGCGGATGCTCAAGCGTCGGGGGATGGCGCACAACGTTCTGAACGCGAAGCAGCACCGGCGCGAGGCCGACATCGTCGCAGAGGCGGGCCAGCCGGGGGGCGTCACGATCGCCACGAACATGGCCGGTCGCGGGACCGACATCAAGCTGGGCGCCGGGGTCACCGAAGCCCGGACCGTCGGGTGGGCGAAGGAGCGGGGTCTGGACCTGGAGGAGCTGGCCGCGGTGGACCCGAATCTCTGGGAGGACCTGAGCGACAAGCCCGACGATCACCTGATCGAGCAGGGGGGGCTCCACATCCTCGGCTCCGAGCGCCACGAGTCACGGCGGATCGATCGTCAGTTGCGTGGCCGGGCGGGGCGGCAGGGGGACCCGGGCGCCACGCAGTTCTTTCTCTCCCTGGAGGACGACTTGATGCGGCTGTTCGGATCCGATCGGATCGCGAGTGCCATGGAGAAGTGGGGAGCCGAAGAGGGCGAAGTGATCACCCATGGGCTCGTGACGAAGTCGATCGAGCGGGCGCAGAAGCGGGTCGAGGGAAACAACTTCGAGGCGCGAAAGCGGCTGCTGGACTACGACGACGTCATGAATCAGCAGCGCGAGGTCATTTATGACCTCAGGCTTTTCGCGCTCGAGGGCGGCGAGGAGCTCAAGGGCGAGATCTGGGAGATGATCGAGATCGCTTTGACGGACGTGGTGGCGGAGTATACGCCCGAGGGGCTCCACTACGACCTCTGGGAACTGCATGCCTTGCGTCGCCGCCTGCTGATGGACTTCTTCGTCCAGGTGGAAGAGCTGCCGGAAAGTGAGGAGGCCGAGTCCGACTTCGTAGACCGCGAAGAGGTCCTGGACACGGTGCTACCCGCTGCCCTCGCGCAGTTCGAGCGAAAGGTGGAGAGTTTTGGTGAGCACGCGGAGCGGCTGGAGAGCTGGCTCCTCCTCTCGGTGATCGACGACAAGTGGAAGGATCACCTCTACGATCTCGACTCGCTGAAGGCCTCGATCAGTTTCCGTGGATGGGGGCAGAAGGATCCGCTCATCGAGTACAAGAAGGAGGCCTACGACATGTTCGTGGACCTCATGCAGGATCTACGAAAGACGGTCACGAACCTCTTCTATCGAGCGCAGATCGGGCAGCCCCGGGAACAGAGGGTGCGGCAGCCCCAGCAGCTTCAGTACACCGGGCCTCAGGAGCCCATCGGGGCGCAGGCGGCCTCCGCGGCGAGAGCGACCTCCGCTTCGCCACAGGGGCGCGGCGCACGCCTCGATCCGGTGGGAGTCGCGGCCACGGCCCGGGCAGGAGAGGCGGAGCCCGCGAGCCTGCAGACGAATCGCGGCGAACAGGGCGCGCAGGAGCCAATCACCGTCGAAGACGAGCCAGGCCGAAACGATCCTTGTCCCTGTGGGAGTGGGAAGAAGTACAAGAAATGCCACGGGCGGGTGGCGTGAGCCCGTGACTCCTGCGAGGGCGCTGATCGGTCACTGATCGCCGGTCCATATCGTGGAGGGCATGGATCATTTCCCTGGAGCCGCTCTCTCCGACGAAGCCCCGGCCCGTGTCTCGACGTCCGCGAAACTGAAGGGATCCACGATCTCGCGGTTTCGGCCAAGGGAACGCCTGCGGGAGCTGGGAACCGCGGCGCTCTCGCTCCCGGAGCTCCTGACCCTGCTGGTCGGCTCCGGCGGACCGTCGGGATCCTCGTCCGAGGTCGCGGGTCGAATTCTGGCGACCACTGACGGCCGGCTTCGGCCCCTCTCCTCCGCGAGCCCCGCCGACCTGGAACGGGTGCCCGGAGTGGGGCGGGCGACCGCCGCGAGGATCCTCGCGGCGCTCGAGCTGGGCGTACGTGCCGCGAGCGAGGATCGCCCGGACCGCCCCCGCATACACGGTCCCTCCGACGTCTTCGACCTCATGTCGCCGAGACTGAGAGATCTTCCGCACGAGCAGTTTCACGCTCTGCTTCTCGACACGCAGCACCGGGTCCTGCGCGATGTGCTCGTCACGCGTGGGATCCTGGACGCCTCCCTGATCCACCCGCGTGAAGTGTTCCGCCCGGCCATCGTAGAGCGGTCCGCTGCAGTCATCCTGGTCCACAATCACCCATCGGGCGATCCGACTCCCTCGTCCGAGGATCGCGTGGTCACCCGGCAGATGACGGAGGCGGGGCGGGCCATCGGGATACGGGTCCTCGACCATGTGATCGTGGGCGATCGCAACTGGGAAAGCGCGGTCTGAGAGGCTGCTGTGGGGGTCTTTCGCCGAGAGATGGGAGCTGCGCTTCCGGGGGTTTGCGAAGAAGGGAGCCCCGGAACGGTTCCCGGGTAGACTCGTGTACCCTGCGGCCTGCTGCATCGTCAGGCGGTTGTCCACGGATGGAGCCAGGCCACGGCGGGAAAGCCATCGGGTCGAGGATCCGGCGGAAGGGCCACGACACGTTCCTGAATTCGAGTCTTGAAGGAGGGGAGCACACCGTGCACCAGGGTCTTGCGAGTCGAAGACAAGGAGGGGCCCATGAGGCGATGCAGCGCATCGGCGATTGGGATCCGACGCCGTATTCGGCCGCAACCCCCTGGTGCCCTACGGGTTGGGGCGGCACGGACCCGTCTCCGGCGTTGGCCCGTCTCACCATGGCACAAGGCCATGCCGTCGACGACCCGCCTTGGATCCGGGCCCGTGGCGCTCCCAACCCGCAGGGCACCCCTTCTTCAACAGCCTTCTAGATTCGACGCATGAGCCCGACGACCGAAGCAACCCCCACGCCCACCGCGACGATTCGCGGAATGCCCCGGGATCTCGCCCGGGTTCTGGAGGGGTACGCCCAGCGTCTGGACGTGGCGAAGATTCGCGAGGCCTACGAACTCGCGGAGGAAGCCCACAGGGGGCAAGAGCGCGCTTCCGGCGAGACGTTCGTCACCCACGCGGTCGAGGTTTCGACCATCCTGGGCCAGTTCAAGCTGGATACGGCTTCGATCGTGGCCGGGCTCGTCCACGATGTGGTCGAGGACACCCTCTATTCACTCGCGGACATCGAGGAGAAATTCGGCGAAGAAGTCGCCTCGATCGTGGATGGGGTCACGAAAATCGGCAAGGTCCGATTCCGCTCGCACACGGAGCGGCAGGCCGAGAACTACCGAAAGCTCCTCCTCTCCATGGCAGAGGACGCGAGGGTCATCCTCATCAAGCTCGCCGATCGCCTACACAACATGCGAACGCTCGAGCATCTTCCGCCGGACAAGCGAAGAAGGATTGCCCTCGAAACCCGGGAGATCTACGCACCGCTCGCGCACCGCCTGGGGATGGCCCAGGTGAAATGGGAGCTCGAGGACCTCGCTTTCAAGTTCCTCGAGCCCGAGGAGTACGAGGAGTTGAGGTCGCTCGTTCAGGCCCGCCGGAAGGAACGAGAACGGCAGATCCTCGAGTTCCAGCGGCCGCTGGAGGAGCTCCTGCGCCAGGCGGAGATCCCTGCGGAGGTTACCGGGCGCCCGAAGCACCTCTGGTCGATTCACCAGAAGATCCAGCGTCGTGGGAAGCCGTACGAAGAGATCTACGACCTCATGGCCATGCGGGTGACGACGGACACGGTGCAGAACTGCTATGCGACCCTGGGTCTCATCCACTCGACCTGGACCCCGATCCAGGAGCGCTTCCACGATTACGTCGCGACCCCGAAGTCGAACATGTATCGGTCGATCCATACCACCGTGTTTGGCCCGGGGGGGCGGCGCTACGAAGTGCAGATCCGCACGGAGGAGATGCATCGGACCGCCGAATACGGCATCGCGGCACACTGGCGCTACAAGGAGGGGGACCGGAAGACCGACGAGGTGGACGAAGCGCTCTCGTGGTTCCGTCAGGTTCTCGAGTGGCAGCAGGATGCGTCGGAGCCCGAGGAGTTCATGGAGTTCCTGAAGATGGATCTCTTCCTGGGGGAGATCTTCGTTTTCACCCCGACGGGCGACGTGAAGCAGCTTCCGGTTGGATCGACCCCGATCGACTTCGCGTTCGCCGTGCACACGGAGATCGGTCTGAGCTGTGGTGGGGCCAAGGTAAATGGCCGGATCGCACCGCTCTCCCGCGAGTTGAAGAACGGCGACACGGTGGAGATCCTCACGTCCCAGAAGCAGACACCGTCGCGGGACTGGCTGGCCTTCGTGAAGACCTCCCGGGCACGTCAGCGCATCCGGCACTGGATCCGTCAGGAAGAGCACGAGCAGTCTGTGAAGCTCGGGAAGGAGTTCCTGGATCGGGAGCTGAAGAAACGGCGGGTTTCGTTCCCCTCGAACGACACCCTTGCGGACGTAGCCGATGCCCTGGATC
>JBBDIV010000016.1:0-7587 GCA_040880225.1 Gemmatimonadota bacterium
CCCGGATTCCGGCCACGGCGGCGTCGCTGATCCAGGACGGGGTGTCGAAATCCGGTTCCCCCGCGCTCAAGTCGATGATGTCCCGCCCGGCGGCGGCGAGCTTCTTGGCGAGAGAGCTCACGGCCATGGTGGCGGAAGGCTGCAGGGTCGAGATGTTTTCGCTGAAGGTCATGAAACGTCGAATGCCCCACGGGTTGTGGCACGGTGATCGGGGTGCTGGCCGGCGCCCGCAATATCGGATCGGCCCGGAACCGGGGCAACCTCTCCCGACGGTCGCAACAGACCCGTCAGAAGGCTTTTGAAGAAGGGGAGCGCGCCGTGCTCCCCTTCTTCAAGAGCCTTCAAGAAGCCTTCTCGGGAAGCTCGTTCGCGAGACGCTCTTCGCCAAAGGTTGATGCCGAGGCCCTCGTGACGTGACATTTCCCACGCGCGTATCGGTGTTCGACGCGCGTGCCGGTGTTTGGCGCCGCGGGGCCCAGGAGCAGACCCACATGGACGGTATCTCGATCCGGTTCAGCTTCGACTACGTGGACCCGGGATCGTATCTCGCCCACGGCCTGCTCGAGCGATGGCAGCGGGACCGCGCCGTCCCCGTGTCGGTCCAGTGGTCCGCGCTGGAGCTCAGGGCACCTGGGACCTCGCGCATCGACCCCTCGGAAGCCGGGTGGAGCGCGCTGGTCGATGCGATGCGACGGGAGGCGGAAGCAGCCGACATCCCGTTCACACCCCCTTCGCACGTGCCATGGACCCGGAAGGCCCACGAGTTGGCGCTGCACGCGCACGAGAGGGGTTGCTTCGAACCCGTCCACCGGGCACTCTTCGAGGCCCATTTCGTGGAAGGTCGGGACATCGGGCGAGTCGACGAGCTTACGGGACTGGCGGAGCGCTACGGGCTCATGCCCGCCGAGGTGCGGACCGTGCTCGGCGTCGACCGATTCGGACCCCGGATCGAGGAGCTCCGCAAGGACGCGCTGGCGCGGGGGATCCGAGGTGTGCCGACACTGGAGGCCGGGCGATGGAAGCTCGAGGGACTGGAGAACGCGAGCAGCTTCGTAGAATTCCTGGAGCGAGCTCGAAACGACGTTGCGGCATCGAAATTCGATCAGACCAGGTGACCACGAATGGCGGGTTATTCACGCAAGACGATTCTAGCACCGGGAGAGATCCTGGATCGGGCGGAGGAAGTCCTTCCAGATAGACTCGGCCTCTCCCGGACGAAGGGGACAGGGCACAGCGCCACGTATACGGGCCGAGAAGGAACCGTGACGGTTTCCGCGCACCGGCACTCCCTCTACACCGAAGTGATCGCGCAAACGGATCAACTGCGCACGTCGCGAATGGACTACGAGATCCAGAAGTTCTTGAACCGCCTCCCGTACGAAGTGGGTGACCGTGGCGGCCCCGGATCGGGGGATCCAGCCAGCCCCTCGGAGGCCATGGGCCCCAGGAGTGCGAATGAGCTCGTTTGAAGAGCTCGGGCTCTCTGCCGGGCTCGTCGAAGCGATGGCGGCGGAGGGAATCGAGACACCGTCCCCGATCCAGGAACACGCCATCCCCGTCCTGCGTCGAGGAACGTCCGCGGTCCTGCGCGGGAGTCCCGGGAGTGGACTTCTCGCCGCCTACGGATCGGCTCTCCTCGACCGGATCGAGCCCACGGGAGGTCAGCCCCGAGCACTCGTCCTGACGGGCACCGCGGCCGAAGCCCGTGGGCTCGCGACGTCCATGGCGAGGTTGGCGCTCGTGTCGGGGCACCGGGTTGCCGCGCTGGGTTCGGCGTGGGCCCACCCGGAACGCGCCCACGTGCTCTTCGCCCCGCTCGACGATCTCGACCTCGCGGTGCGATCCGCACGGCTCAAGCTGGAAGAGGTCCAGGCGCTCGTGCTCGCCGACGGCACGCGCCTCCTGCAGGGGACGTCCGCAGACCGGATCGTGTCGCTACTCCAGGCACTGCCTGATGAGGTTCAGATTGCGATCGTGGCGGAGCCCGTGACGGTTGAGGTGCGAAGCTTCGTCGACCGTCACGTCCGGCGCGCGGTCTTTCTTCCCCCCGAAGCGAGCGCCGGTGAGAGCCCACAGGCTCCGATCCAGCGAGGCTCGCTCGTGGTGCATACGATCGAGGGCGAGCGGGACGAGATGGTGGCCCGGATAGCGGGTGAACTCCTCGAGGCCGGAAGCAGCCACGTCGTTGTCTTCACCAGATCGGAGGACGCAGCAGCCGATCTCGGAGACGCGCTGACACTACGCGGATTCCTCGCCGGTGCGCCGGGGGATCTGGACTCACCCGTCTGGCTCGGGACCGACCCGATGGAGGTCCGCGGCGTGCGCTCCGACGTCGATGTGGAATCCGTCGCCGTCGTTTCGGTCGACGTCCCGGCCGACGCCGACGAGCTGGACCGCCGACACGGAGGATGGAAGGGTGGCGCCGTGGCTCTCGCCAGACCCAGAGAGCTACCCCACCTCCAGCGGGTCGCCCGCGAGGCCGGGTACATGCTGGACTTCGAGGCCGCGACAACGCAGGAGGAGCCCGCAGAGGTGAAGGAGTTTCTGGCCCGGGTGGCGGGGTCGCTGGATCGGGCCGACCTGGGGGCCTACCTCGTCCTCCTCGAGCCTCTGCTTCGCCGGCACGGCTCGGCGGCAGTCGCCGCGGCCCTGGCGGCCCTCGTCCGAGGTTCCACCGCGGAAGTACAGCCGGAAGGAGCCGGCTCGGCCGCCGCCAGGGCGGGCTCACAGGCGGTCGGCGGACGCCCGCCGGCCTGGGTGAAGCTGTTCATGAGCATCGGAAGTCGGGACGGCGTGGGACCGGGTGATCTGCTCGGCGCGATCACCGGTGAAACCGGGATCGCGGGGGATCAGGTGGGGCGCATCGATGTGCGGGACACCTTCTCCCGGGTCGACATCCAGGACGAAGTCGCCGATGCCGTGATCCGGAGGCTCAACGGAACATCGATCCGCGGCCGGAGCGTCCGGGTCGACTTCGATCGTGGCGAATCCAGGGCGCCGGCGCCCGAGTCCGGACCGAAGGGTGGGCGGGGTCGGGACGGGGGCGGACGCAGGGATGAGGGCCGCCAGAAGGGCCGCCGGAAGAGCTGAGGCTCAGCCGACACCCACCCACGGTCGAACCTCGATCGACCGCTGAACCGGCAGGTCGACGAAACATGAGGCGGCCGCCCGGTATTGCCGGGGACGGCCGCCTCCCTCACATCGATCCAGCGGGCACCCTCGACACTCGACACCGGACCCCCGTGCGTCGAACAGCGGGTGCCGTCGAATCAGTTATTTCTTGACGGCGTCCTTGAGGCCCTTCCCGGCGCGGAAGCCCGGAGTCTTGGTAGCCGCGATGCGGATGGTCTCTCCCGTACGGGGGTTGCGGCCCGTCCGTGCCTTCCGGTGCTTGGTCTCGTACGTTCCGAAACCGGTAATCTGGACCTTCTTACCCTTCTTCAACGACTTGGCGATGATGCCGTCGTCCGTCGAAAAGAGTGCATCGATGGCCCGACCGGCGTCGGCCTTCGTCATTCCGGTAGCGTCCGCGAGTGCATCCACGAGCTCGGATTTGTTCATCAGGGTCACTCCTCAGTGCAGATAGTGATGGAAACTCGGCGGTCTCCGACCGCTCTCGAAGGAGCCTACGACTCCACGCCCACGCAGGACCGGGGGAGGCAGCCGCGGTTCGGCGGTCCTCCTCCGCGTCGGGGCTGGACGTTCTGACCCCGGCCGGAAGCTCAGTCTAGGGTAAGCCTCCCTCCGAGGACCGTCAAGAGAAACAAACGGGGAAAACCCGCTTCAATACTGGACTTCGGACGGCTCCGACCGACCACCGGAGCGTTTCGGTAGGCACGGTCACCCCGCGGCAGGTGGTGGGGTCCGGGTTCCGGCCACCTGCTCTAATCGATGCCTGTTCAACGAGTTATGCCAGAGGTCACATGGGGGATCATCCGATCTACAGTCGCGAGGAAACCGCTCGGCTACGACGTTCCGCGCTCGAGGGAGCGCCGTTGGCTTGCCCCCGTTGCGGAGAGCGCCTTCAGGCCCGACGGATCCCAATGCAGCGCGGCGTGAGCTATGTGCGGCGGCGCGTCTGGTGGACCTGCCCGGGGTGTGGGCGAGGGGTCGTGCTGGACGAACCCCGGTCCGCAGCGGGAAACGAAGAGTCCTCAGCGGGCAAAGAGGAGTCGGGGGTGGGCAAAGTAGAGTCCGGGACGGGGGCCAGGGAAGCTGCTGCGGGACCCAGCCGGGAAGACTGCGGGGACCCCCCGGAGGGAGATCCAGATGCCTGCGCTCAGGCGGAGTAGGTCGCGACGTCCTCCACCCCGAGACGCCCACGTGCCGGGCCACCTGCCCCTTCGGCCCTGTCGTCTCGCCCGATCGGCGGGTCCACCGGACGGCGCCGGTGCCAGTCCGTCCCCTCCTGCCAGGCCGATGCCACACCCAGGAGCCGCTCCTCCCCGAATGGGAGACCGCCCAGAAGCACGCCACGCGGGAGCGTGCGACCGGATCGCTCCTCGAGAGTGATCGGGAACGCAATCAGCGGGAGGCCGATCATGTCGAACGGGATGGAACTGGTCTGCACGATCACGTCGCATTCGGCGAAGAGTTCGTCGAGCACGACCTGCAGCAGGGCCATCCGCGCACGCTGACCCTTGAGGTACTGATCCCCCGAGAGCAGCAGTCCGTTGATCCACGAGGACAGGGCGACCCCGAAGAGGCGGACGTCCCGCTGAAGCACATCCAGGAAAAGCTCACTCCGCTCGGGAAGGCGCACATGGTTCAACCCACGTGAGGTGAGCTCTTCCCATCGAGCGGGCAGGTCCAGGTGGACGAGCTCGGCGCCGCGACGCTCCATCTCTTCGAGGAATCCCCGCCTCGCTCGACGCACCCCGTTGCTCGGATGATCCGTCCATTCCGCGGTGACTCCGATCCGGGTGGGCCATCTGAGCCCGGGTCGTCCCCCCCGCTCCACCGGAGTCACGGCAGTCAGGTAGTCCGGGACCGGGGGGAGGCCGAGCGTGCGTGGATCAGTCGGATCGGGACCCGCCATGGCCTGAAGGAGCATCGCCGCGTCACGCGCATCGCGGGAGAGGGGGCCGGGATGGTCCCGCGTATAGGTCAGAGGGATCACCCCGCTGAGTGAAACCCGACCCATGGTCGGCTTGAGCGCCGTGAGCCCCTGGGCAAGCGCGGGCCCGGTGATCGAACCGCCGGTCTGCGTGCCGATCGAGGAGGTGGCCAGCCGCCCCGCGACCGCAGTGGCCGAGCCGCTCGAAGAGCCCCCGGGACTCACGTCCGGTTCGTCCACAGCCCAGGCGTTCACGGTCGTGATACGGCCGTCGGAGGTGAGCGCCCGAGTGGTCGCGAGTGGTCCCATCTGGGTCTTCCCCAGCATGATTCCGCCCGACCGTACCAATCGTCGGATCACGGTCGCGTCGTGGTCCGGCACGAAGTTCTCGTAGACCCCGGAGTTTGCGGTGGTGGGCACCCCGCGCGTGAAATAGTTGTCCTTTACTGCGATGGGGATTCCATGCAGCGCCCCCACCGGACCCTGGCGGTCCAGCCTCTGAGCATCGCGCCGGGACGCGTCGCGCATCACGTGATTGAAGGCGAGGTATTCACCGTCCAGGCGGTCGATCCGGCGGAGGCAAGCCTCGACCAGCTCCGAAGCGCCCAGCCGTCCGGCACGGATGTGCACCGCCGCCTCCCACGCCGCGAGGTCCGCGGGCTCGCCGGACGGGGCCGGCAAGCTACGACGGGCACTCTCGAGGAACACCTCGAGGCCGTCGGGCACCGGCGTGGAGAGGGGCGTCGTCTCGGCGTGCGCGGATGCGGTGAATGGTGGGAGGGTTCCACTGAGCGCGGCCGCACTGAGCGCCCCCATTCTCTGAAGGAAGCCTCGCCGATCCACGGCCCGATCCTGGGGAGCCGGCGATGCGCTCGCCCTCTCCGGGCCCGTCCTATTCTTCGGCGGAGGCATCCGAAACTCCGGAGAGCAGGGGATACGACGCTGCAGGGTAGAACTCCGGCGGCGCAGCCTCGGGATCCAGCCGGAGCGCCGAGATGCTCGGGATGGCATCGCGCAGGAAGGCCCGGGCCGAGCGCAGGATCCGGAGGCGATCGGCGGGAGCCGATGGGTCGTCGTCGGGAAGGACGGAGAGATCCACACCCGCCATCGCGAGACGGGTCAGGATGTACCGGTCCAGATCCTCGTCACCGAGGTCGTCCAACGAACGGGGTTCGGTTCGATTTCCCTCCATCTCGCCTCTACCTCCATGCGGGAATCCTGCGTCGGGAGCTCGCTACGGAGCGTCCCCGGCAGGCTCGATCGCACTCGATCGAGAAGCTCTCCGAATCCTGCACGAGGCCTTGCCGATCTGCATGGCAGGCCTCGCGGAAGTCTCTGGTACGTCTGACCCTCTGTTAGTATGGTATCTTCCGTTGCGCGGGGAGGCCAGAACGGTGCGTGGCTCACGCCGACCGTGTACGCGTTCGTTCGAACGTGCCTTCCAACGGGTTCGACCGGTCGGGGAGCCGTTCGACCCGGCGGGGAGCACCCGTCCCGCCACCCGGTACCGGATGTACGTCACACCTGGTCTCCAACCCAGTCGGTCCATGAGCCTTCGCACAGCCTGGTTTCGGATCCCCTCGGGGAGCGGCTTTCTGTCGGGAGTCCTGACGGTGGCGCTCCTGACCCCCGGATCGGGCTCGACCCCGGCAACTTCGGATGCATCGATCGGCTTCCCGGACAACGAACTTCCCACCGCAGTATCGCTTCTACCCCGGACCCCGGTCAGTGGCCCACCCCAGGACTCGCTCTTTGCGCTCGCTACCTTCGACTCGGTCTGGAGCCGGATCCGGTCCACCTACTGGGATGAAGACCTCGGAGGGTTGGATTGGGACGGCGTACGTTCGGAATTGCGACCGCGCGCGGCCTCCGCGTCATCCGCCCGGGAGCTACGGTCGATCATCACCCAGATGCTGAGTCGGCTGGATCAGTCGCACTTCGTCCTCATGCCGAGTGACATCGAACCTGCGTTCACGTCGAGTCGGAGAACCGGCTCCGCATCTCCGGGTCTCGAGGTCCGCTGGATCGACGACGAACTCCTGATCACCCGGGTGTTGGACGGAGAGCCGGCGATGGACAGCGACATCGGGCCGGGGTGGATCCTCCGCGAGATCGATGGCCTCCCCGTCGACAGCCTCGCAGCGGCGATCTTCGAAACACCACACGTCGACCGCCCGGTGGACGACGGGGGCCTCCGGCTCCACGCCGCCATCCAGTCTCGACTCCTCGGTCCGCCCGACTCCCGGGTCCGGCTCGTCGTCGCGGACGCCTCCGGTGCCATCCGAACCTTGAACCTGCGACGAGTTGAGCCTCCAGGGGAGTTGGTGGAATTCGGCAATCTCCCACCCGTGCGAATGGAGGTGGAGCACCGACGGGAAGTGACGGGTTCGGGAACGGAAGTCGGAGTCATCCGGCTGACCGCATGGTTCCCTTCCGCCGCTCCCCTCCTGGGCCGCGCGATCGACGAATTGCGGGAGGTAGACGGAATCATCCTGGATCTGCGGGGGAATCCGGGAGGGGTGGGTGGCCTG
>JBBDIV010000017.1:0-6419 GCA_040880225.1 Gemmatimonadota bacterium
GTTGGGCATGCTCCTCCCCGTAGCTCCCGGCGTGACCCCGGGGAGCGGCCCAGCTCATCTCGGTCTCTTCGGCTATGATCCCTCCGAATACGTCGTGGGTCGGGGAGCACTCAGCGCACTGGGTGTGGGCTTCGATCTCAGACCAGGGGATGTAGCGGTCCGGTTGAATTTGGCGACGCTGGACGAGGAGGGCAGGATTCTGGATCGGAGGGCCGGCCGGCCCTCCGACGAAGTCGGGCGGAAGGTCGTGGAGCGCCTCCGCGAAAGCATCTCTCTCGGCGACGACGTGGAGCTCTTTCTCCAGCACGAAAAGGAGCATCGTGTCGTCCTGGTTCTCCGCGGCCCCGACCTGGCCGCCGCGATCGCCGACACCGATCCGCAGGAGACGGGGGTGCCACCTCTCGACCCTGAGCCACTCGACGAGGCGTCCGAACGCACGGCATCGTTGATGCGCGAGTTCCTGACCCGGGCCCGGGATGCGTTGCGGCGTGAAGGTCCCGTCACCGGACTCCTCGCGAGAGGGTTTGCGCGGTACGACGGATTCCCCTCCTTCGAGGAACGCTTCGGCCTCGAGGCGCTCGCATTCGCTCGATATCCGATGTACCGGGGTGTGGCGCGTCTGGTTGGAATGGAGATTCCCGGAGAGCCGAAGACGGACGCCGAGGCGGTGGACATGCTGGCAGAGCACTTCGACCGGGCCGACTTCCACTTCATCCACTTCAAGGCCCCGGACGCACGCGGCGAGGATCGGAATTTCGGAGCCAAGGTCCAAGCGATCGAGGCGATCGACGCATTGGTTCCGCGGCTGGTCGAGCTGAATCCCGAGGTCATTGCGGTGACGGGGGACCACTCGACGCCTGCCGGGATGGGAACTCACTCGTGGCACCACGTGCCCCTCCTTCTCGCGTCCTCCCGGTCGCGCCCGACCGGAACGTCCTTCTCGGAGCGGAGTTGTCGGGGAGGAGATATCGGGATCGTCGAATCCCGCTACCTGATGAGCCTGATGCTGGCGCATGCCGGGCGCCTCATGAAGTTCGGGGCATAGGAGTGGCGGCCCGCGAGCAATCGACCCGAGCGCGTTCGACCCGGGACAATCGAACCGAGCTATCGATGGGGGAGTCACGTTGATCGAACCGGACGACCGCTCGCGCTTCCGAACTCCCAGCGACGAGGTGGAGGGCTTGCTCCAGAAGGCCCTGGTCCACGCCGAGGACGGTGAGTGGGACCGGATGGCCGAGGGTCTGCGCCAGACACTGGAGGACCACCCGGGTGATCCCTATGTGCTCTGTTGGCTGGGTATGGCGGAGCGCGAGCTGGGGATGGAGGGAATCGCCTACGAGCGCTTCAAGCGAGCGCTCGAGGCGGAGCCGGAGGATCCGGTCCTCCTGGCTACTGCCGGGAACGCCGTTGCCGCTTTCGACGACCCTGCCGCTGAGGCGGCACTCCGGACGGCCGCCATGATCGCTCCGCAACTGCCGCAGGCCCGCTGGATGTACGGCGCGTACCTTGCGCGGGAGGGGATGGTCGAGAAGGCTCTGGATGAGCTGCGCGCCGCGAGCGAGCTCGACCCCGAGGATGCGGTGATTCGATACGAATATGGGGTGGCGAAGGCCCTCGGCGATGATCTGGAAGGCGCCGTGTTCTTGTTTGCCCACGCGGCGGAGAACCGACCCGGGGATGGCTGGATCCTCCTCATGCTGGGCCTCGCGAATCTGCTCCTCGGCGAGCTGGACGACGCGATCGGTCCCCTGGAGGAAGGTGCGAGGCTGCGGCCGGAGGATGTCGAGGCCCAGCTTCTCTCCGCCCTCGCCTTTGCTGCGACGGGGTGGGACGAGCGGTCGCTCGAGATGGTCGAGCGCGCCCGATTTCTCGCTGAAGGGGCCGACGTCGGGCTGATCGGCGAGGCGGAAGCCCGGATGGAGGACGGCGCCGAGGCCGCCCGTCGATTCCTGGACACCACGATCGCGCCGTCCTCCTTTCGGGAGCGACTGATGCAGCGCCCCTGAGTCCGGCGCCCCCGAACTCAACACCCCGGCGTCGCTCCGAACCCGGGGATCGGGTCCCGAGGAGATCCTCACCGGGAGGTGGCCTCGCTCCACACTCCCATCGAAACCCTGAAAGAACGAGCGGAGAGCGGCTGTGCTATCCATCGATTTCGAGCGGCACGATCTGGAGAATGGGCTGACCGTCGTCCTGGCTCCTGACCCCGCCGTTCCAGTGATCGGCCTGAACCTCTGGTATGCGGTGGGCTCGAGGAACGAGCGGCAAGGTCGGACCGGCTTCGCCCATCTGTTCGAGCACATGATGTTCCAGGGCTCCGCGAATGTGCCGAAGGGGGCACACTTCGAGCTCCTGGAGCGGGCGGGCGGATCGATGAACGCGACCACATGGTTCGACCGCACGAACTACTTTGAGACCGTGCCGGCCCATCAGCTCGATCTGGCGCTCTGGCTCGAGTCGGATCGCATGGGCTGGCTCCTCCCCGCAATGACCCAGGAGAAGCTCGACAACCAGAGGGCCGTCGTCCAGAACGAGAAGAGGCAGCGCTACGACAACCAACCCTATGGCGATTGGGACGAGCGCATCCAGGCCATGGTTTTCCCCCCGGAGCATCCCTACCACCACACCGTGATCGGATCGATGGAGGACATCGCGGCAGCGGGACTGGAAGATGTCGAGGAATTCTTCCGGACCTACTACCGTCCGAACAATGCGGTCCTCACCCTGACCGGCGATTTCGAACCTGCCGAGGCGTTGGAGAGGGTCGATCGCTTTTTCGGGGAAATTCCTCGTGGCGGCGAGGTTCCCGCGGTCCCGGGCCGAACGGAGTTGGATCTCAAGATGGGAGAGACGCAGCGCCAGGAGGTCGTGGCGGACGTGCCGCTTCCGAGAGCCTACCTGGCAGCGCGGATTCCACCGTTCACCGACTCCGGCTTCTACACGGCCGACGTGATCGCTTCGGTCCTCGGCGATGGAAGGGCTTCGCGGCTCTACCGGAGGTTGGTTCGCGAACGCCGGATCGCGAAGGATGTCGTCGCGTTCGCGTTCCCGCTGACCACGGGAGCGACCTTGATGGTGGTCTGGGCGACCGGGTTTCCCGGGGCCGAACCCGCCGAACTCGAGGATGCCCTGGCGCTCGAAGTGGATGGCCTTGCCGACGTCGGGTCCGAAGAGGTCGAGCGCGCGGTCGCTCGGGCCGAGACCGGGTTCCTACGGGAGGTGGAGCGGCTCTCGTCCCGCGCGAACCTTCTCTCGATGCACCAGACGATCTTCGGCGATGCCGGCCACCTGAACGGCGAGCTCGACCGCCTCAGGAGCGTGACTCCCGAGCACGTGCGCGAGTTCGCCGCGTCGGTGCTCGGTCCGAGCAATCGGGCGTTCCTGACCTACCGGCCCAAGGAGGACTCCTGATGCCCTCGTCGTCCAAGCCCCTCGATCGATCTTCGCCGCCGGCTCCGGGCCCCATCCGGCCGTTTCATCTCCCGGATCTGCATGTGGATGTCCTGGGCAATCGACTTCGGGTCCGCTCCCTCTTCCGGGGAGAGGTGCCCCTGGTGAGTGTCGCAGTCGTGCTGGATGCTGGAGAGGTCCGGATCGCGGAAGGGCTCGAGGGGCTGGCGGTGCTGACGGGCGATTCGATCCAGGGAGGTACCGAACACCGAACGGGGGTCGAGCTGGCCGAGGATCTGGAGCGCCTGGGCACGGAGCTGAGAGTCTCCACCGGATGGGATGCCACTACCGTCGCCTTCACCTGTGTCGCCGAGCGGGTGGACGAGGTCCTGGGTCTCGCGGCCGAGGTCCTGCGGCAGCCGTCGTTTCCAGATCAGGAGGTCGCTCGTGTGCGGCAGCAGCGACTGGCCGCGATCCGGCAGCGGAGCCAGGAGCCCGACCAGCTAGCCGACGACCATCTCGCGCGGGAAGTGTTCTCGGCCGGACACCCCTACCACCGCCCCCTGGCGGGGGAGGAAGACTCCGTGACCACCCTCGGTCCGCGGGAGACGCGCGAGTTCGCCGAAGGACATTACCAGGCCGACCGCGCGGGGATTGTCCTCGTGGGGGATCTGGGAGCGGCTCGAGTGCTCGAGCTCGCCGAGCGCCATTTCGGCGACTGGAACCCGGGGGACTTCAAGGCCGAAGCGGTTCCCCGGCCCGACTGGGCAGAGGCCCGGAGCCTTCTGGTCGTGGACCGGCCGGGCTCGGTCCAGTCGGAGATCCGGATCGGGCATCCCGCCCCTTCCCGCGGCCATCCCGACGAGATTCCCCTCCGGGTCGGGAACACCGTCCTGGGAGGGGCGTTCACCAGTCGTCTCAATCTCAGTCTGAGGGAGGAGCACGGCTTTACGTATGGGGTCCACTCCCGGCTGTCGTTCCGGAGGTCCGGTGGCCTGGCCAGGATCTCCACTGCGGTACAGACCGAGGTGACGGCGGCCGCGCTGGGCGAGGCGACCCGCGTTTTCGAAGCCTTCGCTTCGGAGGGCCCGACTCCGGAGGAGCTCGAGCGAGCGCGGGATTACATGGCCGGTGTGTTTCCTCTCCGGATGGAGACGACGGCCCAGCTGGCCTCACGGGTGGCGGAGCTCCTCGTCTATCAACTTCCGGACGACTACCACCACCGGTACCGGGAACGGATCCGTGCGGTGGACGGGGAGCGGGTCCGGGTCGCGGTCCGCGAGCACCTGCGCCCCGAACGAGCGAGCATCGTGGTCGTCGGGGACGCGGCGCGCGTGGTCCCGGAGATCGAGGCGCTGGGCCTCGGAGCCGTCCGGGTTCGAGAGCCATGAGCGTGGGCTCCGGCGGGGAAGGCCGATCGGAACCGATTTTTCCGGATACGGATCCGATCCAGGAGTTGGAGGGAGTGGGCCGCATCGACCGTGAAGTCCTCTACGATGGGCGTGTGGTCCACCTGAGTCTCGACTCCGTGCGATTTCCCGGGGGTAGCCGGGGCACGCTCGAGCTCGTGAGTCATGCGGGTGCAGCGGCCGTCCTGCCCTTCCTCGACCCGCCCACGAGTCCCGACCCCCGCATCGTGCTCGTGCACCAGTATCGATATGCCGCTGGAGGGGTGCTGTGGGAGGTTCCCGCGGGGGTTCCCGACTCGGCCTCGGAGTCCTGGATCGACTGCGCTCGGCGCGAGCTGAAGGAAGAAACCGGTTTCGCGGCCGGCGATCTGCGCTACCTGACCCGGATATTCACCACACCGGGATTCACCGATGAGGTGATCCAGCTCTTCGCGGCCGGCGATCTGACGATCGGGACCACCGAGCGCGATGAGGATGAATTCCTGGAAGTCGTGGAAATGCCGTTCAGTCGAGCCCTCGATGGGGTGCGGGAGGGACGCATCGTCGACGGAAAGAGCGTGGCCATCCTCCTCTTCGCCTCGTCGTTTCTCGACGAGGTCTGGTCCGAGCGCCGGCCGCCGCCCCGCCGCTGACTCAGTCACGAGTTCCGCTCTCGTGACACGGACTCGACCCGGTGTTCCTCTACCGTCCTCCATTTGGGACACTCTCGGTGTCCCCAGGAGGACACTCACCCGGAGAAACCCGCCAGATCGGCGCATCTGGGTCTGGTATGGATCCTGCACGTTGATGGGCAGAGGCTCAAAGCGGATCCTCCGCTCCGCGAAGGGCGATGACCTTCGCACCAAAGAGGTGATTTGCCATGACTCCCGCTCAAGCCAAGGCCCCGAAGAAGGCCCACGCCTTCAACCCCGCGCAAAAGCCGAGGGAACGATACTCCGAGTTCGACGACAGCCAGGTCGTCCAGCGGTTCCTGGATGGGGACGAGCGCGCGTTCGGAGAGCTGGTCGACCGTTACGACACCCGATTGGTGAACTTCGTGTACCGGACCGTGGGCGACCGGGAACGGGCACAGGACCTGGTCCAGGAGACCTTTATCCGGGTCTACCGGCACCTGCACCGATTCGACCAGACCAAGAAGTTCTCCACGTGGATCTATACGATCGCCAGCAATCTGGCGAAGAACGAGCTCCGCAACCGTTCGCGGAATCCGCTCGTCCTCTTCCAGACGATCAAGAAGAACTGGGATGCCGATCATCGTCCGCTCGAATGGGAGGACGAGACGCTCAAGCCCGACGATCTCTTCCGGAAGCGGCACCTGAAGGAGGTTGTGGACAAGGCGGTCCAGGAGCTCCCCGAGCATCACCGGATCGTGTTCGTGCTGCGTGAGCTCGAGGGTCGGACCTACGAGGAGATCGCCGAGATTACCGAAACGAACCTCGGCACGGTCAAGAGCCGGTTGAATCGTGCCCGCAACAACTTCGCTCGGATCATTGCACCCATGATCGACTGAGCCTTCCGAATCCCCTCCCAATCGGGCCTTTTGTCCGGGGTTTCGATTCGGGACAGGAGCGCAGTCACTTCCCCAGAGCACGGCTCGCTCCGCCGCCCCTCACCGGTCGC
>JBBDIV010000017.1:6429-7380 GCA_040880225.1 Gemmatimonadota bacterium
CACCGGTGTGGGGCGTTTTGTTCGTGGGTCCACTGCCGGGGGAACCTGTATCGTGAAAGATAAGTAGGACCCAATGCAACTCGATGGTGCACCCCTGGACGGCGGACCTCGAGCCGCCCGCTCGACCCGTGAGGAGCTTGGCAAGGATTCGAATCATGACGTGCTCGACCTTTCTCGCCCGGTTCTCCGAGTTCCACGACGGAGGGCTCGGTCCCGACGAAGCGGAGTCCTTCCGCGAACACATCCGGACGTGTCGCTCGTGCGAGCGATATGAGCGCGTCGTGCGGCGTGGAGGTGAGGTGCTTCGTGAGAACCCGGGCGCGGTTCTCCCCTCCGGGTTCCGGGATCGCCTCCAGCACTCCATCCTTCTTCTGGACGAGGAGCGCCGCCGGCGCCGGGTTCCGGGCACCGGGTCCGGATTGACCACCTTCGCCCTGGTCGCAGCGGTCGCCGCGGCCATGTTGATCGCGCCTGCCTTCTGGGGCGGCGAGCCCGGAGTCGAGTTGCCCGGGATTGTCGTAATGGAGCCTCCTCCTTTGCGGACCGGGACGGACGCGGCCTTTTCGCTCGTGACGGGCTCCTCCGTGGCGCCGGTCGGGTCCTCGCGCTCCTCGCTCCCGGCCTCGTTCGACGAGCTGGAACTGTGGAGCCAGTCGAATACGCTGCTCTTCCGCTATTCTTCACTCTATTCGAAGCGTCGGGAACCGACGGTCGTCCGTGCCGGACTCCGCTGAGGCCCGTACGGGCTACGAATGATCCCCGACGACCTTCGGGGACATCTCGGCGGGCAGCTCGGTGGCGTATTCTATCTCCACGGGGACAACGAAGTGCGCAAGGAGGCAGCAGCCCGTGCGCTCGTGTCGGCGCACCTGGCCCCCGGGACCGACGCCTTCGACTACGATCTGCTCCGGGGCGGCGACGTCGACATGGAAACACTGACCTCGGCGCTCG
>JBBDIV010000018.1:0-7360 GCA_040880225.1 Gemmatimonadota bacterium
CATCATCGACTTCATCGTCGACGCGGCGGGCCGGGTCGACGGCTTCCTGATCAACCCCGGAGGGCTGACGCATACCTCTGTGGTGCTCCGAGACGCGCTCGTCGGAGTCGGGCGACCTTTCGTAGAGATCCACATCTCGAATACGGCGTCCCGGGAGGACTTCCGACGTAACTCCTACCTGTCCCCGGTGGCTTCGGGGGTAGTGTTTGGATTCGGGGCTCACGGCTATCTTCTAGCCCTGCGAGGGCTGGTGAGCCAGCTCTCTGAATCCTGAATCGACGTAACTCACCGACTCGAGACATGGCATCCACCGCGGATTTCCGAAACGGCATGGTCCTGCAAATCGACTCCGGGTTGTGGGCGATCACCTATTTCCAGCACGTGAAGCCTGGGAAAGGTGGAGCCTTCGTTCGGACCAAGCTCAAGAACGTCCTCACCGGACAGGTCGTGGAAAAGACCTTTCGGGCGGGCGAAAAGGTCGAGGCCGTACGGCTCGTGCGCAGGCCCGTAAACTACAGCTACACGGACGGCCAGCTTTACTACTTCATGGATCAGGGGACCTTCGAGATGATCCCGATCTCGGGGGACCTCATCGGCGAGGAACAGCTCCAGTATCTCAAGGAGAACATGGAGTGCGAGGGGCTCGTCCACGACGACAAGGTCATCTCGGTCGAGTTGCCCGACTTCGTCGAACTCGAGATCACACAAACCGATCCGGGTCTGAAGGGCGATACTGCGCAGGGCGGGAGCAAGCCCGCAACACTGGAGACCGGCGCCGTGATCCAGGTTCCCCTGTTCGTCGAGGAAGGTGACGTGGTCCGGGTGGACCGCCGCGAGGACAAATATCTGGAGCGGGCCTGATGATCGACCTGGAGTTCATCGAGCGACTCATTCGCACCCTCGACGACAGCGGGATCGATCACGTTGAGATCGAGCGGGGAGGCACCCGGGTCCGCATCTCGAAGACCCCGGCCACCGTGGCTACGAGTCCGCCCACCGAAGCAGTGGTCTCCTCCTCGACTCCGCTGCCGAACCCCACGCAGTCCTCCTCCCCGAGCGAGGACACTGCGCCCGCGCCGGCGGGAGAAGTGGACGACCTCTTCGAGATCACCTCGCCCATGGTCGGCACGTTCTACCGGGCCTCCTCCCCGGACTCCGAGCCGTTCGCCGAGGTAGGGAGCTCGATCTCCAGCGGTGACACGCTTTGCATCATCGAAGCGATGAAGCTGATGAACGAGCTGGAGTCCGAGGTGAATGGCGTGATCCGGGAGATCTGCGTTTCCAACGGCGAGCCCGTCGAATACGGCCAGATCCTCTTCCGCGTCGAGCCCGTCTGATCCGGACCGACCGGAACGGGAGCCCATCCGCCGGGGGTATCGTGACTCCCGTCTGTACCGTCGACCGACCTGGCGAAAGGCGGCCTGGATGTCGCTCGTCGGACCCAACGACTCACATGCAGGGGTGACATCTGGTGTTCACGAAGGTCCTCATCGCCAATCGGGGCGAGATCGCCTTGCGGGTCATCCGGGCGTGTCAGGAACTGGGTGTCCGAACCGTGGCGGTCTTCTCGGAGGCGGACCGGGAATCGCTCCACGTCCGGTTCGCCGACGAGGAAGTGTGCATCGGCCCCCCACCGTCGGCGCAATCCTACCTGAATATTCCCAGGATCATCGCGGCCGCCGAAGTGACGGGTGCCGAGGCGATCCACCCCGGATACGGGTTTCTGGCCGAGAACGCGGAGTTCTCGGAGATCTGTGCACGGTCGGGCATCACATTCATCGGCCCCACTGCCGAGCAGATTCGCGCGATGGGCGACAAGGCGACGGCCCGAAGCATGATGGTCGCGGCCGGAGTTCCCACGGTACCCGGCTCGAAGGGGTTGGTCCAGGATCCGGAAGAGGCTCTGGCGGTCGCGAAGGAGATTGGTTTTCCCGTGATGATCAAGGCCTCGGCGGGAGGTGGTGGGAAGGGGATGCGCGTGGCTCTCGACGCGGACGGTTTTGCCCGCCATCTGAAGGCAGCACAGAATGAGGCGCAATCCGCTTTCGGGGAATCGGCCGTTTATCTCGAGCGCTACATCGACAGGCCGCGTCACGTCGAGATCCAGGTGTTCGGGGATTCGCACGGACGCGTCGTGCACCTCGGGGAGCGTGACTGCTCGATCCAGCGACGTCACCAGAAGCTGGTCGAGGAGGCCCCGTCTCCGGCCCTGACCCCGGAGCTTCGCACGGCCATGGGCGACGCCGCGGTCGAGGCAGCCAGAGCCATCGACTACGTGGGGGCGGGAACAGTGGAATTCCTGCTGGAAGGGTCGGGGTCGTACTTCTTCATCGAGATGAACACGCGGATCCAGGTCGAACATCCGGTTACCGAGGTCACCACAGGGTTCGACCTCGTGAAGGAACAACTCCTCGTGGCCGCGGGACATCCGTTGTCGTTCCCGGAAGGACCGGCCGTGTTGCGGGGCCATGCCATCGAGTTCAGAATCAACGCGGAGAATCCGGCCCGTAACTTCCAGCCGTCGCCGGGCCGGATCACGACGTTCCATCCGCCCGGAGGGCCCGGGGTCCGGCTCGACACCCACGTGTACGCGGGGTACACGGTTCCACCACACTACGATTCCCTTCTCGCGAAGCTCATCGTCAGCGGGAAGACGCGGGAGGAGGCCCTGGTCCGCTCCCGATATGCCCTGGGGTCCTTCGTGATCGAGGGCGTCCACACCACGATCCCCTTTCTTTCCGAGTTGGTGGAGAACGAAGCGTTCCAGCGGGGCGATGTCGACACGCGCCTGGTAGAGAGGATCCTGAGCCGGAAGAAGGAACTCTCGTGAGCCGCGTTTTCCGCTGTCGCGCCGTCTCGCAGACCGTCCGACCGACCGACCGAGCCGCCGCATGAGAGTCCACACCTGCTTGTCCCCGCACGAGGTCGATCCGGGAGTGGTCGCCGAAGCCTCCGCCGTCGTGATCGACGTCCTGCGCGCGACCAGCACGATCGTCGAGGCATTTTCCGCGGGTGCCCGAGCGATCTACCCCACGCAGTCATCCGAAGAGGCGGTGAGGCTGGCGAATTCACTCGGTCGGGAAGACACACTCCTCTGCGGCGAGCGGAAAGGCCTGAAGATCGAGGGATTCGATCTGGGCAACTCACCTCTCGAGTTCACCCCCGAGCGGGTGGGTGGAAAGCGGCTGGTCATGAACACGACGAATGGTACGCGTGCGTTTCTCGCGGTGGAGGCAGCGGAATCCGTGGTGGCCGGGTCCCTCCTGAATCTGTCCGCGGTTAGCCGTTCGCTGGCCGGCAGCGAGCGGATCGTTCTGGTCTGCGCGGGCAAGGAAGATCGCTTCTCACTGGACGATGCGCTCTGCGCCGGACTGATCCTGCAACGTTTCTCAGAGGAGAACGGGTCCGACGGTTCCCGGGAATGGCGACTCGACGACGCTTCGAGAGCCGTGCTCGCCCTCGCCGACCGATACCCGGTCGACGCCGATATGCTCGGGCGCACCGCGGCGGGAGCCGCTCTGGTGGACATCGGCCTCGAGGCCGATGTTGTGCACTGTGCCACCGTGGATCGATCCGGGCTCGTTCCCGTGATGCACGACCGTACGATTCGCCTTCCGGAGCCGCTCTGAGGCGCCCGCAGCGCGGTTCGCGCGACGGGGTCGTGCGCATACTGCAGAAGCATTCGTCTCACGTCCGGAAGCATTCGTTTCACGCCCGGCCCGAGCTTTCATGGTGAAACCCGAACGTCAGCGAGAGTTGATCGGCGTGGGTCTCATCGCCCTCGCCCTGCTCGTCGTGCTGGCGCTCGTCCCGGTGGGTGTACTGGGCGAAGCGGGCCCCCGCTGGTTTCCCGGGGGCAACGTTATGGGCACGCTGGGTCGCTGGATCCAGACCGGGCTCGTGTTCGTGTTCGGCGGAATCGCGGCCGTGCTGGTTCCTCTGCTGGTCGGATTGGCCGGCGTGTGGTACATGGGGCGGATCGAGCGGGAGGCGGCCCTTCGCCTGGCCGTTCTGGGTGGGGGGCTTCTCCTCCTGGTTCCGGCCGCAGCCTGGGTCGTCTCACCCACCCGGCCCTGGGCGGGCTGGTTGGGCGGGCTCGCCGGGCAACCCCTGACCGGGATCGCCGGCCCCTTCGGGGCTGGGTTCATCCTTGCTGCCCTGTTCGTGCTACTCTCCCTCGCCACGCTCGGATGGAATCCGGTCGAATCGCCGGCGCGGTGGAGCCTCGACGGCGTCAGGCGGAGTTGGCGTGCTCTCGTGGACTGGTTGCAGGATCGCGACTCGAGTGGAGGCCAACGGACGGCCGCCGAGTCCGCCGATTCGAAGGCCTCGGTGCCGGATCGCAACGAAGAGGAGAGGTCCGTTCCCGCGATTGCCGGGGTGGCCGCGGAAGGACGCGGAGTCGACCCACTTCCGGAACCGCGGCGCCCGGCGCACGACGAAGAGCTTCCCGATCCGCGGGATCCTCGTGAGTTGGAGGGAGCCGAGCTTCCCCCCCTGGAGCTCCTCTCGTCTCCGGTCGGAAGCCACCTTGGGGAGATGGAGCGGGACCTCGACGCCATGGGCGAGATCCTGGTCGAGAAGCTCCGGAGCTTCAACGTGGAGAGTAGTCTCTCCGGTCGTACGACAGGCCCGGTCGTGACCCAGTTCGAGGTCGTACCGGCCCCCGGAGTCAAGGTGAGTCGGATCGCGAATCTGGATCGGGATCTGGCACTCGCCCTGCGTGCGAGGACGGTGCGTATCGTGGCCCCGATTCCTGGGAAGGGTGCGGTCGGGGTCGAGATCCCGAACCCGGTGCCGGTCACGGTCCAGCTTCGCGAGATCCTCGAGAGTCGGGCGTTCAGCGGTTCGCGGGCGGACCTTCCGCTCGCGCTGGGCAAGGATCTCCATGGCGCGCCATACGTCGCGGACCTGGCCAAGATGCCCCACTGCCTGATCGCGGGAGCAACGGGATCGGGGAAGTCCGTCTGCCTGAATACGATCATCACCTCGCTCGTGTATCGCCACACGCCCGAGACCCTCCGCCTCCTCCTGATCGACCCCAAGATGGTGGAGCTGTCGACGTACGCCGACCTGCCACACCTTCGGCATCCAGTGGTCACCGATCCGAGCGAGGCGGCCGGCGTGCTCAAATGGGCCGTTCTGGAGATGGAACGGCGGTATTCCCTCCTGAAGGAGAACGGAGTCCGGTCCATCGGGGAGTTCAACCGCCGGGTCAGGAAGGGCGTGCCCCTGCGCCGAGCCGAGCCGCTCGGGGACGAGGGAGACCCGGACCGTTGGATCTACGGCGACGAAGTCCTCCCGTTCGTGGTCCTGGTGGTCGACGAGCTCGCGGATCTCATGTTGAGTGCCCAGAGCGAGGTCGAAAAACCGCTCACGATGCTGGCTCAGAAGGCCCGGGCGATCGGTCTGCATCTGATCGTCGCCACGCAGCGGCCTTCCGTGAACGTCATCACCGGTGTGATCAAGGCGAACTTTCCGTGTCGCGTGGCTTTCCAGGTCGCGTCCAAGACCGACTCCCGCACGATCATCGACCAGAACGGGGCCGACGCGCTGCTTGGCCATGGAGACATGCTCTTTCTGCCCCCGGGGCAGAGCTCGCCGGTGCGGATGCAGGGCGCCTTCATTTCGACCGAGGAGACCCGGGAGCTGCTCGATTGGTACCGGGAGCTGCGTGAGGGGAAGCTGGCCGAAGGTGAGAACGCGGTTGGGGTGGGCTCGGAGGACGACATCCTGGAGATCGTTCGGGAGCAGGAGGCCGAAGAGGCGGGGGCCGACGACGATCCCTTCGCGGGGGAGTGGGACGAGAAGTTCCGAGCGGCGGGCGAGGTCGTGATCTCGAACGATCAGGGGTCGACCTCGCTCCTCCAGCGGCGTCTCCGGGTAGGGTACGGCCGGGCGGCCCGGATCGTGGATCAGCTGCACGACGCCGGGGTTCTCGGACCTCCCGACGGGTCCAAGCCCCGGGAGGTCTTGATGAACATGGAGCAGTTCGAGCGGATGATGTCTGGAGCGGACGGGGCCGACTGAGTTCCTACTCGACCGCGAGGAGTTGCACGTCGAACACCAGGACCGCATTCGGTGGGATGACCCCGCCGGCTCCCTGCGCGCCGTAGGCCAGATCCGGTGGAACCACGAGCGTGCGGCGGCCGCCCACCCGCATCCCCTGGAGGCCGAGGTCCCATCCCGGGATCACCTGGCCGACCCCCAGCGCGGCTGTGAAGGGCTGGTCCCTGTCGCGGCTACTGTCGAACGACGTGCCGTCCGGAAGATACCCGGTGTAGTGCACCACCACCGTGCTGCCCGAGAGTGCTTCGCTCCCTTCGCCCGCCGCTTCATCGTGAAGGTACAATCCCGACGGATGCCCCTGCATCTGGTCGAAGTCGATGCCCAGCTCGTCGGCGTATTCGAGGTTGATCGGATCCACGGGGCCGGCCTGTGCGTTGGGGACGGAGGCGTCGCTCGCCCCGCCCGGAGCGGGTGTGTCGTCCGAACAGCCGATCGAGCCGAGCGCGAGTGCCAGGACGGCTGGGACGACGATCCGAGGGTGAAGTCGTGATCGGGTGGTGTCCATGGCGGAACGACTACTCGCGACGTCCCGACCGGTTCCCGGCTCGCGGAGGGCCGACTGCCCGGGTGCGGGATTCCTTCCGCGCTCGAACGTTTTCACCGCGGCCCGTGTAGATCGGAGCAACCGAACGCGAGTCCTGCAGCGTCGTTCACGGCTCCGGGGCTTCCGCGCCCGGCGCCTCTTCCCGAGATTCCGGCCATGAGTCCCACGATCCCACAGGCGGGTTGCATCGTTCCTGTCCGTTCGGCCTTTGCTTTGCGATGGCGAGCGAGAGGGCCGCGCGCACTCCTGCTGACGCGCGCACTCCTGCTGACGCTCACCCTCGGCGTAGCGGCCGCGATGCTGCCCACGCAGATTGCTGCACAGGAAGTGCGTGCCGCTTCCACCTCCGACCCCGAGGCCGACGCGATCCTCCTCGAAGCTTCGGCTCGGTACGCCACTCTCCAGGGGTTCTGCGGAGACTTCGTCCAGTCGATCGACGTGACCCTTCTCGGCGAGACGAAGGACAGCCGTGGTGAACTCTGTTGGCTTCGCCCGGACCGCTTCGAGATGAGATTCACCGACCCCGAGGGAGACCGGATCGTGGCGGACGGGGCCGATCTCTGGGTCTACTTCCCGAGCACGGACGACGGACAGGCCTTCCGCACCCGGCTGGCCGAGACCGGTGGACGCTACGACCTGCACCGGGAGTTTCTCGCCGAGCCCGGAGAGCGCTACGACGCGGAGCTCGAGGGGACAGACGTGATTGACGGGACCGAGATGTATGTCCTGAACCTCACCCCTCGGGTG
>JBBDIV010000019.1:0-7345 GCA_040880225.1 Gemmatimonadota bacterium
GGGTCCGACCGACGTAACAGGCCCGGAAGCGGCGGACGATCCCACCGCTTCCGGGCCTTCCTGTTCGGGTCCGCTGCGCCGCCGATTCCGTCTATGGGTCCAGGTGGGCACGGTCGCACGCCGGGGAGGCGCTCGGGAAGAGGGCGGGAGCCGCTCGCAGCCGTGTGTTGATGGCCCTCCGAGGCGCGGTTATGTTTTCTCGTTGGAACGAGCCCCACGCGAACCCAACAGGGCGCGGCGGTAGCCGGTCGCACAGACTTAGTCACACGGCGCGAAAGTGGCGGAATTGGTAGACGCGCGAGACTTAGGATCTCGTGGCCCTCGGCCGTGGGGGTTCGAGTCCCCCCTTTCGCACTCACCGTTCGAACTCACCGACACGGACTTCCATGCCTATCGACGTATCCAGCCTCGAAGTGTCTCTCGAGGAAGGGGAGCGGTGGCGTCGCACCCTGCGAATCACGGTTCCCGCCAACCTGATGCAGGCGGAGCGAAAGGCCGCGGTCAAGCAGCTCTCCTCGCGACTCCGCCTACCGGGCTTTCGCGCGGGCAGGGTCCCGGATGCCGTCGTTGAAAAGCGGTTCGGACAGACACTCGAGCAGGAGCTCCTGGACCGGGTAATCGGTGAAGCGTATCGGGGGGCACTGCAGGAGGAGTCCCTCCGGCCGATCAGCGAGGGCGAGATCGGGGAGGTGGACTACCAGCCCCACGCCGATCTGACCTTCAGGGTTTCCTTCGACATCGCTCCGGACATCGATCTCTCCCGTGTCGGAGGATTCAAGATCCAACGCCCCCCGGTCGAGGTCGCGGACGCCGACGTCCAGAAGGTCCTGGACCGACTGCGCGAGCAGGAGGGCACCTGGGTTCCGATCGAGTCCGGTTCGCCTCAGGAGGGGGAGAAGGTTTCGGTTCGGATCCAGCAAATCGCGGAGCAGGGATCCGAGCCCCGCGCGTACGAGTTCACCCTCGGGAAGGGGGAAGCGATCCCTGATGTGGAAGAGGCAATCAAGAGCCTCGAGGTGGGAGCGACCGACGAGTTCACGATCCAGTTTCCCGACGATGCCGACTCCGAGACGGGCCCGGGCGACGAGCAGCGCCTGCGGATCACCCTGGACTCCAGAAAGCAACTCGAGCTTCCGGAGCTCGACGACGAATTCGCACGGGCCGTGGGCGAGTTCGAAACCGTCGACGAGCTCGATGCCAAGGTCCGGGAAGACCTGATGCGGGAGGCGGAGCGGGAAGCCGAGGCAGGAGTCAGGGGCTCCATCCTCGAACAGATCGTGGCCGCCAATCCCTTCGAGATCCCCGAGTCGATGATCGACCAGTACGTTCGCTCCGCGCTGGGCGATCCCGAGGAGCTCGCGCAGGAGCAGTTGGCCGAAGCAAAGGAGCAACTCCGCCCTCGAGCCATCGCGACCGTGAAGCGCTATCTGATCATAGACCGCGTCGCGGAGACCGAAGGGTTGACCGCCACGAGCGAGGAGGTGGACGAGCGGATCGAGGAGATTGCGGAACGGAGCGGGACGCCCATCTCCAGGATCTACGGTCAGCTACAGAAGTCCGGCCAGCTCGAGCGACTGGAACGTGAGATCACCGAACGCAAAGTGTTCGACTTCCTGAAGAACCAGTCCGAAATCGTCGCGGCGGCCTGATCGACCGGTCGTCGCCCCTCGGAACAAGAGAGACCGTATTCCATGCCAGTCTATCCTCCGTACGTCATCGAGCGCACCAGCCGTGGGGAGCGCAGCTACGACATCTTCTCGCGGCTCCTCATGGATCGTATCATCTTCCTGGGGAGTGCCGTGGATGACTCCGTGGCGAACATCATCGTCGCGCAGCTTCTCTTTCTGGACGCGGACGATCCCGAGCGGGAGATCTATCTCTACATCAACTCCCCCGGGGGCAGCGTCTACGCCGGACTCGCAATCTACGACACCATGCAGCACCTACGCGCACCCGTCACAACGTTTTGCGTGGGGATGGCCGCTTCGATGGGGGCCGTTCTGCTCGCGGGTGGAGCGGAAGGCAAGCGGAGCGCGCTACCGAATTCCAGGATCCTGATCCACCAGCCGTCCTCCGGATACCAGGGGACGGCGGCGGACATCGAGATCGCCGCGAAGGAGGTTCTCAGCATCCGCGAGCGCCTGAACGCGATCCTGGCGAAGCATACGGGACAATCCGCCGAGCGAATCGCCCAGGACGTGGACCGGGACTACTTCATGAGCCCGGAGGAAGCGGCGGAGTACGGTCTCATCGACCGGGTCCTCCAGCATCGCGATGCGGTGGAGAAGCCCGTGGATTCGGAAGAAGCCGCACCTCAGGAGTCCTGAGGTGGAAGGCCGAGCTGGTGGAACGACCGGGCGGCGGAACATCCTCCGCGGAAGCCCGGACCAGACCCAGGGTCTGACCTATGTCGACTGACAAACATCTGCGCTGCAGCTTCTGCGGAAAGTCCAAGGACTCCGTCCGGAAGTTCATCTCCGGACCGAGCGTCTACATCTGCAACGAGTGTGTAGCGCTCTGCAACGAGATCCTGGCCGAGGAGGAGGACCGGTCCACGGTCGAGACGGACGTCCCCACGCTCACCCCCCGGGAGATCAAGGACACACTGGACCAGTATGTCATCGGACAGGAGGAGGCGAAGAGGGCCCTTTCCGTCGCCGTCTACAACCACTACAAGCGGGTGAACCACCAGGGGATGCTGGACGATGTGGAGGTTGAGAAGGCCAACATCCTCCTTATGGGTTCGACCGGTGTAGGTAAGACGCTGCTGGCACAGACGCTCGCCCGCATTCTCAACGTTCCCTTCACGATCGCAGACGCCACGACCCTGACCGAGGCGGGATACGTCGGGGAGGACGTCGAGAACATCCTCGTCCGACTCCTTCAGGCGGCCGACTTCAACGTGACCGACTGTGAGCGCGGCATCATCTATATCGACGAGATCGACAAGATCTCACGGAAATCGGAGAACCCGTCGATCACGAGAGATGTCTCCGGCGAGGGCGTTCAGCAGGCGCTACTGAAGATCCTCGAAGGCACGGTCGCGTCGGTCCCACCACAGGGTGGGCGGAAGCATCCGCAGCAGGAATACATCCAGATCGACACCCGGAACATCCTCTTCATCTGTGGAGGCGCGTTCGACGGACTCGAGAAGATCGTCGAGTCTCGGATCGGCAAGCGCCGCATCGGCTTCGGTGATGAGGCTGCGGAGGGAGAGGATGCGGTCCGTGAGCGTCTGCTCGCCCAGGCCGAGCCGGAAGACCTCCAGCGGTTCGGACTCATCCCGGAGCTGGTGGGACGTCTTCCGGTCATGGTCAGCCTCGAGGAGCTGGACGAGGAAGCGCTCGTCCGCATTCTCCAGGAGCCCAAGAACGCTCTCGTGAAGCAGTACACGAAGATGCTCCAGTTGGAGAACATCGGCCTCACATTCGAGCCGGATGCGATCCAGGCCGTGGCCCGGAGGGCACTGACCCGCGGGACCGGCGCCCGCGGACTACGTGCCGTGATCGAGACGGTCATGCGCGAGGTCATGTTCGACCTACCCTCGCGAACCGATGTACGGGAAGTCGTGATCACCGCCGAGTCCGTCGATCAGGGCGTCCCCCCCCTTCTCGTCCACCACAATGAGCCGCAGAAGAAGGAGGCGTAGGATCCGATCGGGGGAATAACTACGGTATCGGGAACACCGACCGGCGCGACGAACAGGCCCGCCGGACACGGATCCGCGAAACCGCGTCGGCGGGAACGCGATGCGCAGACACCCGGACCCTGCAGCGGACCCGAATCGCGCACTCCGCTGATCTCCCCCCGGACCTTCCCCCGCCTCGGAGGCTGACATGGAGGAGGTGACATCCTCGTCCAACGACCCAACGGTCCCCGACCGACTCCCCACTCTGGCGCTCCGGGACCTGGTGTTCTTTCCCGCGATGGTCCTCCCGCTCCTGGTGGGCCGGGCCCGGTCCCTTGCCGCCCTCGAGGAGGCACACGACGGAGAAGCGAACGACCACATCCTCCTGGTCGCACAGAAGGACGCGGGAGCGGACGATCCCTCAGCTTCCGATCTGCATCGCGTCGGCACCGTCGCGCGCGTGGTCCAGACCACGCGCCTTTCGGACGGCACTCACCGGGTCGTCTTCGAAGGCCTGACTCGAGCCCGGGTCCGGCGTTTTCTGCCAGGGCCGGGCCCGTTCCGCACCGAGGTGGTGCCCCTCACCTATCCCGATCCTCCCGAGCTCACCGGCTCCGCGGGATTCCGGGCGATCGTGCGGCGTGCCGAGCGGACCTTCCGGGAGTACGTGCACCTTCACCTGGACCTTCCGCCCGATCTTGCGGCGGGCCTCTCGGAGATCCAGGAGCCGGCACGGGTCGCACACCTCATCGCGGGACACGTCCTCGTGAGCTCATCCGAGAAGCAGCGGCTGCTGGAATCGGAATCCCAGGAGGGGCTGTTTCGCGACCTCCTGGAGGTCCTCGAGCGGGAGTTGGAGATCCTTCAGATCGAGGATCAACTGGACCGCGACATGCGAAAGAAGATGGACGACGAGCGCCGCCAGCACTACCTGCAGGAGCAGCTCAAGGCGATCCAGAAGGAACTCGGCTCGGGAAGCCCGGAGTGGGGTGATCTGGAGGCCCGACTCGCAGCCGGGACGCTGCCGCAGGCGGCGCAGGAGCGGGGCGATCGCGAGTTCGACCGGCTGAAGCGCATGAGCCCGATCGCTCCGGAGGCCGCGGTGATTCGCGAGTACCTCGAATGGATCCTCGCCCTCCCCTGGTCCACGACCAGCGGCGACACCGCCGATGTGGACCACGCTCGGCAGGTACTCGAGGAAGCGCACTTCGGACTCGAAGAGGTGAAGGATCGGATCCTGGACCACATCGCTGTTCTTTCCCTGGTCGGTCGTCTCCAGGGACCCATCCTCTGCCTGGTGGGCCCCCCCGGCGTCGGGAAGACTTCGCTCGGTCGCAGCATCGCACGAGCTCTCGATCGGAACTTCGTTCGTGTCGCGTTGGGAGGCATCCGCGACGAAGCAGAGATCCGTGGACACCGGCGCACCTACGTGGGCAGCCTTCCGGGACGGATTCTCCAGGGGATCCGCCGTGCGGGATCCCGAAATCCGGTCTTCCTGCTCGACGAGGTCGACAAGCTCGCGAAGGACGGACATGGAGACCCGTCGGCGGCACTTCTGGAGGTCCTCGACCCCGAACAGAACCAAACCTTCCAGGATCACTACCTGGAACTCGAATTCGATCTCTCCGACGTCCTCTTCGTAGCAACCGCCAACACCCTCGCAGGAATCCCGGAGCCCCTTCGCGACCGAATGGAGATCATTCGGATCCCTGGGTATCTCGATACGGAGAAGAGGCTGATCGCCCAGGACTTTCTGATTCCCGAGCAGGTCGAGCGGCACGGTCTCCAGGCCGGTAGCGTCTCGATCCTGCCGGAGACCGTGGACCGAATCGTGGCGGACTATACGCGAGAAGCCGGTGTTCGGGAGCTGGACCGGATGTTGGCCCGCGTCGCACGGAAGATGGCGCGACGGATCGCCGGGGGAGGACGGTCGGCGACGACGCCGATCGCGGTGAATCCCGCAGACCTCGCAGAGCTTCTCGGCCCCCCGCGCCATCAGAGGACGGAGCTGGACGACGATCCGGACCGGGTGGGGATGGCCACTGGGCTCGCGTGGACGATGGCGGGGGGAGAAGTTCTCGAGGTGGAGGTGTCGGTCGTTCCGGGCAAGGGAGAAATTCAGTTGACCGGCACGCTCGGCGACGTCATGAAGGAGTCCGCAGTCGCGGCCGTCACGTTCGCCCGGGCTCGGGCGCGAGAGCTCGGACTGCACTCCCGTTTTCATGAAGAGGTGGACCTCCACATCCACATCCCCGAGGGTGCGACCCCAAAGGATGGGCCTTCGGCCGGGATCACCATTGCCGCCGCGCTGGTCTCGGCGTTGCTGGGTACCCCCACTCGCCCGGACGTGGCCATGACGGGAGAGATCACCCTGCGAGGCCGCGTGCTTCCGGTCGGGGGAATCAAGGAGAAGGCTGTGGCGGCCCTTCGCAACCGGATCCGAACCGTAGTTCTCCCGGCAGGAAACGCCTCCGAGATCGAGCGCCTCCCGGCAGAGGTGCGCGATCGGATCTCGTTCCAGCCCGTATCCCGTATGGACCAGGTCCTGGATCTGGTGCTCGCGGCCCCACCGGGCCTGACCACCTCGCCGGGCAACGTAATGCGGGAGGTCATGGGGAGCAGCATGAACCCGGGCACGCGGCTGTCCCAGTGAAGATTCGCACCCTCGAGTTCTCGGGCACGGTCGTCGATCCGGCGGCCCGGCTTCCCGGCACGCTTCCACAGGTTGCCTTCGCCGGCCGATCGAACGTGGGGAAGTCCTCGCTCATCAACACGATCCTCGGCCGGACCCGGAAGAAGCTGGCCCATGTATCAGGCACGCCGGGAAAGACCCAGGGTCTGAACTTCTATCTCGTCAACAATCGATTCTTCCTCGTAGACCTGCCAGGGTTCGGATACGCAAAGGTGCCGGAACGGGTGCGGGCCGGATGGAAGGATCTGATCGAGGGATATCTCACGAGGCCGGACGGCCCTCGAGCGGTCGTTCATCTGGTCGACGTGCGCCGCAATCCAACCGACGACGACCTTCGCATGCTCGACTACATGGCGGGGCTGGGAGTTCCCGCTCTCGTAGCCTTCACCAAGGTGGACAAGCTCTCCAGGAACGATCGAACCACCAGAATTCCGATGTTGATCGAAGAACTCGCCCTGGACTCGGAGCAGGTCGTCCCCTTTTCCTCCAAGACCGGTGAGGGGAAGGATGTGCTTCTCGCCGCGCTCTCCGAGCTTCTCGACGAGCCGAGCGCAGCCCTCGGTCGGCCGTGAGCGCGGGCGCGAGGACGACCGATGAACCGGCGGGGGGACGCATGATAGAACGACAGGCGGTTCGAATCATGTGCGCCGCGTTGCTCATGGTGGGTTCGACCGGGTGTGGGCTCCTTTTCCCGGGCGTGAGCAATCCAGACTCCCCGAGGGACCCCGGGTCAACCCGCGGCCTCGACACGGACCCGGTGGTCGAGTCGCAACTGCCCACCGGCCTCGGCACCCTCCGCCAGGACGACATCTCGATCACTCTGCGACGGGGGGACCTCCAGATCCGTGTCACGCCTCTCGAGGAGTCGATCACCCGATTGACAGCGCCGGACACCTACGAGCGGCTCTCAGCACTGGAACGAGGTCACCAGGACATCTTCCGCGAGACGACAGGGTCCGCGGTCCCCTTCCAGCTCTTCCTGGTCTCGCTCTTCTCGGAATCCACCGAAGTGGCCTTCGAGCCCG
>JBBDIV010000020.1:0-1355 GCA_040880225.1 Gemmatimonadota bacterium
CACGGCCCCGGTCGAGTGCGCCATGCCCTCGCCCGGGGCCGTCGTGCGTCCGCCTTGCCTCGGCAGCACACCGGGATATCATTCGCTGATGACTTCTACTTCCGCTTCCGAACCCGCCCGGGGCGAACCCGCCCAGAGCCTTCCCGATGCGTCGCCGTCGCCTCAGACGCTCTCTGCCGAGCCTCTCCCGCACGATGGTGAATCGGAGGCCGTCGTCTCTACGCGATGCGGTTACGTCACACTTCTCGGGGCACCCAACGTAGGAAAATCCACGTTGATGAACACGATGATCGGCGACTCGCTGAGCATCGTGACGTCGAAGGCCCAGACCACCTGGACCCGTGTCACGGGGATCCGCACGGATGGGTCGTCGCAGATGATCTTCCTGGACACGCCAGGCGTCCTCACCCCGACCTCGACCATCCACCAGTCCTTTCTGTCCGGTGCCCGGGAAGCGGTGGCCGAAGCCGATGTGGTCGTCCCGATCGCGGATCCCCTGCGACCGCTCCAGAATGCCGAGCGGATGCGATTGGAGGAGATGGCGGACACGAGCGATGCCGTTCGGATCGGGGTCGTCAACAAGGTGGACACGAGCAGAGAGGACCGAATCGCGGCGGAGCGGGAGTGGCTATCGTCCCTCGGGTGCGTTTCCGTCCATGAGATTTCCGCACTGGAAGGACATGGGGTACCGGCTCTTCTCGAGGCGATCGATCATGAACTACCTCCGGGTCCGTTCCTCTATCCCGATGACGAGATCGCCTCGGCCCCCGTCCGCTTCTTCGTGGCCGAGATGGTGCGCGAGGCGATCTTCGAGATCTATCGCGAAGAGATCCCATATGCCTCGATATGCCGGGTCGAGGAGTTCCGCGACGGAGGAGAGCGCACCTACATCCAGGTCACGATCTACGTGGAACGAGCTTCCCAGAAGGGAATCATCATCGGTGACCAGGGTCGCTCGATCCGTGAACTGGGGATCCGCGCCCGGAAACGAGTGGAGCACTTCCTCCAACGGCCGGTGTATCTGGACCTGTGGGTGAAAGTCCTTCCCAACTGGCGGCGAAAGCCGCGAGAACTCCGCCGATTCGGACTCCCCGTTCCCGACGAGGACCGTGCTCGAGCATCTTCGTGACATCGTCCGGCCCGGCCGACTCGCTCTGGCACTCTGCGCGCTGTTGCCGAGCGTGCTCCTCGGCCAAAATGCCGACTCCGAGCCATTGACCCAGGAGGGCGCACTCTTCCTTCTCCTCCCGGTCGGGGCACAGGCCGTGTCCCTCGCACGCGCTGCGGCGGCCCTCCCCTCCGCTGAGGCCGCGTTCTGGAACCCCGCAGGGCTCTCGACCGTCGACCGGAGTCAG
>JBBDIV010000021.1:0-7300 GCA_040880225.1 Gemmatimonadota bacterium
GGTGGTTGAGCTCCCGCGCCAGCTCACCGACCTCCTCGGTGAGTCGGGCGAGGTTCACGAGCGGGGGCCAGTAGCCCTCCTCGAACTGGGAGATCCAGACGTCGACACGTTCCTGCGCTTCCCTCAACTCCATCGTGGTTCCCCGCTCCAGAAGACTGTGGGTCCCGCTCATTCGAAGCGGGAGGACGCCTCACGAGGTGTCGGGCAACAGGACCAGCTTTCCGAACACGTCGCCCGCCTCCAGCCTCCGGTGCGCCTCCTCGACCTGCTCGAGCGGAAGGATCGCATCGACGACGGGACGGAACGCCCCCCGGAAGACCAGGCGCATCACCTGCCGGAACTCGGCGGGGCTGCCCATGGTGCTCCCCAGGATCGAGAGTTGCTTCCAGAAGACGTGGCGGAGGTCGATTCCGGGCTTCGGGCCGGCGGTCGCACCGATGCTGACCAGCCGTCCCCGCACCTTGAGGACCCGGATCAGCCCGTCCCACGCCGGCTCTCCCACGGAGTCCAACGCCAGATCGATCGTGGCCTTCCCGAGGCCGTCCTCGAGGACCTCCGCAATCGACCCCTCGGTCCGGTCCAGAACCACCTCGGCACCGAGCTCGCGTACCCGCTCCGCGTTCTCCTTCCCCGACGTCAGGACACAGACCCGGGCTCCGGACCGGGCCGCGATCTGGATGGCCGCAGTCGCGACACCTCCCGAGCCGCCGGTGACCAGGACGCTCTCCCCGGCGCGCACGCCTCCCCTGGTGACGAGAGCCCGCCACGCGGTCACGAACACCAGACCGGCCGCGGCCGCGGTCTCGAAGGAGACCTCGTCCGGAACCTGGAGCAGGTTTGCGGCCGGGACGACCGCATACTCGGCGAACCCTCCCTGGGTATGCTCGCCGATCAGGCGGAATCGCGGGGCGGGGAAGTCCTCGCCGCGTTCGACCCCCTCCACCCACTCCCACCCCAGAACCGGGTCCACGACTACCCGGGTGCCCTCCGGGACTCCCTCGACTCCGGGGCCCACGGCCTCGACCCGGCCCGCGATGTCGGAGCCCCCGATGTGCGGCATCGTGGTCTCGATCGGGAGCCCGCGACGCACCCACAGGTCCAGGTGGTTGAGCGCCGAGGCCCGGACCCTGATGCGGACCTCGCCGGGTCCGGGCTCGGGCACATCGACGTCGGCGATCCTCAGGACCTCGGGACCCCCGTGCTCGGAGAAGATCGCGGCGCGCATACGGATCAGGGCTACTATGACGCGACCGGGGTGGGAACCGGGCGGTTCTCACGGGTGCCGTCTCCCAGCTGGCCCTCCACATTGAACCCCCAGCAGAGCACCTCCCCCTCCCGGGTCCGTCCGCAGTTGTGCGAGCCGAGCGCATCGAGCTGGCCAAAGCGGACCGAGCCGGCGACTGCCACGGGAACGGTCCGGTTCTGGGTTGTTCCATCGCCGATCTGTCCGTAGACGTTCGTGCCCCAGCAATAGGCTTCCCCCTCCGCGGTCAGACCACAGGTGTGGACACCGCCGGCGGTCACGGCGGCGAACCGTTCGGTCGACTCGACGGGCTGCGGGGTCGGAGAACCATCGGTGGATCCCGTTCCGAGCTGACCCCCCTCGTTGCTTCCCCAGCAGAAGATTCGGCCGTCCAGGGCGAGTCCGCAGGTATGGGCGTTCCCCGCCGCGAGGGCCTGGAATCGCACCTCGCCTTGCACCGGACGCGGCGTGCTTCCACCGCCCTCGGAAACCCCGAGCTGTCCGGAATCCCCCGCCCCCCAACACCAGGCTCGCCCGTCCATTGCCAGAGCGCAGGTGTGCCGCCAGCCCGCCACGATGGTCTGGAACGGCACTTCCGCGTCGACCGGGTTCGGCCTCGTGCGTCCCTGCCGCGTCCCGTCGCCGAGCTGACCACTCTCGTTGGCGCCCCAGCACGCCGCCGATCCCGAGCGGGTCAACCCGCAGGTGTGGGCGACTCCAGCCGCAAGCTCGGTGAACCGATCGGCTCCATCGACGGCCCGTGGAGTCGTCGCCGGCCCCCCCTCCGATCCCAGCTGGCCGCCGTCGTTCGCGCCCCAGCAATGGGCCTGGCCCTCCGGGTCGATTCCACACACATGGGCGAGTCCGGAAGCCAGCCGCGCGAGGGCTCCGACCTGGACGCCGGCCGCGGGCGCAGTGCGTCCGGCCGAGCTGCCATCGCCCAGCTGGCCCCGCGCGTTCGCGCCCCAGCAGACCGCCTCGCCCCCTCCCTGGAGCCAACAGCTGTGTGTCCCTCCGACCGCGACTCCGGCACGCACCGCCAGGCGGGGCGCCGCAGCGGTGGCTTCGAAGGTAACTCGCCCACCGTCCACCCCCTCCACGAGCGCATACGCGACCTGCTCGCCGGCACCACCCCCGAGAACCCAGGTCGTGCGGGCGGTGCCTCCGGGATCGGTCGCCGCCGCCGCCGGCTCGACCTCTCCCCCCCCGGATTGGACTCCGAACTGGACCGGGACTCCGCTCACAGGTGCGCCGGTGCCATCCACGACGCGAATCTCCACGGGCAAAGGTAAGGCCTGACCCGCCGCCCCCTCCTGCCCTCCGCCCGCCGCCACCGTCACGGCCGCCGGGACCGGTGACTCCTGGACCGCACCCTCCACCACGACAGCGTCGAAGGCCGCCTGGGCCTCGTAGACGTCCTCGACCCGAGCCAGGAGCACCTGGGTCCTGCCGCTCTCCCCCAGGGTCCAACGGGTGACGGCGGTCCCATCCTCCGCGGAGACGGTACGTGCCGGCTCCGCGTCGCCCCCACCCGCCAGCACGTCGAAGACGACCGGGACGCCCGGCACCGGCCGGCCACCGGCGTCCACGACCCGTGCGATGAGAGGACCGGGGAGCGTCTCGCCGGGTGGGCCTTCCTGGTCTTCACCACCCAGGACCTGGAGGGCCGCGGGTACTCCGGAAGCGGACCCGAAGCCCTCGGCCATGGATTCGGCCGGACCCGGAGTCGGATCGGGACCGTCCAGCGAGGGATCGGGCAGCGTGTAGCCGGGCGGCCCGTCGGAAGAAGAGGGGTCCGGCATGTCGTCCATCCCCGGCCCCGTCCCGTCCACGCCCTGGCCCGCCTCCGATCCGGCCGGTGGGTCCGGAGTGAGGACGGCGACGACCATGCTCCAAAACGACCTCGGCGCCGAAGCCCCCCCCTCACCACCTCCACCGAAGCCGGCAAACAGGGCACCTCCCGCCGCGAGGAGCACCACGACGGCGGCCGTGATCCACATCTTCCGACGCCGACCATTCCGCCGGGCTCGCCGGCCCGCCAGGGGGGCGTCGGGCACGGGCCTCGAAGCCGGGTGGTGGGCCAGCCTGGAGGCTGGCGAATCCGAGCTTTCGGCGTTGGTGCTCTCTCGCGCCCGGCTGCCGGAAACGGCCGCTTCGACGGCATCCAACGGAGACTCCCACCCCGCTTCGGGTCCCTCCGACCGGCTGCCCATAGAGTGATCCGAGCCTTCACCGGGCACCGCGGCGCGCGGCGTGAGCGTGGAGCCCCGGCCCAGAGCCTCGAGAAATGCCCTGGCATCGGGCCACCGGTCTCCGGGCTCCTTCTGGATCGCTCCCTCGATCGCCCGTCGCAGGTTCTCGGGAACTCCGGACCGGACCTCGGAGAGGGGCGGCAGTTCCTCGTGCTTCTGCTTGTAGATCACGCTGTAAAGGCTCTCGCCGGCCCAGGGAGGAACTCCGGCCAGCATCTCATAGCCCACCAGACCAAGGCTGTAGAGGTCGCTCCGGCCGTCCAGGTCGGCGCCGTCCACCTGCTCTGGAGACATGTACGTAGGCGTGCCGATGGCGGTCCCGGGAAGGGTGAGCCCCGAATCGCTGTCCCAGGCCCGCGCCAGCCCGAAGTCCGCGAGCCGCGCGATCTCGCCGGCCTCGTCGAGAAACACGTTTTCCGGCTTGATGTCCCGATGCACGATGCGATGCCCGTGAGCATAGGACAGAGCGCGGCCCAGATCGCGGAGAATCTTCTCCACGTCCGAAAAGGGGAGGGGGCCCTCGGCTTCGATCCGCTGCTTGAGGGTGATCCCGGGTACGTACTGGAGGATGAGCGCGAGCCCGTGGTCACGCAGCCGACGCGTTCCGAGCAGCATCACGATGGAGGGATGCTGAAGCTTACCGACCGTGCGGGCTTCGCGAACGAGCCGAGCGAGCGCGTCCTCGTCGCGGACGTATCCGGGCCGGATCAACTTGATCGCGACGTCCCGCCCGAGCTCGCGGTCGCGGGCCAGATAGACGACAGAGGTGCCTCCGCGACCGATCTCGCGGACCAGGTCGAAATCCTCGGCCAACTCAGGGATCCGGGGAAGCCCCCTTCCCTCCGGATCAGTCACCGGGAGAAGCTCCATTGGCGCCGGGCCCGAACCGCACCGCGGCGACGGCGACGTTGTCCTCTCCCCCGTTGATCAGCGCATCTTCGCCCAGGGCCCGCGCCAGATCCCGCACGTCCGGCGTCCGCCGGAACACGCGCAGGATCTCCTCCTCGTCGAGAACCCCGTGCACGCCGTCCGTGCAGAGCACGAGAACGAACGGATCGGTACCGTCGTAGCCCCCGTAGATGTCGACCTCCACCTCCTCGTCCGCTCCCAGGTTCCGGGTCACCGCGTTGCGCCACGGAGAACGATTCGCCTCCTCCATCGACATCCGCCCGTCCCGCACGGCCTCGGAGACGAAGGAGTGGTCCCGGGTGACCTGGCGAAGTCCGGAGGCACCGATGCGGTATGCACGACTGTCCCCGACGTTGGCGATCTCGTAGCGGCCTCCCTTGCGGACCATCGCCACGAGCGTCGTCCCCATGCCCTCACGGTCGGGAGACTCGTGGGCGGCCCGGAGCACGGCGTCGTTCGCCTCGGCGACCGCGTCCTCGAGCGAAGTGCCGGTAGAAAGCCCCGCGACCAGCGCGTCGATCGCGATATGACTGGCCGCTCCTCCCGCGGCGTGTGACCCCAGTCCGTCGCAGACCGCGGCCAGCTCCCGCCCATCGGGCAGGGTCTTCACGACCACGGCGTCCTGATTCACGGATCGGCGTCCCCGATCCGTGTACCACGAGCTGCGTAGAGCGAGGCGGTCCGCCGACTTCGGCAGACGGAACAAGAATACCATCTCGCCCATCTCGATACGGTCTCCGTCTGCGAGCGGGACCTCCTCGACGATGGACTCGATGCTCTGGCCGTTGTGGACCGTGGGATTGGTGCTCGACTCGTTTTGAAGGCTCCACTGCCCCTTCCGGCAGATCAAGCGAGCGTGGCTGCGGCTGACCGTCGGGGAGTCCAGGCGTACGTGTCGGTGTGGATGCCCATCGGCCCGGCCGAACGTGATCTCCTGCCTCTCACCGGGGAGTCGGACGAATCGGATCTGTTCGCCCCGGCCGGGACCGCTTTCGATCTCCAGCCTGGCCGGACGCAACTGGAGGGTGCCCTCGGCCTGGTCCAACCCGGGGTCGTCCCGGGTGGCCGTGGCGAGGCCCGTCCAATCTTCGCCGGCCGCGCCGTCCGGGGTGAACCCGGGGGCGGGACGCCCCCGCGTGGTGTTCGGGTCGTCGGCGCGGGACCGGTCGAGCGCGCCCGGACCCGACCCTGTCGAAGACGGCCCGGAAGTGGTGCCGGTAGGATGCCACCCCTCCCCCCTCGTCCCGGAGGACGAGCTCGGAGGACGCTTCCCGGCGACCCTACGCGGCCGGTCCACCGCCTGTGCAGGAAGAACGTACCTCGCCGGCGAGGTGCGGCGCTCCCGGCGCCGGACCAGCGCAAATGCCGCCAGCACCAGTCCGAGCCCGATGACGACGAGAATCGGAGTCTCCCATGATGCTACGAGGCACCCCAACGCCTCCGCCCCTCCCTGTGGGGAGACAGGACAGAAGTCCTGGAAAAGGCCGAGGCTCATGAATCCTTCCTGGATCATCGTGAGAGGGTGCGTCGAACGAGAGCCGGCCACGCTCGCAACCCGGAGGCCGGACAGGAATCTTTAATTATAGGGAACCTGCGCCCCCTGCACACCCGCCCGGTCGTTCGTCGTACCGCCTTCTCCTACCCGTGCCCCGGCCTTCAAAGGTCCGCGAAAGAGTGGCCTCGCGGACCGGCCCCTCGCTGATCGACCTCACATACGCTCAGGGCGGAACGATGCCCTCGAGCCCGCGGATTCTATGGTTCTCGCTGTCGGTCACGTACACGATGCGGCGGTGCACACACACCCCATGGGGCCGGGCCAGCCGACAGCGCAGAGGGTCGCCGTCGGGACCGTCCGCCCGCTCTCCCGTACCCAGCACGGTCTCGATCGTCCCGGTCTCCAGGCTCATGCGGCGGATCGCGTGGTTCTCGGTATCTACGATGTAGAGGCTGTGCTCGGAGGCCGAGTAGGCGATCCCTTTGGGCCCGTTGAATGTGGCTTCCCGAGCGGGACCCCCGTCCCCGGTGAATCCGGTCTCTCCGGTCCCGGCAATCCGTTCGAGCCGGCCGGCCGTAGGATCGAGACGGAAGACGGCGTTCCCCTCGCGCAGGACCAGATACACGTTCCCCGCACCGTCCGTGTCCAGCGAGCGCGGTCCCAGCAGTGGCGTGCCTTCGATCGGTGCCTCGTCCGGAGTGGCCTCGCGCGCGCCGGTTCCGGCGAAGGTGCGGATCTCCCCCCCGGGCAGGTCGATGAGCCTGACTCTCTGATTGCCGATGTCGCAGACCAGTAGATTTCCCTCCGCATCGAAGGCGATGCTGTGAGGCTGACGGAGCTGGGCACGCCGCGCGGGACCTCCGTCGCCCGAGTACCCGGCCTCGCCCGTTCCCGCTACGGTACTCACGATCCGGGTGCTCCCGTCGATCCGACGGACGACATGGGCGTCCCTCTCGACGATGAACAGGCTTCCCCTCGAGTCGAACCGGAGCTCGTGCGGTGCAGAGAACGAAGCGGTGAGCGCGGGGCCCCCGTCTCCCGAGTAGCCGCTCTCTCCGGTTCCGGCGATCGTCGCGATCTGGTTTCGGAGTGGGTCGAGCCGCCGGATCCGACCGGTGTCGACCTCGCAGAAATAGAGGGCCCCGTCGGGGCCCGGGACGATCCCGTAGGGGTTGTTGACCGGAGTGTCGAGAGCGGCGGAGTCGGCCGCCGCAGAAATCCTCACCGTGTGCCTGGCCATGCCGGAGGCGCATCCAGCCAGGCCGGCGGCGAGAATGACGGCCAGCGAGGCGGTCACGGCGAGCCCACGAACGTGATCAAATCGAGCCGCTGACATGATCTAGAAATTGGCCATTCTTCACACCAACTCAAGCCGGCACCCGGGATAATTGAGTACAATCC
>JBBDIV010000022.1:0-6967 GCA_040880225.1 Gemmatimonadota bacterium
GGGTCGTCCTCCCCCGCCCTGACCCGGTCGATGGCCCGCTCCATCGGGCCCCGGGCAGAGGCCGTGACGGGCACGTTTCGATTCCCGCTCATCCTGGGGACCTACTTCGACGGGCCGACCACCTTCCCGTTCTCGTCGGAAGAGATCCAGGACCATCTCTTCGACGGCCCCAACCAGCAGGGTCCCACGGTTCCGGAGTACTACTCTGAGATCTCGGGCGGACTCGTCGAGCTCGAGGGTGTGACCTTCGACTGGGTCACCACCGATGTGACCCGCTCGCAGGTGACCCGCGATGGCTCGGGCCTCCGCGCCACCCAGGTGGGCGGGGTGGGAGGCTTCGTCGAGTCGATCGTCCTCACCCTGGACGCGCAGGGCGTGGACTGGGGCCAGTTCGACTCCACGGGGGATGGGTACGTGGACGTGCTGACGGTGATCCACCCCGGTCGGGGGGCGGAGTGCGACAGCGACAGCTCGCAGCCGGACCGTATCTGGTCGCATCGGTGGACGCTGGCCGACATGACCGCTCAGCGTCTCTCCTCGAGCCAGACCGGAGATGTCCGCGACGGCATCCGGACCTCCACGCCCCATCCAGGGGGCGGCTTCGTCCACGTCAACGACTACACGATTCAGCCGCTTCTCTCCTGCGACAGCACCACGACCAGCGTGCGGATCGCGGAGATCGGGACCTTTGCGCACGAGTTGGGGCACGGCTTCGGGCTTCCGGACCTCTATCGTACAGGAGGCTCCGGGCTTCCGTTCTACGCCGGTGTGGGCAACTGGGATCTGATGGGCACCGGGAGTTACGGCTGCGGCGGATCCCAGCCCGAACAACCCTGCCACATGGGGGCCTGGAGCAAGGAGGCCCTGGGCTGGGTGACGTCCGACGTCGTCCCGGCGGACACCGAGCAGACCGTCCTCCTGGAACCCGTGGAAAGCTCTCGCAGGGTCCTCAAGGTCCTCTCGGGGGATGGATCGGGCGACTACGTTCTTCTCGAGAACCGGCAGCGCGTCGGAACCGATGTCGGGCTTCCGGAACCCGGTCTCCTCGTCTGGCAGATCGACCAGGGGGTGCTCGATGCCCGCTGGAGCGGCAACACCGTGAACAACGATCCCGCCCGCATGGGCGTGTGGCTCCGTCAGGCGGACGGCCGGGGAGATCTGACGCAGGCCGGGGGTGGGCGAGGCGATCGCGGCGACCCCTTTCCGGGCTGCATCAAGGACAACCCGCTCGACTACAACCGACCCGAGATCCCCTGCGCCTCGAATCCCGAGTTCCACGCCGGGAAGGCGCCCTTCGCCCTTTCCCATCTCGGAGGCGGGCTGGGCGCGACCCTCACCGGGATCGAGGCGGCCGGAGGGGGTTCGGCGAGCATGGCGTTCGAGCTGGATACCCGGATGTTCATCCTGCGCGTCGAGGCGGAGGAGGACGGGGCGTCCGTGGGGGTCGAGGGATTCCTGGCGGACGGAACGCCTCGTCCCGCGACCCCGTTCGAACTGCTCTCGGCACCCTTTCAGACGCATGCGATCGTCGCGGCGGCGGGGATTCCGACGGGACCGGATGAACGGCTGGGGTTCGTGGCGTGGGCCGACGGCGCGGCTCGAAGCCGGGAGTTCTCGACCGGCTTCAGCGACGCGACACTCCTGGCCCGCTACGGCATCGAACAGATCCGCCTCGGCGTAGCAACCAACGATCCGGCGGATGGAATCGCCCCTGCCACTTTCGTCGCGACCCCCGGCACCGTCGAGCCGGAGGATGGAGACTTCTGGTTTCCGCCCGGGACGGACGTTTCGATCACCGCGCTGCCCCGTACCGGCTTCAGCTTCCGCGAGTGGGTTGGCGTCGAGGCGCCGGCCCAGAATCCCATCACTCTCACACTGGACCAGCCCACCGATCTCACGGCGAACTTCGACCTCGTCTACGCCTTCGCGGATATCGACGAGGAGCTCACGTTCGAGGCCGCGCAGCCCCAGAACATCACCTTCGAGGTGAGCGACGCGAACGCCCCCGTCCACTGGTCGGTGACGGCGGGGAGCCTCCCTCCCGGGATCTCCCTCGGGCAGACCTCGGGTCGCCTCACGGGTGCGGCGAACACCACGGGTGAATTCCCGGTCGAGCTGTTGGCCCGCGACGCCATCGGCCTGGAAGCGCGCGCCTCGATCCTGGTCACCGTCGAACGGCCGAACCTGGGCCTGGAGCAGCTCGCGAGCACCTTCATCGCGTCGACCGACCAGGTGTCGTTTCTGCAGAAGGAGTTCCTGGATCGGCACGGGAATCTCGACGGCAGCTACGATGTGGGGGACTTCCGGGCGTACGTCCTGAGACATCCCGATCTGCCCGAATCCGCCGTGGCCTCTTCGGACGCAGACCGGGTGATTCCCCTGGGGCCGGTCCGAGTCCCGGAGTCGGGCCCATGATCGGGAGCCGGTGCGCGCGCATGTCGGTCCGCCGGTGGGTCCGCCGGTGGGCGGCTCCGGCCGTGTTCGGGCTGCTCCTGCTCGCGGGCTGTGAGTCCCGACCGTCCGGGCCGGGCACGGTCGAGGCCTCGCTCCGCCTGGCGGAGGGCGGCTCTCCCGGCTCGGCATTCCTCGTGGTCCAGGGAACGGGCCTGTTGGGCGTGGAGGGAACCGGGGGGACTCGCGTCTGGACTTCGCCCGCGACCGACGGCGGCACGGATCTCCGGGTTCTCGTGATGGATCCGGACCCCGAGGGCGAGATGACCTTCCGGGTCGAGCTCTCCGACGTGCGGACCCTGCCCACGGTGACCGTTCTACAGTTGGCGAATCGGGACAATGTCCAGCTACCCGGTTCCACCGAAACCCAGGTGACATTCGACCGATGAGGCGGCGATGACCCGCGCGACCTGGATCACCATGATTGTGGTGACGAGCTTCGTCTGGGGCGGGTTCCTGTTCGCGCTCTGGACGGCCGTTCGCAAGGAGTCCGGCAAGTCCGAGTGACGTCGGGCGTCCGGGGTACTTCATTGACCGGACCGAATCCCCTACGTTTTCTTCGCCTGTGAGCCGGGGTGTATCCGGCAGAGCGTGGTCCCGATCCCGGATGAGCGTACGTGCCGAAACGCGAAGATCTCGAAACCATTCTGATCCTTGGCTCCGGCCCGATCGTCATCGGTCAGGCCTGCGAGTTCGATTACTCCGGAACCCAGGCCGTGCGGGCCCTGAAGGAGGAGGGCTACCGAGTGGTCCTCGTCAATTCGAATCCCGCCACGATCATGACGGATCCGGAGCTCGCCGATCGTACCTACATCGAGCCCCTGACCACCGAGTGGGTGGAGCGGATCATCGAGAAGGAGCGCCCGGACGCGATCCTCCCGACCATGGGTGGCCAGACGGCGCTCAATATCGCGATGGAGTTGCAGGAGCAGGGGATTCTCGAGAAGTACGACGTCGAGCTGATCGGGGCGAACGAGCGCTCGATCCGGATGGCGGAGGATCGTGAAGAGTTCACCGAGGCCATGAACCGGATCGGCCTCGCGGTGCCGCACGGCGGGTTTGCCCGATCGTTCGACGAGGCGCTGGAGATCGTCGAGGACACCCACTATCCTGCCATCATCCGACCTTCCTTCACGCTGGGTGGAACCGGGGGAGGGATCGCTTACAACCGGGAGGAGTTCGAGCAGGCGGTTCGCCGCGGGCTGGACGCCTCTCCCATCAGCGAAGTGCTGATCGATCGGTCGGTGATCGGCTGGAAGGAGTTCGAGCTCGAGGTGGTCCGGGACGGCGACGACAACGTGATCATCGTCTGCTCGATCGAGAACATCGACCCGATGGGTGTCCACACCGGCGACTCGATTACCGTCGCGCCGGCTCAGACCCTGACCGACGTGGAATACCAGCGGATGCGCGACGCGAGCCTCGCGATCATCCGTGAGATCGGGGTGGAGGCCGGCGGCTGCAACGTTCAGTTCGCTGTCCACCCGGGCACGGGTGAGCTCCTGGTGATCGAGATGAACCCGAGGACGTCCCGCTCCTCCGCGCTCGCCTCGAAGGCGACGGGGTTCCCCATCGCACGGGTGGGCGCGAAGCTGGCGGTCGGTTACCGGCTGCACGAGTTGCCGAACGACATCACGAAGACCACTCCCGCGTCGTTCGAGCCCACACTCGACTACGTGGTCGTGAAGTTCCCGCGGTTCGCCTTCGAGAAGTTCCGGGAGGTAGACCCGGTTCTGGGGGTCCAGATGAAAGCCGTGGGAGAGACCATGGCGATCGGACGGAACTTCAAGGCCGCCTGGCAGAAGGGACTTCGGGGCCTGGAGGTAGGTCGTTCCGGTTGGGTGGAAGGTGAGCGCCTCGAGGACGACGGGCTCGAGTCCGACGAACGCGACGCTCTCCTGGCGGCCTTGCGTCGTCCCACAGCGGACCGTCCGTACCAGCTCAAGCGGGCGCTGAAGGCCGCCGTCGGTGCGTACCGCGAGAGCGGGGTCGACCCGGCGGCCGCGGAAGCGGATGTGGCACCCGACCCGGGACGGGCCGTGCAGCTCCGGGAGCAGGGACGTCCCGCCCGACAGGTCGACGGAGCCGAGGCCTCTTCTGTGCCGATCACCTTCGAAGACATCCACGAAGCGACTGCGATAGACCCCTGGTTTCTCGATCAGCTCATGGAGCTGGTCGAGTTCGAAGACTGGTATCGGGAGCTCCCGGAGGTGACTCCCGAAGCGACCCGGAGGATGAAGCGGAACGGGTTCTCGGATGCCCAGCTCGCCGACCTCCGCGGGGAGGCCGAGGCCGAGGTGCGGGCGCGCCGGTGGGATTGGGGAATCCGACCGGCCTACAACGTGGTGGACACCTGCGGGGGAGAGTTCCCGGCCCAGACGCCCTACTACTACTCCTCGTACGAGACGGAAGACGAGGTCACACCATCCGACCGTCGGAAGATCGTGATCCTGGGAAGTGGACCGAACCGGATCGGTCAGGGCATCGAATTCGACTACTGCTGCGTGCAGGCCGTTCTCGTCCTGAGGAAGGCCGGGTTCGAAACGATCATGGTGAACTCGAACCCGGAGACCGTCTCCACGGATTTCGACGTCTCGGACCGGCTCTACTTCGAGTCCCTCACCCTCGAGGACGTTCTCGAGATCATCGAACGCGAGAAGCCGGAAGGCGTGATCGTACAGCTCGGAGGGCAGACGCCGCTGAATCTGGCCCATGGACTGGAGGCGGCCGGAGTCCCCATCCTCGGAACCTCGGTCGACGCGATCGACCGGGCGGAGGACCGGGAGCGGTTCGAGCGGGTCTGCGACAAGATCGGGGCCCTGGTCCCCCCGAATGGGATCGCCGTCTCGTTGGACCAGGCGCTCGGCGTGGCATCCCGCGTCGGGTACCCGGTGCTCGTACGGCCGTCCTATGTGCTTGGCGGCAGGGGAATGGAAATCGTCTATGACGACGGTTCCATGGAGGGCTACTTCGATCGGGCCATCCGCGCCTCGCCCGATCACCCCGTTCTGATCGACCGCTTCATCGAAGACGCGTTCGAGGCCGACGTGGACGCCTTGAGCGACGGCGAGACGTGTGTGATCGGCGGGATCATGCAGCACATCGAGGACGCCGGCGTCCATTCCGGGGACTCTGCCTGCGTCCTTCCCCCGTACCGGTTGGGCCCGGAGGAACTGGATCGGATCCGGGAGCTCACCCGCGCCTTCGCTCTCGAACTGGGGGTCGTCGGCCTGCTCAACATCCAGTATGCGATCCGCGACGGGAAGGTCTACGTACTCGAGGTGAATCCACGTGCGTCGCGTACGATCCCCTTCGTCAGCAAGGCTACCGGGGTCCCGCTGGCCAGACTCGCGGCGCGGGTGATGGTGGGGGAGAAGCTGGCCGATCTCGACGTTCCGAGCGAGCCTCAGGTGGCCGGGGTTGCCGTGAAGGAGGCGGTGTTTCCCTTCAACCGCTTCGACGTCGACATCCTTCTGGGTCCCGAGATGCGCTCGACCGGTGAGGTCATGGGCTTCGACGACTCGCTCGGAATGGCCTACGCGAAGGCGCAGGCCGGGGCGATGAACGTCCTCCCGAAGGACGGTGGAACTCTGGTAGTCACCGTGAACGACCGCGACAAGGAGACGGTCACCCCGATCCTGCGGCGCTTCCACGACCTGGGCTTCGAGATCCTCGCGACCGGAGGCACCTACGATTATATGACGGGCCTGGGACTCCCGGCGCAGCGGATCTTCAAGGTAGGCGAGGGCCGACCCCATATCGTAGACGCGATCGTGAGCGGCAAGGTCGACCTTCTGATCAACACGCCCCTCGGCAAGCGTTCGCAGTACGACGACTATGCCATGCGTCGGTCGGCGATCACCTACGGGGTCCCGTATCTGACGACCATGTCGGCCACCAACGCCGCCTGCGACGCCATCATCGCGCTCCGCTCTGTGCGACCGCAGGTGCGATCGCTTCAGGAGCGTGTCACGGATCGCTCCGGAAGTCCCGCGGCTCCGGCGGGATCGGTCTCGTAGACCGGGCGCCGATACGGGCGTCGGGGACCAGCGAGGGAAAGCGCGTCGCATGATCTCGCCGACGATCCCGCCCACCGGCTTCTTCCTCCCTCGGGCCGCGCCCCTGCACGACCCTGGGTGGGGTCATCCGGAGCACCAGGGGCGTCTGCGCTCGGTAGCGTCGGCCGTCGGAAAGTGTCTCCCCGAGCTGCACGGGCGGGTCGAAGCCCTCGAATCCGGTCCGGCTTCTCTCGAGGCGCTGGTCCGGGTTCATCCCCTGGGTCACCTGGACCGACTGGAGCAGATCGCGGCTCGAGCGGGAACAGAGGGCGGGCAGCAACTGGTGGGACCCGAGACCCCCTTCTCGGGAGCGTCCTGGCAAGCGATTCTGGACAGTTCCGGAGCTGCGATCGAGGCGGTCGAGCGGGTGGCTCGCGGGGAGTTGCACAATGCGTTCGTGGCCACGCGACCTCCGGGGCACCACGCGTCGGCGGAGGTGGCCATGGGGTTCTGTGCCG
>JBBDIV010000023.1:0-6909 GCA_040880225.1 Gemmatimonadota bacterium
CACCTGGGATCTGTGGCGGGAAAGGTGGAGGCGCTTTCACCACTTTCCACTCTGAAGCGCGGGTATGCAGTCCCCCTGGGTCCGGAGGGAAGGGTTCTCAAGAGCACAGGCGCGTTCCACGTCGGCGGCCGCTTCGATCTCAGAGTGGTGGACGGTCGGATCCGCTGTGAAACGATCGATGTCACGGAGGAGGGAAAGGGGTGACGGAGGTAGAGGAGGAGGCCGGTTCGCCGGAGGAGGCGGAGGAGTCCGTGGGAGGGGAAGATGGCGAGCTCACGTTGGAGGCCAGGCTTCGTCGCCTGGACGAGATCGTGGGCCAGCTCGAAGGCGGGGAGGTGGAGTTGGAGCGGGGGCTCGCGCTCTTCGAGGAGGGTGTACGTCACATTCGTGCGTCCGAGGCGCTGCTCTCCCAGGCAGAGCTCAGGGTCGAAGAACTGGTCGGCGAGTCCGAGTCCCTCCGCACACAACCCATGGACGGTCCGGTCGAGTGACTCCGTCGGGCGGGGACGGGCTCTTCGAGACGTTCCTCGGGGAGGAACGGGCACGGGTGGACCGCGCCCTCGGCTCCGCGGTCGAACGTCTTCTCCCGGTCCTGCCCGCGGTCCTGCGGGCACCGATCCGGCAGGGTGTGCTCGTGGGAGGAAAGCGGGTGCGTCCGATCCTCTGTGTGGCGGCGTACCGTGCCTGCCGGGAGGGGGGGCTCCGGAACGACCCGGAGCCCGACGATGCGGGGATCCATGCTCTTGCCATCTCGGTCGAGCTTATCCACGCCTATTCCTTGATGCATGACGACTTGCCCTGCATGGACGACGCACCGCTTCGCCGAGGGCGGCCGACCCCACATACGCTCTTCGGAGAGGGCCCGACCATGGTTGCAGGCGTCGCGCTGATTCCGGCCGCGGCCCTCCATGCCTGGGAGGCTGCGGAACGACTCGGGATCGACATCGAACGGAGGCGGGAGATCGTCCGGGTTCTGTGCGATGCCGCGGGGAGCGCCGGGATGGTTGGAGGCCAGGGGCTCGATCTCCTGGGGGAAGGCCGCCGTTTGGTGCGGACCGAACTGGACGAGCTCCATGGCATGAAGACGGGAGCCCTCCTGACCGCTGCGCTCGTGATCGGGGGGATTGCCGCGGAGGCGCCCCCCGGGGTCGGCGCCGCCCTGGAGCGCTATGGGCGTGCAATCGGCCTTGCGTTCCAGGTCGCCGACGATGTGCTGGACGCGACGGCAAGCGCGGAGACCCTCGGAAAGCAGCCGTCGGACATGGAGCTGGAGAAGTCGACCTATGTTTCGCTCCTGGGCGTCACGGCTGCCCGCGCGGAGGCGGACAGGCAGACTCGCCGCGCCCGGAGTGCTCTGGAAGATGCCGGCATCCGGTCCGCCGCGCTACAGGGTCTGGCCGACTACGTCGTCTACCGGGACCGTTGAAAGCGGTCCAACCTCGCGTCCGCCTCATTCGTCTATGCTCACCTCCGAGTAGCCTTCGCCTCGAGGTTCCGACCCCGACGCTCTCATGTGATCCGAGCGCAACCTGTCGAATCCGGTTCTGATTTGACTATGTTTCTGCCTCGGGAACCGGCGAGATTCCTCGTCCGGGGCCTCGCAATCACAGAAGAGGGGAGCGGATCGAGGTGTCGGTACTGGACCGGGTGAAGAATCCTTCCGATCTACGAGAGTTGTCCCGCGAGGAACTGGGGACCCTGGTTTCGGAGGTGCGGGCGCGCCACATCGACGTCGTGTCGCAGGTCGGCGGACATTTCGGGGCGAGTCTGGGTGTGGCGGATCTCACCGTCGCGCTCCACTACGTGTTCGAAACCCCGCGCGACCGGCTGGTCTGGGACACTGGCCACCAGGCGTACATCCACAAGATCCTGACCGGGCGGAACGATCAGCTCCCGACGATTCGCCAGTACGGCGGGCTGGCACCGTTCCTGAGTCGCTCCGAGTCCGAGTACGACACTTTCGGGGCCGGACATGCGGCGACGTCGATCTCCGCGGCGCTCGGGATGGCGGTCGGACGTGACCTGAGAGGGGGAACCGAGAAGGCGGTCGCCATCATCGGGGATGGGGCCATGGGCTGCGGCCTGGCCTATGAAGCTCTTAACAATGCGGGACATACGGAACGTGACCTGATCGTCGTTCTCAACGACAACGACATGTCGATCGCCCCGAACGTCGGGGCGATGAACAAGTACCTGACGACCATGATCACGAACCCGACCTACAACCGGGTGCGAGCCGAGGTGAAGTCGCTCCTTCGCAAGGGTCCTCGGACCCTGAGCGAGATGGTCGAGTCGATCGCCGGCAGGGTCGAGGAGACCGCAAAGCACCTTCTCGTGCCCGGGATGATCTTCGAAGAGCTGGGGTTCAGGTACGTGGGCCCGGTGGATGGCCACGATCTGCTGGAGTTGGTCGATACGTTCGAGCATGTGCGGGAGATGCGCGGCCCGATCCTGGTACACGTCCTGACGCAAAAGGGAAGGGGATTCGGACCCGCGGAGGCGGACCCGATGAAATGGCACGCCGCCTCGCCCTTTGACAAGATCTCGGGAGCGGGAAAGAAGAAGTCGGCCGGACTGCCCCGATACCAGAAGGTGTTCGGGCGTGGCGTGACCGAGCTCGGACACCAGGATCCGCGCGTGGTGGTGATCACCGCAGGGATGCCGGACGGAACCAGCTCCGAGATCTTCGCCGAATCCTTTCCCGATCGGCACTTCGACGTCGGCATCGCCGAGGCGCACGGGACGACGTTCGCGGCGGGCCTCGCGACCCAGGGCATCCGCCCGGTGGTCGCCATATACTCTACATTCCTGCAGCGGGCCTACGATTCGATCGTGCACGACGTGGCGCTTCAGAACCTGCCGGTCGTGTTCTGCATGGACCGAGCAGGGATCGCAGGCCCGGATGGTCCCACGCACCATGGCGCGTTCGACATCAACTACATGCTCACGATCCCCAACATGCGGGTCACGGCGCCCAAGGACGGTTCCGAGATGCTGGCTCTCCTCCGAACGGGGCTTTCCGTCGAGAAGGGCCCGTTCTCGATCCGGTGGCCGCGCGCGGCCGTTCCCGACGAAGTGCCCGCGATCAACGAGATTCCGGATATTCCATTCGGAAGCTGGGAGATCCTTAGCGAGGGTCGCGACCTGGCCATACTGGCGGTCGGCACGATGGTCCGGACGGCCATGGACGCGGCTGCATCCCTGGCGGACAAGGGGTTCTCCACCACCGTGGTGAACTGTCGGTATCTGAAACCGTACGATCGAGTTTTGCTCGCCGAGGTCCTCGAATCCCACGATGCGGTCCTGACGGTGGAGGAGGGCGCGGTCCTGAACGGATTCGGAGCGTTCATCACACGCGAGATCCTGGACGATCCGGAGCTGCGGTTTCCCGAACGGCTCCAGACGGTCGGACTCCCGGATCGGTTCGTCATGCACGGGCCACGTACGGCACTCCTCGAGGAGGTCGGCCTCGATGCGCTCGGGATCGCTCGGCGTGCCGGGGAGCTGTTGCGCAGCGGGGGATCGGCCGGCGGTCCTAGGGACACGGGGACGCTCGAAAGCGCATGAGCATCCGGGTCGACGGGCATGGCCCCCCGCTCGCAGGCGGGTTCCGGCGAATCGGCCTCGTGGGCCGACGCAGGAACGAGCACCTGGAGACCGTGCTGGAACGTGTATCCCGCTTCGCACAGGAGCATGAGATCGAACTCGTGCCGGAGCCGACCCTCGCGATCGGCTCCCTCGAGGGTCTTCCGCCGCTCGAGGACCCACCCGAGATCGATCTCCTGCTCACTCTCGGAGGGGATGGCACGCTGCTCCGCGGCGTGCGGCGGGTCGTGGGCCATGATATCCCGGTTCTCGGAGTCAACCTCGGGCGGCTCGGGTTCCTCACCTCCGTGAGCCCGACGGACCTGGAGAACGCTCTGGAGAGCGCCCTGGCGGGGGAGGCTCACCTCGATCGACGTTTCACGCTGGAAGGGCGAATCGTCCACAGGGATGGCTCGCACGGACCCTCACTGTGGGCATTGAACGACCTGGTTCTGCACAAGGGCGGCGTGGCTCGCGTGGTACGCCTCGACCTGGAGGTGGGGCGGGAGTCCGACCGGGAGGAGGTCGGAAGCTTCTCGGGAGACGGTGTGATCGTTGCGACCCCGACTGGCTCGACGGCGTACTCCCTCTCGGCGGGGGGACCGATCATTGCACCTACCATGGACTGTATCGTCGTGACACCCATCTCCCCTCATACCATGGCGATGCGTCCCCTCGTGCTTCCCGACCATGTGCTCCTGTCGATCCGTGCGATCGACCGCTGCGAGGAACTTGTGGTCACGGCGGACGGGCAGATGGGGTACCCGCTGACTCCAGGCGACCGGGTGGAGGTCGAGAAGGGCTCGGACCGGGTCCCTCTGGTCCGGTTCCGTGGTCAGACCTTCTTCGACACCCTGCGACGCGCACTGAACTGGGCCGTCTGAGATCCCCGAGCATGTCTCTTCAATGTTGATCGAGCTCCGCATCCGAAACTTCGCCGTTATCGAAGACCTTTCCCTCGAGCTGAGCCCTGGCCTGAACGCTCTCACGGGGGAGACCGGAGCCGGAAAGTCGATCATCGTCGGCGCGCTTTCGCTTCTCCTGGGTGAACGAGCGTCGTCCGATGCGATCCGTGCTGGAGCGGATCGTGCCGCGGTGGAGGCGGTCTTCGACCTCGGGGCCCGCCCGGAGTTGCGCACCCGGCTCGAAGACCTCGGGTTCTCTTCGGACGACGAGCTGCTCGTGCTGAGGCGGGAGGTACAGGCCGAAGGCCGCAACCGCGCCTGGATCAACGGATCGCCGGCCACGGCGGGGGTCGTGGGCGAGTTTGGACGCTCGCTCGTGGATCTGCATGGCCAGCATGAACATCAGACCCTCCTCGCGGCTTCCGAGCAGCGGAGAATTCTCGACGCGTTCGGCGGTGGGGAAGACGCGGCCGATACGGTTGCGGAGTTGCATGGGAGGGTCTCGGCGCTGACCGGGGAGCTCGAAGCGAGAAGGGGGAGGCGTCGGGAGCTCGAAGCCAAGGCCGACTTCCTCCGCTTCCAGCTCGAAGAGATCGTGGACGCCGAAATCGAGCAGGAGGAGGACCTGCGGGTCGAGGAGGAATTGAGCCGGCTCGATCATGCCGAAGAGCTGCAACGCGACCTGGATGCAGTCCACCGCCTCCTCTACGCGGAGGAGGGCTCGGTCTCCGAACGCCTTGCCGAAGCCCGCGATCTCCTGCGGCGCATCGCCCGGTTCGATTCGACCCTCGAGCCGCTCCGCGAGGAGATCGACGAGCTCTATCATCGGGCTGTGGAGTCGGGGCGGACCGCGGGAGATCATGCCTCCGGTGTGGAGGTGTCCCCTGGTCGTGCTGAGTCTCTGCGCCGGCGTGCGGATCGGATCTTCAGACTGAAGCGGAAGTATGGCCCGGAACTGGCGGACGTGCTCGCAACACGGGATCGAGTCTCCACGGAGCTCGCCGAATTGGAGGGAGCCGAATTCGAGCTCGAAGAGCTGCGAGGGGAGCTCGAGGAGGTGCGGAGCGCGCTGGGTGATGCGGCTACGGATCTGACCCGGAGACGTCGGGAGGCCGGAGGACGGCTTGCGAGCGCAGTGCAGGAGGTGCTTCCCCGGTTAGGGATGCCCGGTGCCCGATTCGAGGTGGAGCTCGAGCCCCTTACTGAGCCCGGGCCGTACGGGGGCGAACAGGTCCGCTTCCTGGCTTCGCTGAACCCCGGGTTCGGACTTCGGCCACTCGCCAGGATCGCGAGCGGTGGCGAGCTGTCGCGGGTCATGCTGGCCCTCAAGTCGATTCTCGCGAGACAGGACCGTGTCCCCACGCTCGTGTTCGACGAGATCGACGCGGGAATCGGTGGGACCGTCGCCACTGCCGTGGCGGCGAAGCTGCGTGAGGTTGCCGAAGACCATCAGGTTTTCGTGATCACGCATCTCGCACAACTCGCCTCGCGCGGCCACCAGCACCTCCGGGTGAACAAGGACGAACGTGAGGGGGTGGCTCTGACGACCGTCGAGTCATTGCATGGGCCGGGTCGAGTCCGGGAAATTGCTCGCATGCTGGGCGGAGACCCGGATTCCCAAACCTCTCTCGCTCATGCCGAGGAACTGTTGGCGGGCTGAGGAAGGCTGTTCTCTGCTGCTGGACCGGGGCCGCCCCCCCTACCGTGCGTGCCCCGTAGCGCGCCCGCCTTTCTACCAGTCCCGTAGCCGGAATCGGACCATCGCCTCCGCCTTCGTCTCCACGGGAGCTCCATCCGTGCCGGCTACGGACCGGGAAACTCTCAGCATGATCTCGAACGGAAACCAGACCTCGTCCGCGAGGGGAGCCCGCATCGCCGCATAGCGGAGTTCCAGACCGAGCCGGTGTTGAGTATAGGACTGGCCACGGACCGGAAGGGTTGGGCCGCCTGGTTCCGGTGGGGCTTCATCCACCGGTTTATACTCGTCCGGATCGCGTCGGAGGAGGTGCCAGCCCGCACCGAGTGAGAGCCCGGGGGCGAGCCGGTAGCGCGGGACGAGGCCGGCTTGCACGTGGGAGCCGGGAGACCACCGCACCCGCATCCGGGTGAAACCCGGTCTGAAGACATTCTCGGGGTCGGGCGCGAGGACCGTGGTCTCTACACTTCCGTTCCAACCCGTTTCGAGCATCCCGAGCACCGCGAATCGACCGGGAAGGAGGAGGTCGGTCACGGCCCGGAGCCGGACGCCGGAGACCCCCCTGGGGGGTTGGAACGGAGCGAGCGCCTGCAGGGAGTCGGCCGTCCCCGTGGCGAATCGCACGGTGCCGACCGCCGAAGCGACGATCTGCACCCCGTTGTTTCTCGCTCGGGGCATCCCTCCCGGCTCTCCGCCTACGCCTTCCGGGCGCAGCAGACCGAG
>JBBDIV010000024.1:0-6743 GCA_040880225.1 Gemmatimonadota bacterium
GCTCGGGGGCGGGAGGACGGGAGGGGGATCCCCTCTCTCGGCTCCCGGCCATGCGCGCAGCGGGTGTCCGGGCGAAAGCAGGCCTTCGGGGCCCGCTTCTGGATGGTCGCCGAGAGAGGGACTCCCCCTCCGGTCCCACGGACCGATCGGGGGCAGGATCGGTCGGGACCCCTCCGCTGGAGAGGGCTGGATCGAGCAGGGCGCCGCGGAATTCTGCGTCGCTCGTGGGATGGGGCCTGGAGCCCTTCAGAGAGTTGCGGGGTGCGACCTCCCCGGGTGCCGGCTTCTCGCCGGCGGCCAGTGGGAGGTTGCTTGTCCCGGGACCGGAGAGTCAACAACGCGGCCCGTGGCACTGTCACGTGGTCGCTTCAGCGAGGGAAGATCGACGATGGCTCGGGACCAGATCACGCTCGCCTGCTCGCAGTGCGAGGAGCGCAACTACAGTCGGACCAAGAACAAGCGGCTGCACCCGGAACGGGTGGAGTACAAGAAATTCTGCCCCCGCTGCCGCGAGCACACGCCCCACAAAGAGACGAAGTAGGCGGGCATGGCTTCTCAGATCAAGCGCACGGCCGAGTTCATCGAGGAATGCTGGATCGAGCTCCAGCGGGTCACGTGGCCCGACTGGCCTCAGCTCAAGAACGCCACCCTGGTCGTGGTGGTCTTCTGCATCCTCGTCGCGGGAGTTATCTGGATCATGGACATCGCGTCCAGATTCGTGATCGACTTCATCATGGGAATCTTCGGAGCATGACGATCCTGGAGGTGACCTGATCGTGACGGAAGCGAAGTGGTACGCGGTCCAGAGCTACTCGGGCCACGAGAACAAGGTACAGCGGCTCATTCAGCGGAAGATCGACGAGGAGCCCGGCGAAGAGCTGGAAGAGAAGGAGATCCAGGAGGTTCTGGTTCCGACCCAGGATGTGATGGAGATCCGGAACGGGAAGCGGGTCAGCGTGACACGCAGGCTCTATCCCGGATACGTGCTGGTGAAGATGCTGCTCAACGAGCGCACCCAACACGAGATCAACAACATCCAGGGTGTGATCAAGTTCGTGGGCTCGGGCGTCGAGCCCCAGCCGCTGCGAGAGGACGAGATCAACAAAATCCTCGGTGTCGAGGTGGAAGGGGCCGACGAGCAGGAGGAGGAGGTGCCATTCCGCACCGGACAGGTGGTCGAGGTGACCTCGGGGCCGTTTACCGATTTCTCGGGAACGGTCCAGGAGGTCTACGCCGACAAGGGGAAGGTCAAGGTCGAGGTTTCGCTGTTCGGGCGGCCGACCTCGGTCGAGTTGGACTTCACGCAGCTTCAGGGATACTGACGCCGGTCCAGGCGCCCGGGCGTGGCTCCCCCGCGAGGGGCGCGACGAACGAGCGCCTCCGGCCGGAATCGTACGAGCGGGAACGCACAGGGACGCATCATGGCGAAGAAAGTCATCGGCTTCATCAAGCTCCACGTGCCGGGCGGGCAGGCGAATCCGGCACCTCCGGTTGGGCCGGCGCTGGGTCAGCACGGCGTGAACATCATGGAGTTCTGCAAACAGTTCAACGCGCAGACCCAGCAGCAACAGGGTGTGACGATTCCCGTGGAGATCACGGTCTTCGGCGACCGCTCCTTCACCTTCGTCACCAAGACTCCTCCTGCATCCGTGCTCCTGAAGAGGGCGGCCGGGCTGGGGAAGGGGTCGGGGCAGCCCAACCGAGACAAGGTCGGATCGGTCACCCGCGCTCAGCTCGAGGAGATCGCCCAGACCAAGATGAAGGACCTGAACGCGGCGGACGTCGATTCCGCGGTCCGGATGATCGCGGGCACGGCGCGTAGCATGGGGATCCAGGTCCAGGGCTGAGGTCCACGGGACAGGATCGGATGTCGGTCGTCGGCGTCCGCCAAAACTGAAGCGGCTCCCGCATCTGCGGGGGCCCGTACCGGCAACGCTGCCGGCGTCCGGAGAACCACTCGATGCGAGCCGCCACGAGTGGGAGGACGACACGGGACGGCTCGGAATTGATGCCCAAACAGGGAAAGAAGTTTCGCGACGCGAAGGCAAAGGTGCCGCGCGGCGTCAAGTTCACTCCGGGAGACGCGGTCGACCTCGTCAGGGAACTCGCCTATGCGAAGTTCGACGAGACGGTCGAGATCGCGACCCGGCTCAGCGTCGATCCTCGCCAGGCGGACCAGATCGTCCGTGGAACGGTCGTGTTACCGCACGGCACCGGGAAGACCACCCGGGTCCTCGTGATCGCGGAAGGCGACAAGGCCGACGAGGCCAGAGCCGCCGGGGCCGACCATGTGGGAGCCGAGTTCGCCGAGAAGATCCAGGAGGGATGGCTCGACTTCGATGTCGTGGTCACCACCCCGGATCAGATGGGGAAGGTCGGTCCACTCGGTCGCATTCTCGGCCCGCGGGGTCTCATGCCCACACCCAAGGCCGGCACCGTCACCATGGATGTCGGCAAGGCGGTCACGGACATCAAGGCCGGTAAGATCGAGTTTCGGGTCGACCGGACCGGGAACGTCCATGCCCCCATCGGCAAGATCTCGTTCGATCGGGACAGGCTGGAGGAGAACCTCGGAGCGTTCATGGATTCCATCGTACGGGCCCGGCCGGCCGCTGCGAAGGGCGGTTATGTCCAGAGCGTGACCGTTTCGAGCACCATGGGCCCTGGCGTGCCGGTGGACGAGAACATCTACCGCCGGAGGATCACACAGTGAAACGCGCAGAGAAGGAAGCCTTCGTCTCCGATTTCCAGGAGACGGTTCGGAACTCTCCGGTATTCTACCTGACCGACTTCTCGGGTCTCGACGTGAAGTCGATGACCCGGCTTCGCCAGCGGCTCCGGGAGTCCGGGGCGCAGTACATGGTGGTGAAGAATCGACTGGTCCTTCGTGCGCTCGAGGAACTGGACCTGGATCTTCCGGATCTGGGTGAGTTCCTCGAGGGGCCGACCGGTGTGGTGGTCGGCGAGGAAGGTCCCGTCGAGCCGGCCAAGACGCTGGCGGAGTTCGCGAAGGAGCACGACGATCGGCCGGTCTTCAAGGTCGGCATGGTCGATCGGAGACTTGTGGAAGCGTCGCAGTTCCAGCGGCTGGCGAAGCTTCCGCCCAGGGAACAGCTCCTGGCCGAGCTGGCCGGAGCTCTGCAGGCACCGATGGCCGAGCTGGCCGGAGTGCTGCAGGCGAAGCTCCAGGAGACCGCTGGTCTGCTGGAATCCCTTCGACAGGAGAAGGAGTCGGGGGAGTCGTAGGAACCCGCGGAGAGGTCTCCGCAAGTTCGAGTTCCGCGAGTCCCGACCCGTCTGCGGTCGAACGAAGGTTCGCGGCCAGGTGTACGCCCAATCCCGGGCCCGATGCTCGGGTAGCACCAAGGAGAGATCAGGAAGATGGCAACCAATCAGGAAGAGCTTCTCGACACGATCGGTAACATGACCGTTCTCGAGCTCGCCGAGTTCGTGGAAGCATTCAAGGACAAGTTCAACGTCACCGCCGCCGTGGCTGCGGCACCCGCCGCGGGCGGTGCAGCCGGCGGGGCAGAGGCCGCCGAGGAAGAGAAGGACGAGTTCGATGTCGTTCTCACGGGTGTGGGTGACAAGAAGATCCAGGTCATCAAGGTCATCCGTGAGGTGACCAGCCTCGGGCTGAAGGAAGCCAAGGATCTGGTGGACGGCGCTCCGGCTACCGTGAGGGATGCGGTGAGCAAGGACGAGGCCGAGCAGATCAAGGCGAAGCTCGAGGAGCAGGGAGCGACCGTCGAGTTGAAGTGATCGGTCGACTCGATCCCCGGGTCCGAGGTACGATGGCTCGGACACCGGGGGTAGTCCGGGGGGGCGTGCGCGTCCCCCCGGGAACCCCTGGCAGCATCTCGCTGTCAGACACATGCAGGCCGACGGACGGAGTGATCCGTTCGGCCGGATGGGTGGAGTCACCCCGGAGCGTGAATGCGCTCGGGGGGCGTGCCGCCCGTCCATCTTCGCATCTCATCTGAACGGACCCCACTCAGGGTCCGGCTCGATTCAAGGGGGAACCCCGTTGGAGATTCGGAATTCTTCCCGGCCCGTGGTGAACTTCGCCAAGCTGGAGCCGGTCATGCCGATGCCCAACCTCCTGGACGTTCAGCTTCGCTCGTTCGAGAAGCTGATCGAAAAGGAAGACGACCCGGCGAAGCAGTGGGACTTTTGTCTCGACCGTGTGTTCGGCGAGATCTTCCCGATCAGCGACGTCAACGACAATTTCACGCTCGAATACGTCTCCTCCGAGCTGGGAGCTCCGAAGTATTCGGTGGAGGAGTGCATCGAGCGCGACATGACGTATGCGTCGCCGCTCAAGGCCACTCTCCGGCTCGTCGTCTGGGAGGACGTCGAGGACGAGGAGCGGCGTCCGAAGGACATCATCGAGAAGGAGGTCTATCTCGGTGACCTCCCGCTCCTGACGGATCTCGGGACCTTCATCATCAACGGTGCCGAGCGCGTCGTGGTGAGCCAGCTCCATCGCTCGCCGGGTGTCGTGTTCGAGGAGAACATCCATCCGAACGGATCGCGGCTGCACAGCGCCCGTATCATTCCGTTCCGGGGGTCGTGGGTCGAGTTCACGATCGACATCAACGACATCTGCTACGTTCACATCGACAAGAAGAAGAAGTTCCCGGCCACCGCCCTCCTGAGGGCGTTCGGCTACGGGACCACGGACGAGATCTTCCAGCTCTACTACAAGCCGAAGTCGGTCACGCTCAAGAAGGCCCACTTCGAGGCCAACTCGGAGATCGAGGGCGCGGTTCTGGCCGAGGAGATCGTCGACCCGGAGACGGGGGAGATCCTTCTCGACCTCGGCACCGAGTTGACCGAGGACGTCCTGAAGAAGCTCGAGAGGATCGGAGAGAAGAAGATCAAGATCTACCGGTCCGAGTCGGAGTCGGATCGTGGGCAGAGCCAGATCGTCAAGCGCACGGTGCAGAAGGATCCGACGCACTCGGAGGAAGAGGCGCTCTACGCGATCTACTCGCTCCTTCGTCCGGGTGACGCACCGAACGTCGAGACCGCACGTGAGGCGCTGGACCGCGTATTCTTCAACCCGAAGCGCTACGATCTGGGCCGGGTGGGCCGGTACAAGATCAACCAGCGCCTCGGCATGGAGGTCCCGCGAAGCACCACGGTCCTCACGCGCGACGACTTTGTCGCGATCTTCGGCTACCTCCTCGGCCTGAACGAGGGACGGGGGTTCACCGATGACATCGACCACCTGGGGAATCGACGGGTGCGGACCGTCGGAGAGTTGATCGCGAACCAGCTCTCCGTAGGCCTGTCCCGCATGGCGAGGCTCGTTCGCGAGCGCATGTCGATCAACACGGATCCCGAGAAGATCTCGATCGACGACCTGGTCAACGCCCGGACGGTGTCGGCCGTCATCCAGGCCTTCTTCGGTTCTTCGCAGCTCTCCCAGTTCATGGACCAGACCAACCCGCTGGGCGAGATGACGCACAAGCGGCGGGTCTCGGCCCTCGGCCCCGGGGGACTCTCCCGCGAGCGTGCCGGATTCGAGGTCCGTGACGTCCACTACTCGCACTATGGTCGCCTGTGCCCGGTCGAGACGCCGGAGGGTCCGAACATCGGACTCATCTCGTCGCTGACCACGAACGCGCAGGTGAACGAGCTGGGCTTCATCGAGACGCCCTACCGGAAGGTGGTGGACGGAAAGGTCACAGATGAGATCGAGTGGCTGTCCGCGAACGAGGAGGAAGAGGCCCGGATCGCGCAGGCGAACGCACCGCTGACTCCGGACGGCACCTTCAAGAACGAGTACGTCCTCTGTCGCGAGCGTGGGGACTTCCCGCTCCTCGCGCCCGAGGACATCGACTACATGGACGTGGACACGGACCAGCTCGTGTCCGTCGCTGCGGCGATGATCCCCTTCCTGGAGCATGACGACGCGAACCGCGCTCTGATGGGATCGAACATGCAGCGGCAGGCCGTCCCCCTCCTCTTCACCGATGCCCCGCTGGTGGGGACCGGTCTCGAAGCGAAGGTCGCCCGTGACTCCGGAGCGGTGATCACGGCGAACCGGGGCGGAGACGTAATCCACGTGACCGCCGACGAGATCGTGATCGACACGGGAGCTGTGGGGGCCAAGGACGCCGAGGAACCGCTGGCCCGGCTCGCGCAGTTCGACCGCTACAAGCTCAAGAAATTCTGGCGCACCAACCAGGACACCGCGATCAACCAGCGGCCTCTGGTGCAGAAGGGTGTGCATGTGGAGGCTGGTGACATCATCGCGGACGGTCCCTCGACCGATCATGGCGAGCTCGCGCTGGGCCGGAATCTGACGGTCGCTTTCATGCCCTGGTTCGGATACAACTTCGAGGATGCCGTCGTTCTCTCCGAGCGCCTGGTGAAGAAGGACGTCCTCACCTCGATCCACATCCAGGAGCTCGAGCTCCATGTGCGCGACACGAAGCGCGGAATGGAGGAGATCACCCGCGAGATCCCGAACGTGTCCGAGGAGGCGCTGGTCGACCTCGACGAGCGTGGGATCGTCCGCATCGGCGCCCGCGTGAAGTCCGGGGACATCCTCTGCGGAAAGATCACGCCGAAGGGAGAGACCGAGCTTTCGCCCGAGGAGAAGCTGCTGACGGCGATCTTCGGAGAGAAGGCGAAGGACGTGAAGGATTCGTCGCTGAAGATTCCTCCCGGAATGTCGGGCGACGTAATCGATGTGAAGGTGTTCTCGCGCCGCATCGACGACCCCCTGCTCG
>JBBDIV010000025.1:0-6675 GCA_040880225.1 Gemmatimonadota bacterium
CGCTCGCCGACTGATGCCCCTGCCCCCCTATGAGATCTGGATGCGTTCGTATCTGGACAACCGACCGGCCTTTCTGGAACGGCTCGGGATCGAGTCCGCGCCCGACCGACAGGAACCCGTGACCGTCTCGGTCCGCCCGGTCGGCGACGGCTGGTATGCGGCCCTTCGCGTGCACCGCTCCACGGACGGTTGGGGCGGTTCGATCCGTTTCCACAGAACGGAGGGCGCCAGGGCGTGGACGACGAGTGCGGTGTTTCGCGGGGAGGGCGTCGACGACATCCGGAACCGCTTCCGCTCGTTCGACGACAACACCCTCCGGGCCTTCCTCCGCTCCGTGCTCCCCTGAGTCGAACGACTCCACCGGTCCGCCGGACCCTCGCCGGCCACCGACGACTTTTTCTAAAAAAACCTTCTCCGCCGAACCCGATTGCTCCCGGGTGTGTGACCGCTCAAAGCCTTTGCGATTGCTGGACATATGTGTAACGAACACGAGCTACTACGTGGATAGCAGGTCGACGGGAACAGCTGAATATGCAAAACCTATATTTACGTAAGTGCCGGATGTGTAAGTACTTATGATAATCACTCCCAGAGCCGGGAACTCGGGCGAAGTCCTTGCGTCGGTCCGGCCCTCGCCGTATCATCGGAACAGTTCGCGAGCGGTTCGGGATCGGATGCCCCCGTCCGAGTTCCGGCGAGTACTGCCGCTCGCTCGAGATGCCCGCCAACACTCATCTTCGACCACGGTGACGACAACACACATGTGGGATACCTGCTCCGTTCACTTGAAAGTCCGCCTTCCCAGAGAGATCGCAGAGCAGGCCGAAGAGGTCCAGGAGACGGACCCCGATTTCCTCAGTCGGATCGTCCTCTATGGGTTGACCCGCCGTTCCATCTACAGACACCTCCGTGATTCGAACGGGGATTCCTACCCCATGGCACCGGAGGCACCGGAGGGAAGTCCGGCGGAGTTCTGAACTGGACCTTCGCCTCGAGACCCGAATCCGACGGGCTCATCCAGAGTCCAAGGGGTGCTCGAAGCTCAGATCCAATCCACGCAGCTCGCCTGACCCATGCGGCAGTAGGTCTGCCGGCCCCACTCCGGGGTCAGGACCCGCGAGTCCCTACGCGGGTAGCAACCTCCGTGCCGCGAAATCGACCCGTCCTGGCACATCCGGATAGTTCGGGTGCCTGGGGACGGAAGTCGCTCAGACGGCCAGTATCGGGAACACGAATCGCATGCGACAGCATGACCCCGGTATCACTGTGCGCCGGAGGCGGAGTTGACGAAGGCGGGGAAGGGTGTCACGGACGGGAAGGGAGAGGAATCCCCAACCCCGGTGATGCGAGCCAAGTACCTGGACTATTGCTCGGCTCGGGTCGCCGACGTGCTGCTCCAGATGACTGCCGACGACATGTACCTTCTCGCCCAGGAAGTGGCGGAGGAATCAGGGGGGGCGGAGGAGACGAAGCCCCTCTCGTTCAATACGATCGTCCGGCTCGCCACGGAGCGGATGTCGCGGGAACTCGCCCTGCCGGACTTCCCGGCCTGGCTGGCCGAGTACCGCGAGAATCCCGAGGCCTTCGAGCGGCGGTTGATCGGTCTCTGGGAGACCGACCTGGAGACCTCGGACCGGGAGCTCAACTGAGGAGTCCCGGCCGCCGGCCGGTCAGAAGGGGAGGTCGTCGTCGGGTTGACTCAGATCGGAATCCGGAGATCCTCCACGCGACCCGCCGAAGCTCGATCCGCTGGGCGCATCTCCAGGGGCGTCGGAGCCGCCGGTCATGGAACCCAGCATCACCATCTCCTGGGCAACGATGTCCGTCCAGTACTTCACGCCGCCCTGTTCGTCCTGGGTCTGCGAGTACTCGATCCTCCCTTCCAGATAGAGGCGATCGCCCTTGGAGACGTACTGCTCCACGATGTCGGCCAGCTTCCCGAAGAAAGTGACCCGGTGCCACTCGGTTCGCTCCTGCTGCTGTCCGGTACGGTCCTGGAAGGTACGATTCGTCGCGAGGGAGATCTTGACGACCTTGGTGCCGGACGGCGTCATGCGAACGTCGGGGTCGGCTCCCAGGTTTCCGATGAGCATCACCTTGTTCAGGGATCGGGCCATGGTTGCGAGATACTCCTTGGGATGGACGACGTGAGTACGAACACCGGACGATGAAGGTACAGGGGAACCCGGAGCCTGGCCATGGTCCCGCCCGCGAGAGCGCATGTATCTGCGGAGCCTGACTTTGACGGGGTTCCGGAATCTGGTTGACACTGCCCTCGAGGTGCCCCGCGAGGGTGTGGCGATTATCGGTCGGAACGCACAGGGGAAGACCAATCTCCTCGAAGCGATCCAGTATCTCGAGACTTTTCGCTCGTTTCGCGCGGCCCGGGACGAACAGCTGGTGCGGTTCGGCGGCAACGTCTTCCGCATCGTCGCCGATCTCGCTTCCACCGGTGGGGGTGGTCCACGTGCCCCCAGGATCACGGCCGCCTACGACGCCGGGACGCGAGCCAAGAAGGTGACCGTGGACGGAGAGGAGGTCGAGCGTCTGGGCGACGCGATCGGTCGGGTGGGGGCCGTGCTCTTCACACCGGAGGACGTACGGCTGATCACCGATGGTCCCCAGGAGCGCCGACGCTTCCTCGATGTGATGCTGTCCTTGAACGCTTCGGAATACCTCGCGTCGCTACAGCGGTTCAGGCATGTGCTTTCGCAGCGGAACGCGGCGCTTCGCGACCGGGCTCCCTCCGAGGTAGTCGGGGCATGGGACCAGCCCCTGGTACAGTCGGGCGCCGAGGTGAGTTGGGAGCGGGCCACCTGGCTTCGGGAGCTGGGCGGGACATTTGCCGAGCGATATCGCGAGATCTCCGACGGCGTGCCGGCGCACGTCGTCTATGAATCCAGCATTCCGGACGTCGCGGAGAAGAAGAGTGTCGATGAGGTTGCCCAGGAGTACCGTGATGCGCTGCTCCGTAGCCGGGAGCGGGAGGCGAGTCGGCGAACGACCGTGGTCGGGCCCCACAGGGACGAGTTGAGGTTCTTCCACGATGGCGACGGGGATGCCATGGACTTGCGTGACTTCGGTTCGGGCGGGCAGCGCCGGACCGCGGCGCTCACCCTGCGATTGCTCGAGGTAGAGACCGTACGGAGACGACGGGGGCGTGAGCCGATCCTGCTTCTGGACGACGTTTTTGCCGAGCTGGACGAGGGCCGGTCGGCCCGGGTTCTCGACCTTCTCGACCGGGTAGTCCGGGGTCAGGTTCTACTGACCGCACCCAAGGAATCGGACGTGAGGTTCAGGGGCGACACACTGGCTCGCTGGACGATCGAGCAGGGGAGAGTCGACGCATGACATCGAGAGGGGATGGGCCGGATCGGATCGGAGGACTCCTCGAACCGCTGCTCCGCAAGCTGGGAATCGCCGAGGAGGTCGCGCGCCAGGACATCCTGGTCCACTGGGACGAGGTGGTAGGAGAGAGCATCGCGGCGGTGACTCGGGCCGCCGCGGTGGACGGGGGCGTGCTCTTCGTCGAAGTGGAGTCGAGCGCGTGGCTCAACGAGCTGAACCTGATGCGCTACGACATCATGCGGCGTCTGAATGCGGGGCGAGGCGAAGGCAGGGTGGAGAGGATCGTGTTCCGGCTCGCGGAACGGTCCGCCCCCGGTCGACGGGCAGATTAGTCTCCGCACAACTCCAGACATGGCAGAAAGCGCTGAAATTCGCTAAATTTCAATGTCTGCACAACTCTCCCGCGGTTGGTTCGAACCCGTGCCCGGAGAGATGGATCGCACCCCCCAGACCCCAGCGTACCGATGGCTGAGAAAGACGACCCGAAAAACCGCTCCGAGTACACTTCGGAGAACCTTCAGGTACTCAAGGGACTCGATGCCGTTCGGAAGCGACCCGGCATGTACATCGGGTCGACCTCGAGCCGGGGACTCCACCACCTGGTCTACGAGGTCGTGGACAACTCCATCGACGAGGCGATGGCGGGGTACTGCACCCGCGTCGAGGTCACGATCCACGAGGACGACTCCGTCACGGTCTCGGACGACGGGCGGGGCATCCCGGTCAACAAACATCCCACCGAGGGGGTGTCCGGCGTCGAACTCGCCATGACCATGCTCCATGCCGGCGGGAAGTTCGACAAGGACAGCTACAAGGTGTCCGGCGGGCTGCACGGCGTGGGCGTGAGTGTCGTGAACGCGCTTTCCGAACGTCTCGATGTGGAGGTCTGGCGGGACGGCTACCGCTGGTATCAGTCGTTCCAGCGCGGCGCGAAGGACAAGGACCTCGAGCAGCAAGGACCGGCAGAGGGGAGTGGCACGAAGATCACCTTCAAGCCCGATCCCGAGATCTTCACCGAGCTCGTCTACAACTTCGAAACCCTCTCGTCCAGGCTTAGAGAGCTGGCCTTCCTGAATCGCGGACTCGCGATCGCAATCACCGACGAGCGAGGCGACGAACCCACCCACGAGGCGTATCAATACGAAGGTGGGTTGGCCGAGTACGTGGAGTACCTCCGAGGGACCCGGCCGCCGGTCCATGAGGACGTGTTCTACTTCGAGGCCGAGAAGCCCGAGGCGGAGATCGAGCTGGCCCTGCAGTATGACAGCGGATTCTCCGAGAACACGCATACCTTCGTCAACAACATCAACACCCACGAGGGTGGCACCCACGTCACGGGCCTGAAGGCAGCGCTCACCCGGACCATCAATGACTACGCCAAGAAGAACAAGCTTCTGAAGAAGGCGGACGAATCGCTATCCGGAGACGACGTGCGGGAGGGACTCACATGCGTCCTCTCCGTGCGTGTGATGGAGCCGCAGTTCGAAGGGCAGACCAAGACCAAGTTGGGCAACTCGGAGGTGCGCGGCGCGGTCGAGACGGCGATCAACGAGCAGTTGGCGATCTGGCTGGACGAGAACCCAAAGTCTGCCAAGGCGATCATCGAGAAGTCGCTCCAAGCGGCGCGCGCCCGCGAAGCGGCCCGCAATGCCCGTGAGCTGGCCCGGAAGAAGAACGCACTGGAGGGCGGAGTCCTTCCCGGCAAGCTGGCGGACTGCTCGCTCAGCGACGCCGCGATGACGGAGATCTTCATCGTCGAGGGGGATTCGGCGGGAGGCTCCGCCAAGCAGGGGCGAGACCGGTCCTTTCAGGCCATCCTCCCCATCAAGGGAAAGATCCTGAACGTCGAGCGTGCCCGGATCGACAAGGTGCTCTCGAACATCGAGATCCGCGCCATGATCACCGCGATCGGTGCGGGGATCCGCGAGGACTTCGATCTCGACAAGGCACGCTACCACAAGATCATCATCATGACGGACGCGGACGTGGACGGCGCCCACATCCGCACGCTTCTCCTGACGTTCTTCTTCCGGCAGATGCGTGAATTGATCGACGCGGGCTTCATCTACATCGCACAGCCACCCCTGTATCGGGTCGCCAAGGGCAAGGACGCTCACTGGGCCTTCAGCGAAGATCAGCGCCAGGAGATCGTCAAGCGCCTCACCAACGGGAAGGGCGAGGAGGCTCGCGGTCTGAACGTTCAGCGTTACAAGGGGTTGGGTGAGATGAACCCGGACCAGCTCTGGAGCACGACCATGGATCCGAGCTCCCGGACGATCTACCAGGTTACGATGGAGAGCGCGGCCGAAGCCGATTCGATCTTCTCGCGTCTCATGGGAGACGAAGTGGAGCCCCGGCGCGCCTTCATCGAGAAGAACGCCCGGTACGTGAAGAACCTCGACATCTGACGTAGCCGATCCAGGTGGGGGTCCTGGCCGACCCGACCTGCCGACACGGGTCGCACGCCGCTGGGATCTTCGTTAGGATGTAGTCGCGTCGGACCGACACTCGTGTTCGATGACTCGCAAGACTTTCGCTCCCGCAGGATCCTCCCCGATCGCCCCATGGAGGTGTTTCCGATTCGGATAGAGTGCCCGACCAGATCGTCTTCTCGCCCAGCCGCGAGCGCCGCGTCCTTCCTCCGCGTTTCATCCGACCGTCCCGCCGTGAGTTCGAGTGCTCCTGACGCGCACACGGCAGCACACCCGTACCAGAAGCCGGCTCCGTTCAGTCCGCCGCACGGCCGAAGCATCCCGGATCCCCGGAGACCACCCGTTCCCGGAAGCCCCACGGGGCATATATGAGCTCACTTTCAGCCACGCAGGACTATGGAACCGCGGACCCCATCACGGTCCGACAGACGGATCAGTACCAGGCCGAGTACATCGGCAAGTTCGTCGAGAAGTGGGACGCGCTGATCGACTGGGGCGCCAGAGCCGAGTCCGAAGGCGACTTCTTCATCCGAGAGCTCAAGAAGCGTGGGGCAAGGAAGGTCCTCGACGTAGCGACGGGGACTGGATTTCATTCGGTTCGTCTCATCGAGGCGGGCTTCGAGGTGACGAGTGCCGACGGAAGCGCGGAGATGCTGGCGAAGGCATTCCAGAATGCACGGGAGCGCGGCCACCTGCTTCGAACGGTACAGGCGGACTGGCGGTGGCTGAACCGGGACATCCACGACCGGTTCGACGCCATCATCTGTCTCGGAAACTCCTTCACCCATCTGCACTCGGATCACGACCGACGCAAGGCGCTGGCGGAGTTCTACGCCGCTCTGCGTTCCGACGGTGTGCTCGTGCTCGATCAGCGCAACTATGACGCCATGCTGGA
>JBBDIV010000026.1:0-1259 GCA_040880225.1 Gemmatimonadota bacterium
AGGCCGTTGAAGAAGGAGTGCACGGTGTGCTCCCCTTCTTCAACAGCCTTCTAGCCGCCGTCCGATGACGAGACCTGCAGGCCGCGGGTCGCCCTCGGCCCGTTCGGATCCCCAGCTCTTCCACTCAAAGCCGCGGCCCCCATGGGACGACACGTCGACGATCCCGATCTGAAGCCGGAAGCTATTCGCGGGTTCACGACGTCGATCCTCAGAGACCTGCGTGCGCTCGAACGATTGCTCGAGGACGGGTGGATCGAAGAGGGCGTCCGCCGCTTTGGAGTGGAGCAGGAGTTCTTCCTGATCGGGGAGGACTGGCGGCCCGCGCCGATCGCGCTGGAGGTCCTGGAAAGGTTGGCATGTCCACCCTTCACGACTGAGTTGGCACTGTTCAATCTCGAGGCGAACCTCGCCCCACTCGCGCTCTCCGGGCGGTGTTTCCGTGAACTCGAAGCGACGCTCGACGGAACGGTCGACCAGGTTCGGCAGGCGGCCGAGGCGGTCGGAGGGCGCGTGGTCATGAGCGGGTCGCTACCGACCCTCGTGAAATCGGACCTCAGCCTCGATCAGATGACGCCCGTCCCCCGCTACAGAACGCTGAACGAGGCGCTCACACGCATGCGGGGCGGGGAGTACCATCTCCAGATCGAAGGCACGGACGAACTCATCCTGCAGCACGACTCCCTGATGCTCGAGGCCTGCAACACGAGCTTCCAGGTGCATCTACAGGTCGGTGCGCGCGAATTCCCGAAGCTGTACAACACCGCCCAGCTCATGCTGGCTCCGGTCCTCGCGGCGGCGGTGAACTCGCCTCTCCTGTTCGGTCGCCGACTCTGGGCCGAGACCCGCATCGCGATCTTCCAGCAATCCGTCGACACTCGTGCCGCAACCCCGTATGTGCGTGATCTCGCTCCGCGGGTCCACTTCGGGGACCGCTGGGTCGACGCATCCGTCACCGAGCTGTTCGAGACCGATCTCACCCAATTCAAGGTGCTCATGGCGGGACCCGTGGGGGAGGATCCGTTCGAGCGAATGGAGGCGGGTGTGGCGCCGACCCTCGATGCCCTCCATCTCTACAACTCGACGATCTATCGGTGGAACCGCCCCTGCTACGGGATCAGTGACGAGCGTCCCCATCTCCGCATCGAATGCCGTGCGCTCCCATCCGGGCCCTCGGTGGTCGACGAGGTCGCGAACGCCGCCTTCTGGAGCGGACTCGTCCTTGGAGGGGCCGAAGCGTTAGGCGACCCCGCCGAACGGAT
>JBBDIV010000027.1:0-6536 GCA_040880225.1 Gemmatimonadota bacterium
ACGTGACCCGGATCCATCGCGACGAGCTCGCGGTACCTCTGCACCGCCTCGTCCACCCGCCCGGCCCGCCAGGCGGCCTTCGCCGCTTCAAACATCCCGCTGGACTCGCTTCGCTGGGTTGGAGGAACCGGCTGCTCTCCTTCGGAGGGCGTGGTCTCGTCCACGTCACTCCGCTCGGACTCCGCATCGCCCAACTCCAACTCCGGGTCCCCGGCGGCATCCTCCCGGGTCCCGCCTCGGACATCGTTCGCGGACTCGTTCCCACTCCCGTCGTCGTATTCGAAGATCGCGGGCTCCCGGTGTGGATGGTCCGAAGTCGAGTTGTCGACTTCGGCGCGCTCTCTCTCGTCCCCCTCGGTGGGAGAGCCGAGCGAAAGCTCGGGCGCAACTGATTTTTTCGTTCCTCGTTCCATTCTCACTCCAACGGACTCCCGGCCGCGCACTGGGTCGATCCGGGTGGGGATTCGGTCTCTCGCGTCACCCAATCCAGGTAGGCTCCATGGCCGGCTTCGACATCGAGAACCAGAGCCTCGGGAACATCGTATGTATGCAGCTCCGGGATTCTCCGAAGGAGTTCCGGCACCCTCGCCTCTACGGTTTTGAGGACGATGAGAGTCTCGGATTCGTCCTCGACCTGTCCATTCCAGCGAAAGATCGAGCGAACGTCATTCACCAGATTCCCACATGCGATCAGCCGCTCCTCGAGCAGGGTTCCGACGATAGCGGCTGCGGATTCCGCATTCGGCGCAGTCACGAGAACGATCCGTATGTCCGTCGTCATCGATGCGCGCCTAGAAGGCAGTGAACATCGTGCGCTCCACGTGTCTCTCCTCGTAGAGCGAATCGATGATCTCGCGAAAACGGTCTTCCACGACCCGCCGCTTGATCTTCTGGGTCGGGGTGAGTGAGCCGTCCTCCACCGTGAAGGGACCATCGAGGAGAACGACCTTCTTGGGCTGCTCGGTGTGCGAGAACGCATCCAACTCCCGGAAGATCTCGCCTTCCAGGAGTTCCTGAACCCCCTGGTCCTCCAGAAGTTCGTGGCGGTCCTCCCAGGACACCTGGTTCTCGCGGGCCCAGGACTCGAGCCTTGCGAAGTCGGGAACGAGCAGAAGTGACACGAACTTGCGACCGTCGCCGACCAGGACCAGTTGATCTACGAAGCCATTTCGCCTGAGCACGCTCTCGATCGGCTGAGGTGCGACGTTCTTTCCACCGGCAGTGACGAGGATGTCCTTTTTCCGATCGGTGATCCGGAGGAAGCCATCCTGGTCGATCTCACCCACGTCTCCCGTGCGGAGCCATCCGTCGGGCGTCATCGCCTCCTCGGTGAGTTCGGGTCGGCGGTAGTAACCCTTCATCACCTGGGGACCTCGGACCAGGATCTCCCCGTCCTCGGCGATCCGGATGGCGGTGCCGGGGATGGGCTTTCCAACCGTACCGATCCGGAAATTCTCGGGGAAGTCGAGCAGGCTGTTGGAGTTCGTGACAGGACTCGTCTCCGTGAGCCCGTAGCCCTCCACGATGTAGATCCCCGCGGAGAGGAAGAACCGGTTGATGTCGATCGAGAGCGCAGCCCCTCCACTCACGAAGTACCGGAGTCGTCCGCCGAGCCCCTCCCGGATCTTCGCAAACACGAGGCGATCGGCCAGCCAGTGCTGCAGCGCAGTCCACGCGCCCGGACTCCGGCCCTCCAGCCGCGCCTGCGCCCAGCGCTCCCCCACCCCGCGTGCCCACTCCACGATCCTCCCTTTCAGCCCGGACGCCTCGGTCACCCGCGCATAGATCTTTTCGTACAGCCGGGGAACCGAGATGACGAGGGTGGGACGTACGGTTCGGAGGTCCTCGGACACATGGTCAATCGAACGGCCGTGTGCGATCGTGCAACCCCTCCAGAAGTAAAGGTAGTCCACCATCCTCTGGAACACGTGGGAAAGCGGGAGAAAGGAGAGCGAGCTGTCCGACTCGTCGATCTCGTGCAACCTGGACGCCGCCACCACGTTCGAACGAAGGTTGTCGTGCGAGAGCATGACGCCCTTGGGTGGACCGGTGGTGCCGGAGGTATAGAGGATCGTCGCGATATCCTGCGGTCGCGCGGACCGTGCCTCTTCACGGAATGCTTCCATCTCGGCCACGTCCACGTCCGGCTCCGCTCGGCCCAGAAAGTCGGTCCATCCGATCGTAGCCTCGGGAAGCTCCGGGGGCGCGTCGAAGACGATCCCCCACTCGAGGGCCGGCAGATCCGCTCGCACCTGCTCGAGCTTCTCGAGCTGCTCTGCGTCCTCCAGGAAGATCGCCCGGGCACCGGAGTCTTCCAGGGCGTAGTGGATCTGTTCCTCAGTCAGCGAGGAGTAGATCGGAACGTCGACGATCCCCGCCATGAGACACCCGTAGTCCGCGAGCGCCCACTCCGTGCGAGTGGCGGAGAGAATCGCCACCCGGTCGCCCCGCTCGAGTCCGAGGGACCGGAGCGCGGATGCGACTCGCCGGACCGTGTCCTCAATCTCGTGATAGGAGATGTCGACCCACTGTCCCGCTTCGTATCGCCTGAAGCCTGGACGATCTCCGCGCTGGACTGCTTCCAGGAAGAGCTCGACGAGCGTGCCCTGACCCAGGTCCGCGGGGCTGGAGAATTCGGTTCGATTCGACATCACAGGGCCTCCGACTGGGACCACAGGTACTACCCCGGTTGCGGCGTCGTTGGAGGGTCAGACGCGAACGGTCGTCACTTCGACGTCGAGATCGGGTCTCAGCGTGTGGAAGACGCTGCAGTATTTCTCGTGGGAAAGGCGCGCTGCCCGCTCGAGCTTGGCAAGATCATCGGGCCCCGGCCCCTCGACCCGGATCTCGAGTCTCAGGGAGACGAAGCGCCTCGGTGCCTCGGGCGCCCGCTCCCCTTCGAGCACGATCTCGAGCCCGTCGACGGGAACGCGACCCTTCTCGAGGATCATCCTGACGTCCACCCCCATGCAAGCGCCTATGCTCATGAGCAGGGCTTCCGTGGGAGACGGTCCCTCCATGGAGTCGCTGTCGAGGAGGATCGGTGGGGCGTCGCCGCTGCGTCCCTCGAAGACCACCCCGCGGCCCGTCCATCGGATGCGCGCGCTACGAGTGTTGTTCATCGTCGGAGAGAAGAGTGTTCTGTTCGCCGCGGAGCCCCGCCAGGGTGGATCGCGCATGCGAGATGTGCTCCCCTGCATCGGACCCGCGCGGAGGGTTTGCGAGAAAGGACTCGAGATGGCGCGCCGCTTCCTGCTGCTCACCACGCCTGAGCAACAGATACGCCAGTCCGTAATGGGCCCCGGCGGCCGCGGGATCCTTCTGGAGGACGTGTCGATAGGTCTTCGACGCTTCTTCGGTCATCCCGATCCGGGTGTAGGCGATCGCGATCTGCTGAAGCACCACGGTATCGCCCGGAGCCTCCTTCAGAGCCAGTCTGAACGAGGTCAACGCCTCGTGGAACCGGCCCTCCCGGAGGAGCGCCAGCCCTTCTTCGTAATAATCCACTTTTTCGGAGTCCGCATCGCCTCCGAAGAGCTTGTTCCACCAGGTCATGTATTCCGGGGCAGAGGAAGGGGTTTCGCTGAACAACCGAGCGGAAACCGGACGTGGTCGAAACTAGTGGAACGTGCCGCGGCGACGCAACGTGGGTCCATCCTACCGAAAGGCCCTCCCCCGCAACTACTTCCGGGCACCTACGAGGACCGTCTCGGCTTCCATGAGTAGCTCCAGTCCCAGGGCCGCCATCTCGGATTTCACGCCCTCGTCGGGTTCCAGGAACACCAGTCGAGATCTCCGCCCCAGCACGCGGACTCCCTCGGTCAGCAGATCCCGGCCTCTCGCTCCCTCGAGCACCACTCCCCGCAGTGCCCCTGAGAAGAACGGCAGCCGATCCGGAATCCCCACGCGGCTGACTCCCGGGTGCTCGTCCAACCGTCGGAGGCCCGGGGCCGCCGCAACCACCTCGATCCCTTCGACCATGGCCGCAATCCGGTCGGCGTGGCGCGTCGAGCCGTCGAGCAGAAGAATCAGGCCGGGGCCTTCCGCAACCCCCAGCAGAGCCGCGAGTCGAAGCGCTGCCTCGGGGTCGTCTTCGGACCCACCGGGAGATCGGGGCTCCTCGGGGCGTGGCGCGGGCCGAAGGTCTCCGTAACCCCCTTCGATCGGGTACCGCTCACGGCAATTGGGGCAGCCGAGCACTCCCTTCAGCACGCGGCGTTCCACCAGGTGCTCCGAGAGAAGGATCAGGCCGAAATCGGGTCCGCACCGTGAGCATGCCAGTCGGTCGGTGACCAGGAGGTGCATGAGAAGGTCCCGGCGATCGCTCGTCAGAGCTCCGCGGCGGTCCGGGGCGCGGGAATCGAGGCACCGGAAGGGGAATACTGCGCCCATTGCGTCGGCGTCTCCCACACACGCGCGTATAGGAGACCCTTCGTGAGCTCTCGTGGAAGCCGGTCCCGTAGCTGGTCGTAGAAGTACCGGGCCTGGTTCTCGGCGCTTGTCTCGACGCCGTCGAATGCGGGGAGGTCGTTGAGGTTCTGGTGGTCCAGTCCGTCGGCGAGCTCGCGGAGCACGCGTTTCAGATCAACGAAGTCGAAGGCGATCCCGGCCTCGTTGAGTTGTTCGGTCTGGAGCGCGACCTCGACAACGTACCGGTGTCCATGGAGCCGCTCACACTTCCCCTTGTAGTTCTGGAGGAAGTGGGCGGAATCGTAGTGGGCCTGCACACTTACGGTATACATGCTACGACCTCGTGAGCTGTTCTAGAATGCGCCCGCCTCGTCCCGGAGGGCCGGTAGGTACTGACGTTCATCCGGGCTCCACCGCGAGAAAAGGGATCCGCACCCGATCCTCGCGCTCGGCCACGAACACGATACAGTCGGCCACGGCTTCGGGCCGAAGCATCGAGTCACGGTCCGGGAGATCGGGATCCTCGTCGGGCTCGAGAGGATCCCAGATAGAGGTGTCCGTCGCAGCCGGCTCGAGCAGGGTCGCGCGGACGCCGGTGCCCCGAAGTTCCTCGAGGAGCACTTCGTGGAAGCCGCGGAGCCCGAACTTGGAAGCCGAATACGAGGCGTTGCCGGGAAAAGCCCTGCGGCCCGCGATCGATCCGACGAGCACGATGGTTCCCCGGCCTCGGTCCAGCAGTCGCGGGAGCACGGAGCGGACCGTCAGGATGCTCGCCTCCAGGTTGACCGCGAGGTTCCGGTGTAGTTCCTCCGCTGTCAACTCGCGGATCGGTTCGACCGAGAACACCCCCGCCGACACGACCACCAGATCCGGTGTGCGCCCCACCGCTTCCTCGAAGCCATGAAGGGTGCGCGCCAGCTCGTCCGGCTCGGTCACGTCGCATGGTAGGGCCCATCCGTCCAACGAGCGCGCCAGCAACTCCAGAGCCTCCCGATCGCGTGCGACCAGCCCGACCCTCGCACCACACGCCGCCAACGCGGTCGCGGTCGCGCGACCGATCCCGCGGGAGGCTCCGGTGACGAGCGCGACCTGGCCCGCGAGCGGGCTTCCCTCCGAAGGGCCCTTCATCCGCCGAGGGGCCGATGTCCGCTCTGGCAGAGCCGCAGGAACTCGTCGCGTGCTTGCGCGTCGTCCAGGAACGCGCCTCGCATGGCCGAGGTGATCGTATACGAGTTCTGCTTCTGCACACCCCGCATCATCATACAGAGGTGGTGCGCCTCGATCACGACGCCCACGCCCTGCGGCGCCACCACGTCCCAGAGGCTCTGGGCGATCTCCTCGGTGAGCCGCTCCTGCACCTGCAGGCGCCGGGCGAAGACCTCCACGAGTCGGGCCATCTTCGAGAGCCCCAGGATGTGGCCGTCGGGTATGTAGGCGACATGGACCTTGCCGAAGAACGGAAGGAGATGATGCTCGCAGAGCGAGTATACCTCGATGTCCTTCACGATGATCATGTTGTGGTGGTGCTCTTCGAAGAGCGCGTTGCCGATCACGTCCCGCGGCGAGGCGTGATACCCCTCGGTGAGGAAGCGAAGGGACCTGGTGACCCGTTCGGGCGTGCGAAGCAGACCCTCCCGGGAGGGATCATCGCCCATGCGCTGCAGCATCTCTCGAACGAGATCCTCGAAGGCGACACGGCTCAGGTCCGGTCCTTCCCGGTCCGGCTCCGAGCGAATCGATCCCTGTGTCCGATCCGACGTGCCGGACCCCGATGCCTCCACGGCAATGTCCCCCTCGTCTGCGCTCAAGTGTCTTCGCTCATGCGCCTTCGTACTCGACGCGATTCCGGGGTGTCTCCCAGAGCACCAACCGCTTGAGCGACACGTCCTCCGGGAGCCTGGGACGGATCCGGCCCCAGATCGCAACGACCAGGTTCTCGGTCGTGGGATTGGTGCCTTCCAGCCAGTCCACATCGAGGTTGAGGTTCCGATGGTCCACGTCCCGGACGACGGACTGGCCCACGATCTCCTTGAGCACCTTGAGATCCATGACGTACCCGGTCTCCGGGTCGATCTCACCTTCCACGGTCACGTCGAGCTCATAGTTGTGGCCGTGCCAGTTCGGAC
>JBBDIV010000028.1:0-1227 GCA_040880225.1 Gemmatimonadota bacterium
AGGAGATCGAGTCCGGCCGCTTCCGGGAGGATCTCTACTATCGCCTCAACGTCGTGCCCATCCATGTCCCTCCCCTGCGAGAACGACGAGAAGACATCCCGATGCTCGCCCGACACTTCGTGAACGTGATGGCGGCGAGAGACGGGCTCCCCCGACGCGAATTCACCGAGGAGGCGCTCTCGCGGCTGCGGGAGTTGGAGTGGCCCGGCAACGTTCGCGAACTCAGGAATACCGTCGAGCGGCTCCTGATCCTGGCTAGGGGAGACCGCATCACGGACCAGGACGTCGAACTCCTCGTGTCCGGCATCCGAGGGCCCGCTGGTCTCGGGACCGAGCTCCTGACCGCGGACACCTTTCAAGACTTCAGGGACCGGTCCGAGCGGTCATTTCTGGTCCACAAGCTCCGAGAACACGAGTGGAACGTGTCCGAGACCGCCCGCGTGCTGGACATGCCGCGGTCGAACCTGTACAAGAAGATCGACAAGTACGGCCTGACCCGGGAGGAATGAGGTCCGGAGCCTCTCGGAACCGGTCTCTCTCGATATGGGTACCGAACCAGAACGCGGCCTTCTCCGGCCGCCTCGGCCTTGGCGGCGAGGACCGGCATCAAGCCCACCCCGGCAGGAGGGAATGCGACACGGATGACAAGTGCTCCGGTGGAGGATGCCGAAAACGGTCCGGGAGAGAGCCTTTCGCCGCTTGGGCACGGTCCAGCCCAGGACTCCGAAGCCGTCGGCGTCGTTGTCCCGGCCCATCGACGGCGGCGTTCACCGTTCAGGGTGCTCCTGGAGCTCCTTCGGTCGGCCGTGCTCGTGCTTCTTCTGTTCTTCCTGGTGCGTGCGCTCGCGGTGGAAGCGTTCAGGATCCCCACCTCGTCGATGGAGGGAACGCTCCTGGCCGGAGACTTTCTCCTGGTGAACAAGGCGGCGTACGGAGCGGAGATCCCGGGTCTGGGGCTCTCCCTTCCGGCGTTGGACGAGCCGGATCGGGGCGATGTGATCGTGTTTCGACCTCCTCACGAACCGCGAAAGCACTACGTGAAGCGGCTCCTCGGGCTTCCGGGAGACACCCTCGAGATGCGCGCAAAGGAGCTCTTCCTGAATGGAGCTCCAGTCGTCGAGCCCTACGCCCGCTATCTGGACCCGGAAGGCGATGTGGTCCACCCCAGGATGTCCTGGCAGGCGCGGTTTCTCGCCTCTCCCCGAACGCACCCGCGCTATCGCCCCA
>JBBDIV010000029.1:0-6445 GCA_040880225.1 Gemmatimonadota bacterium
CTCGCTCAACGCGCCGGCGAGCTCCGGATCACCCTCACCAGCGAGGCGCCTGGCCGTCCGGTAAAGCGCTCGAAACGCCTCTCGGGACATCAAGTGCAACAACTCTCGCGCCTCGTGCGCGCAATACCGCTCGTAGAGGTTCCGTAAGGTGTCGGGGACGCGAGCAGGCGCATCCGGAGGCGCGGCCCCGCGACGGGCGTCGGAGCCCTCGGCAGGCGACGAGCGACCGCGCGAGCGCCGGCTCAGCTCGACCCCATCGAACCGCAACCATGACGACACGTGCCGGGAGTGACTCGTCATCAATGCACTCCCTTCAGCCCGGACGCGCTCCGGTCGGCCACGCGGACGGCCTCCATCCGGGGGAGGTCCGACCGCTCGCGGAAACCGCGCAGGGAATCCCGTTCCCCCAGGGTACCGGTAAGCTCTTCGAGCGATTGGTGGCGCTCGGGCTCGAAACGAGCCAGGAGATCGACGAAGCCTCGCCTGAGGCATCGCAGGAGTGCTCGACTGTCGGCGAGGCTCCGAGGTATGGCCAGAGGAAGGTGATAGGCACTGGCACTCGCAGCATCGTTGCCCGCGCCCCGGCCCCGGAGGAGCTCTCGACCGGCGAACGCCTCCACGAGCGCCGTCTCCAGCTCCCGAGTGGGAACAGAGGTCCCGACCCGCGCCACCAGGGTTGCGTTCTCATAGTCCAGATGGATGCGAGCCACTCCCCCGGAGGGCAGCATCAAGCGAACCGCCGTGCCCTCGTGCAAGTCCAGATCCTGGCAGAGGTCCCGGAACCCCATCCGCAGGATGGTCGGTCGCGTGAGAGGTCCGAAGCCGGCCGCGTTCAATGCACGTACGGCCATGTTGAAGGTGAACGCCCGTGCGCGGTCCTGTTCGTTCAGCCCTGCATCTTCCACGACCCGTTCCAGACTCCTCAGCCCCGACGGGTACAGCCAGCCGAGAACCACGAGCGGCCCCGTGAGATCTACCACCCGGAGCTGCGCGCTCCCGAGGTCCATGACGTCCGCACGAGCCGGGTCGCTACCGTCGACCACGACGCCGAGCCCGATATCGCCGATCCGACCACCCGGAAGTAGGCGATCTCCCTCGTCGCGGTAGGGTAGAACGGCACGCGTGAGCGAGACCTGGAAGGTCCCCGTAAGCGACGACTCGGACTCCAGTCCGGCACCGGATGCCTCGCGCAGATTGAGCTGCATTCGCGTCTCTCCGTTTTCGATCCACGGCTCGAAAGGACCGGTGCGACGAACCGCTCCCTCCCCTTCCGACCGGACCAGGACCAGCATAACCTCCACCTTTCGGGTGCGCTACCGATTCAGCCCCGTCTTCGACGCTCCTCCGCGCGTCCTGTGGTGTGGAAAAGTGCGAGGGAACCTCGACGGTGCTTGATCGCTCGTGGATCGCGGGGCATCTTTACGGTTCGGGGCGACTCGCTCCCGACCTTCGCCATCGCCTCCGGGCTCTCATCGCGGCCGCGTGCCGACCAGGAGGATGCTTGCGGCTCGACCGCCTCCGCCGACGTTCCGTAGGGTTCCTCGAACGAGACGACGAAGTCTGGTCCTGTTTTCTCGTGACCTACCAGACGAATTCCGGGGATTGGCGGGGCTACTTCTCCTTCCGACCCCGCGACGGGACGGTGGAAGACGACGAGGTGCGGACCGCGGACATCTTCATGGAGGACTCGGAAAGCCGGATCGACCGCAAGGCCCGCGGTCTCGGACGGCCCCTTCTCACCGGCCTCCTCTCGTCCGCGCTGCATGCCCACGACCGATCCGGCTCGCTGCCTCACCTACGAAAGTGGTTCCGGGCGATGCTTCGGAATGATGCCCGGAAGCTAGCCGGGAAATGGGAGGACGAGCGCGGAAACACCGCCGACCGCGACCTGGACGAGTTGCAGTCGATCTATGCATCCTACCGTCTGGATCAGGTCGCCCACTTCATCGCCCTGGTCCGCCCCGGGGACTTCGATGACGCCGTGGAGAGGATTCTCGAGGGGACCCGCTTCGACTTCGGCGCAAAGGATCGACTCCAGTTCGCGATGATGGTGGCCGACTTCATCGAGGCTCGACTGCCCCTTCCTCCGTTCGAGATCTGGGCGGAGGACTACCTGGCCAACCCGGAGGCGTACCGTCTCTACTCACACACGCTCCACCGCGCGGGCCGCCTACCCTGAATCCGGGGCCGCCTTTCATGGGTCGGGGCCGGGTTTCCGGGGTCGGGGCCGGGTTTCCGGGGTCGGGGCCGGATTTCCGGGGGTCTTCCCCGAGTCCGGGCCTTGGTCCCCCTCCCTTCACTTCTCCACCCGTTGTTTCCGTTCGCGGAGTTTCCTATCTTTCATGTCTACGTAGTAATCACCTGATACAGCATGGGAGAGTGATTCCTTTGGAAGTGATCGTTCAAGAAGGCGAAAACCTCGAACGCGCCCTGCGTAAGTTCAAGCGGAAGGTCCAGCGTTCTGGACTCTACAGCGAGCTTCGGAAGCGTCGCTTCTACGAGAAGCCGAGCGCACAGAGGAAGCGGAAGCGTGAAGCCGCGATTCGCCGCGAGCGACGCCGGCAGCGAAAGGATGGTCGGCCGAGGTCGTAGACCACGGCCCGGGCGATCCGTCGCTCACGGATGCAGGAGAGAAACCGACCCTCGGAGCAAGATTCCGAGGGTCGGTTTTCTTCTTTGCGTCCATGGTCCAGAAGCGGCCTCACCTCACTCGGGAGGAAGAACCCGGATCTCTCCTCGCACCGCGGCGCCACTCCCTTCAACCCGGAACGGGTACCAACCTGCTGGGGCGTCCTCGAACGATAGGACGAGCCTCGCACCGCGCTCGACGAGGGGTGGCGGGCGGTCCTGGCCTGTTCGGGTGAGGAATTCCATCGCGGCTGGCCGGAGCTCCTCCTCGACGAACCGGACCAGATGAACGCGATAGTCAAGCACGACGAACTGGACGACGTCGCCCGCCCTCACCTCGACCTCGGGAGGAAGGACCCTCGTTTCGGACCCCCGTCCGCTCAGGTCGATCCTGTGAATCCGAACGTCGTCCGCAATTTCGAGCTCGGCCCGGAGCTCGGGGTCGGAAGGCGGTTGCGGCTCGGGGCCCGAACATGCTGCGGCGACACACCCGGTCACGGACCACGCAACGAGTGTCCGGATTGGAGACGAGGGATGGAGGATTCGCACGTCCGCGCGCGCTCACACGCCGGTTGGGGTGCCGCAGGCCAGGCAGTACTTCCAGGTTCGATCCAGGATCTCTCCGCACTCTCGACAGGGACCTTCGAGCACGTTTGCACCGCAATGTGGACAGAACTGGAGTGACTCCCGGGCGGGCAGTTCCTCGGCACACTCGGGACAAGGCGAAAGTCGGGCATCGTCGGGGGCCCGGGGAGAGCCGCCGGGGGTCGGGCCCACGGATCGCTCCGATGTGGACATGCGACCTTCGGATGGACCGTCGAGGGACGTGTCGAACTCGCTGAACGAGGTCTGAACCCCGGAGTCCGCGCGCCCTGGTGGGTCTGGAGGGGGACCGGGGGACCCGCGGTCGTCACTCGCTTCCGCCGGCACCCGCTCTGGATTGAGACGGACCTCCACCGCAGCGAATTCCCGATAGATTCCCGTGTTCGGGTTGCGGTGCTCGAGTTCCCGGCGGATCCGGTTCCGAGCGGGTTCGGACTCGAGGATCAGAAACTCCTCTTCTCCGGCGAGAAGTCGGAGCAGCGCGTCCTCGTAGTCACCGTTCATCTCGAGTCCCAATCGATCGCGATACGTCCGGTACGGCACGAGCGACTGATAGATCTCGGCCACGGTGAAGGTATCCGTGAGATACGAAGGCGCGTGGTCGCGAATCGACTCGACCAGCGCGTGATGGAAGCGTTCGATCAGGATTCGGTCGGAGCTCATCGGCGACTCTATGGGAAGAGAGGAGGACAACGGGTGGCTCAGTCGCCCTCCCGACCGAACGGGTCGGTGAGCCTGAGAAGCCCGAACTCGGCCGCTTTGCGGAGAAAGGACTCGGGATCGGAGAAGGGTATTTCGATCCCATACTGCTCGTGCCAGCGCTCTGCCATCCGTCGCATAAAGGGCCCCAGCGGCTCGTGATTGAACCCCACATGATCCCGGAACTGCTTCACGACGTCTCCCCAGGTTCCCCGGATCACGTGCCCCCCGGAGAGTCGCACCTGGATGACCGTCTCCTCGGCCCCGCCCCGATCGGTGAAGAGCTCCAGCTGATTCTCATCGCGATGGAGCCATGGATCCGACCCGGACCATCCGGCCTCCACTTCGGCCAGAAGACGATCGACGGGGTCTTCGTCCACCGCCTCCAGCTCGTCGAGCCGTCTCTGCCACGGGACCAGCCCGGGATCGCCCTCGTCGAGCTCGGCAACGGAACGCTTGAGCTCGAGCACCCGCCAGACCGCGATCGGATCCCAGTGGTCCTGCGGCGGGACACGTTCGAAGTGCCGGAGGGCGTTCTCCCAATCTCCGCGATCGTACAGGAGGTGTCCCATGTAGATCCGGGTCTCGAACAGATCGGGGGCGATACGCAGACCCCTGCGAAGGTACCGGCAGGCCTCGATGTCGTTGCCCAGGCGATGCAGGCAGTATCCGATCGCGGCGACCGCATCACCCGAATCGGGCCGCATCGCTGCGAGCCGGGTGAAGACATCCTTCGCCTCAACGAACAGGTGCTCTCGGTAGAGGGCGCGACCGACGGCGAGCATCAACTCCACGTCGTCCCCGAAGCCGAGAGCCTCGACCTCGCGGAACAACTCGAGCGCCTCCCGGACGCGTCCGAGCCTGAGAAGCACCTCACCCATGCCGACCATCGCGTCTTCGTGCGCGGGATCGAGCACGAGGGCCCGCTCGAACGCCAAGCGCGCCCATGCGATCTCCTCCCTCGCGAGGCGAGCATGTCCGAGCCCCGCATAGAGCTCCACGGCGTTCGGATACAGAGCGAGGCCCTCTTTCAGCGTTTCGAGGGCCCCGTCGTAGTCACCTTCGTTGTAGAGATCGTGAGCTCGCTCGTCGTACTCCTCCGAGCTCAGAAAGCTGTGGGTCATCCCCGGGCTCTCCCTCGGCGAAAATGACGGTGGGGGAAGCGGGTCGGTTCCCCGAAACGGAACGCATGGGAACGGGCTGCGCGCAATCTAAACACAGGCTCACCCATCGGCCACCCTGGATGCCCGGGCCCGGTCCGGACCCAGGTCGTCGAACGGCCCACAGGACGCAGCTCCCGGAAACGATGGAGGGCGGGGCGCCCACCGGACTCGCCGATCGTCGCCTCCGCCCTCTCATCCGCTCGAGTCCAGCATCAGGCCGGCGTGGCGGGGTCCTCTGCGCCGGCCGCGACCGTCTGGGGCGCCACCTCCGACGATTCCTCGGACGGTTCCTCCGTGGCCTCGACCTCGGCGACTGCCGCCTCGGCTACACCCTCCTCGTCGTCCTCGTCGCGTCCGTGAGGGATGGCAGGACGGCAGAACCGTAGCCCGACCGTATACAGCTCACGGATGTCCGCATCGTTCAGATCGGGATACCGCTCCGTGAGGTACTCCATCGTCTCGTCGAGCCAGTGTTCTTGATCGTCGGCCGCAGCCTGGAGAACGCCGCACCGGTTGATGTGGCTGAAAAGCTCGTCCCGAGCGCGATCCTTGAGTTTCTTCCTATCGGTCATGATGCCTCCGTTATATGCTGATGACTCCCTGGCGAGGGCCCGATGGCTCCGACTGTCCGACGCTGCGCTGGTCGGGCCGAACGGGACGAGAATATCTCGTCCTGGCGGGCAACGACAGGCGCACCGGGCAACTCGGTCGGGCGATGTTGGGATGGAAAGTACACAGCGTGGTAAGGTAACGAACAGGGTAGCGGAGTCCAAGGGATGACCATGAGAGATTCTCCTCCACAGGAGGCTGTGGGCCCCGTCGCGATCGAGGTCTACAGACACCTGTTCACCGCCCTCGCCGAAGAGATGGGGGCCTCGCTCCGGCGAGCGGCATACTCGCCGAACATCAAGGAACGCAGAGACTACTCCTGCGCCGTCTTCTCTCCCGAGGGGGTACCGGTCGCGCAGGGGGATCACATGCCGGTCCACCTGGGTGCGATGCCGATGAGCATCTCCGCAGTGCTCGACACGCTGGGGCCGCTGGAGTCGGCCGACGTCGCGATGGTCAACGACCCCTACGAGGGAGGGACCCACCTCCCCGACATCACCTTGGTCTCTGCCGTCTTCGATGCCGGCGGTAGGACCCGGCTCGGGTACGTGGCCGCGCGTGCGCACCATTCGGATGTCGGCGGGATGAGTCCCGGGTCCATGCCCCTCGCACGGGAAATCTATCAGGAAGGTCTTCGAATTCCCCCCGTGCTCCTCGTTCGAGAGGGGGGCCGGGTCGCGGACGTCTGGCGGCTGGTCCTGGCCAACGTGCGGACTCCCACCGAACGCGAAGGAGATCTGGAC
>JBBDIV010000030.1:0-6418 GCA_040880225.1 Gemmatimonadota bacterium
CGGTATCGCCATCCACCCCACCCACCGGAACCACGAGCCGCATACCGATCTGCAACCGTCGAGGATCCACGCTGCCGTTCATGTCCGTGAGATCCGAGACCGGCACTCCATACCGACGGGCGATGTGCGTGAACGTCTCGCCCGATGTGACCACGTGCTCCAGAACGGTCAGACGTTCCTCGGGTGGGATCTCGGCAAAGTTCCGCGCGAAGCGGGCCGCCCTCCCCTCCGGCACCCGAACGATCCTGGTCTCTCCGGCGGGCGTGAACCCCCTCAGATATTGGGGGTTGAGCGCGAGGATGCTCGCCTCCTCCACCCCCGCTGCCCGAGCGACCACATCGAGTGACGTGGCATCGGGCACGGCCACCTCGTCGAAGCGTACCGTCCCTTCTGTGGACGCCTCGAACCCGTGGGTGTCCCGGTCGGAAGCAAGGGTGGCGGCAGCGAAGAACCGCGGCACGAACTGGCGGGTTTCGGCCGGGAGGTGGGGAAGGATCTCAAAGTAGGACTCGTCCCCCGAACCCTCTCCCGGAGCGTACCGATCGAGCAGACGCTGCACCCGATTCGGGCCCGCATTGTAGGCCGCCAGGGCGAGAAACCACGAATCGAAACGTACGTGGAGAGCCTCGAGGTACTCGAGTGCCGCATGGGTCGAGGCTACGGGATCGCGTCGGTCGTCGACGATCGAGCTCACCGTGAGCCCGAGCTCGCGAGCGGTGGGATCCATGAGCTGCCACAGCCCAGTGGCACCTACGCGACTCACGGCACTTGGGATGTATCCACTCTCCACGATCGGAAGGTACCGGAGGCTGCCGGGAAGACCGCGTTCCAAGAGCTCCTCCAGAACCAGGCCATCGTACTCCCTCATCCTCTGCAGGTAGCGCTCGAACGAGCTCGCCTGACCCGTCGTCCACGAGCGCATCCAGTCGCGTACGTCGGACTGGAAGGCGGGGTCGACACCCGCAGCCGAGTGGAGAATCGCATCCAGTCCCTCCACTCGCACCTCCACACGTGGGATGGTCTCCACTGGAGCGGCAGTCGGCGTGGACCACTCGGCCTCGGCCGCAACGGACGCGGAGCCGGGTGCCGCCGAGGAGCGAAAGGAATGGACACCGCCCACGGTCTGACACGAAGCGAGCAGGAAGGCCGTGACCAGGCCGGCCGGAATGCTCCGAATTCCGACCCGGGCCGAGCGGGGCGGCGGAGTCAAGCCGGGCTCCTCAGCACGTCGTCGATCGCCGTGAGCAGGCGCTCCACGACCGACTCACGGGCCCCTTGACCCATCAATCCGATCCGCCAGACGGAGCCCTTCGCGGGGCCGAGCCCACCGCCTACCTCGATCCCGTGGTCGCGGAGCAACGCCGCCCTCGGCGGCGCTTCCTCACGACCCTCGGGGAGCCGGACCGCGTTGAGTTGCGGCAATCGGTGCGCGGGATCGGTGAATGGCGTGAACCCCCGATCCGCAAGCTCCGCCTGGAGGAGCCCACCGACGCGCTCGTGTCGATCGAAGCATTCCTCGAGGCCTTCCTCTTCGATCACCGTCAACGCCTCGTGAAGACCGTAGAAGGAGTTGATCGGAGCGGTGTGGTGATAGCGCCGCTCTGAACCCAGGTAGCTCGAGATCAGGGATACATCGAGATACCAGCTCGCCACGGGTGAGTCGCGAGTTCGAATCCGCTCGATCGCCCTCGACGAGAACGTGATCGGAGCCAGGCCAGGAGGCGCCCCCACACACTTCTGGGTGCCCGCGTAGCAGATGTCTACGGCGTGGGCGTCGACCTCCACGGGAATCCCGCCGAGGGCCGTGACGGCGTCGAGGATGAACAGGGTTTCCTGGTCTCGCATGTAATCCCCGATCTCGTCGAGCGGCTGACGGGCTCCGGTCGAGGTCTCGGCATGCACCAGTGCGAGCGCGCGAGCGCCGGGATTGGATCGATGCACCTCCACCAGGCGATCGGAATCGACGATCCCCCCCCACTCGGCCGGAACTTCGATCACCTCGGCTCCCATCCGCCGGGCCATATCGGCCAGCCGGAGTCCAAAATAACCGTTCACGCCGATGATGATCTCGTCCCCCGGCTCCAGTACGTTGACCAGAGCGGCCTCCATGCCGGCGGAACCGGTTCCGGAGACCGCATAGGTTGTCGGATTGGCGGTCCCGAAGAGGTGGCGGAGGCGATCGCTGACATCGTCCAGGATTGCCAGAAACTGGGGATCGAGATGGCCGACGGTGGGCCTCGAAATGGCCTCGAGGATCCGATCGGAGACCGGCGAGGGGCCCGGGCCCAGTAGCAGCCTCGGACGGATCGCCTTGGTGGTCACGGGTGCGGGAGAGACCGTCATTCGGCTGGGTTTGGCTCCGGTTGTTCGGGTCGTTCAGAGCGTTCGAAAGATCGTGAGTTCCCATGTCGGACCCGGGATCATACCGGTTGGGGGCAGTTCGGCAAGATACCTGCATACGGCGCACGGGCAAGTACGCCCAACACGAAGCGGGGCGAGCCGCCTCGGTCGCGGTCGGAGAGACGCCGCGACCCCCGCCCCGAACTGCTGTGAACCCACACCCCAGGATCACATCCGGTAGTTCGGGGCCTCCCGAGTGATGGTCACATCATGGGGGTGCGACTCCCGGAGACCGACCGAAGTCACTCGGCAGAATCGTGCCTTCGCGGCCAGCTCCGGGAGTGTCGACGCCCCACAGTACCCCATGCCACTCTGCAATCCCCCTACGAGCTGGAACACCGTGTCCGACATGGGTCCCTTGTAGGGAACCCGCGCCTCGATGCCCTCTGGCACCAGTTTCGCGGGATCCGCCTGTCCTTCCTGAAAGTACCGGTCCGCTGAGCCCTCCTCCATGGCTGAAAGGGAACCCATGCCGCGAACGAGCTTGTAGCGCCGACCCTCCAAGAGGAAGCTTTCGCCCGGCGCCTCGTCCGTCCCGGCGAACATTGAACCGAGCATCACCACACTCGCGCCGGCCGCAAGCGCCTTCACGAGATCTCCGGAATATCGGATCCCCCCGTCCGCGATCACGGGAACTCGGCCCGCCACGCCGCGCACGGCATCGAGCACCGCGGACAACTGAGGGACACCGACGCCGGTGACGATGCGGGTGGTACAGATGGAGCCGGGGCCCACACCGACCTTGACCGCGTCCACGCCCCGCTCGACCAGGGCCTCCGCCCCGTCTCGGGTCGCCACATTCCCGGCGATCAGCTGCACGTCCGGGAAGGCCTCGCGGGTTCTGTGGACCGCCTGCAGCACGCCCTCGGAGTGGCCGTGCGCCGTGTCGATCACGAGCACGTCCACGCCCGCATCGACCAGGGCGCGTGCTCGATCGAGGTCGGCTCCCGAGGCCCCCAGGGCCGCGCCCACACGGAGCCGACCCCTCTCATCCTTGCATGCATTCGGGAACTGTCGACGCTTGACAATGTCCTTCACGGTGATCAGCCCCGCCAGCTTCCCGTCATCATCGACGACGGGAAGCTTCTCGATCCGATGCCGGTGGAGGATCTCCTCCGCCTCCTCGAGGCTCGTCCCGGAGGGCGCGGTGATCAACTCGTCGTGCGTCATCACGTCGCGAAGAGGCCGATCCAGTCCACGTTCGAATTGGAGATCCCGGTTGGTGACAATCCCGACCAATCGTCCGTCCGACTCGACGATCGGAACACCCGAGATCGAGAAACGTGACATCACCTCGTGGGCGTCGCGGAGAGTCGCATCCGGTCCCAGGGTGATGGGCCTCAGGATCATACCGCTCTCCGAACGCTTAACTCGATCGACCTGCTCCGCCTGCCGTTCGATCGGAAGGTTCTTGTGGATGATCCCGAGCCCTCCCTCGCGAGCGATCGCGATCGCCATCCGCGACTCCGTTACCGTGTCCATCGCGGCGCTGAGGAGCGGAATGGAGAGCTTGATGGTCTCGGTAAGCTGCGTATCGACCCGGGTGTCCCGCGGGTGCACCGTGGAATGCCCCGGGTAGAGGAGCACGTCGTCGAACGTGAGTGCCTCTTCGATGGACTGCACTGTCCGGCGGGTGCGATCCGCCATCTGGCCTCCTCGTGTCCGGGGATTACCGCCCCCCGCGGGTGTTTCGGAAGCCGGAACGCCACGCGCCCGCCGGGGGTCGGCCCGGCGAACCGGGCTACCTCCGGCGGGCGCGTCTGGCCCTGATCTGGTGTCGTGCGACTCGTACCATGGAACAGCTTACCCGGCCGTCGATCCGGGTGTCAACCCCGGACATCCTCGGGGTCCGGGTCCCGGCGGGCCACCTCACGATCTCAAGGTGCTTCGGGCCTTCCCGATGGGCTCTCGCTTCCCTGAACGGGCTCTTCGGTGCCGGTCTGGAGTTCTGCGAGCAACTCTCGTCCGGCCTCGGAGACCGAACTCAGCACCCGATCCGCAGCAGAGATGAGCTGGAACGCCTCCCGGAGGTTGGACGGGTTGAACGTACGCTTGCGCAACCCATCCTCGAGCCGCTCCGCCATGCGCTGGAGACCCGAGGGATCCCGGATCGCCCTGTCGCCGTATTCCGACTCCAGGAACTCGATGTAGTCCAGGACCTGATAGAGCTTGGCTTCGGGCAGCGTCTCCAGACGCCTGAGGATCCTCGTTCTCAGTGTCTCATGCATCGAACTCGGCCGTTTCCAGAGGGAAGATCCGCGAGGACGCCGAGGAGGGGCTCCTTCCCCCCTCCGGCCCATTGCGACAATATAGGGGATTGTCGTGGGGATCCCTTCAAGGATGCTCGGGTAGGCGTTCGACTTGCCGTCCGCCGCTCGGGTCGGGCTTCGCCCTCCGTTCTGCCAAATCGCAATCGGTCAAGTTCGTCATGCCCTACTATCCGCTCCGACAAGTCAACCTTCCGGACACCACCCGTGACGTCTACGCCGCGTGGCTGGACGCCGTGGACCGGGAACTGGATCGTTCCGATTGCGACCGGAACGAGTTGTGTCGGAGAATACTCACGGACCTCTACTATCCCGAGGTGTCCCGGACCGATCCGGAATCGCTGCCGCTCGCCACGCGCGTGGCGCTGCTGCAGATGGATCCGCGAAATGTCACGCTCGAGCCGGAGTACTATCACGAGATCGACCCCGATCGGTACGCACGTGTGAAGCCGCTGATCTGGCTCTGGGAGATGTTCGACAAGAGCCCACTGGGCGAGAACGTGCATCTGGGTGTCAAGTTCCGGCGAATTCTCGCGAAGCGCATCTTCAAGAAGTGTGGTGAGAACTTCAAGGCGTTCCACTTCGTCAAGCTCTCGTTCGGGTACAATCTGGAGGTCGGAGACAACGTCGTGGTCCACCGGCACGTACTCCTGGACGACCGCGGCGGCATCCGGCTCGGGAACCGCTCCAGCGTGTCGGACTTTGCGAACATCTACTCGCACACCCATGACATCGTTGAATCCGCCCTCGTAGAGACGCCGGCTACGATCGTGGGAGAGGGAGTCCGCATCACCTATCACGCGACCATCCTGGCGGGGGTGCACGTCGCAGACGATTCGATGGTGGGGGCCCTCGCCCTCGCGACCCGGGACACCAAGGCGCACCACGTGCATGTGGGAATCCCTGCGAAGCCCGTGAAGAAGAAAGACATGGATCGAGGTCGGCAGACCTTCGGACCGGACCCGCTGGCCGACGAACGAGACGACTGACCGCCACCGAGACGACCCACCGCCCCGCCGCCCTGCGAGAACGGAGCGCGCTGCTAGCCGTCACCCTCCTCGTACCGGGCCTTCAGACGGCGCACCACCTCGGGGTCGGCGAGTGTGGTCGTATCGCCCACGGCCTTGCCGTCCGCAATGTCACGTAGTAGGCGGCGCATGATCTTCCCCGACCGCGTCTTCGGGAGATCCGCCGTGAACAGGATGTCCTCCGGCTTGGCAATCGGACCGATCTTGTCGGCCACGTGCGAGCGAAGCTCGGATGCGAGTTCGTCCGAGGGCTCATTTCCGTCCTTCAGCGTCACGAACGCCGCGATCGCCTGCCCCTTCACTTCGTGGGCCCTTCCCACCACCGCCGACTCCGCGACCGACGGATGGTCCACGAGCGCACTCTCGACCTCCATCGTCCCGATCCGGTGTCCTGCGACGTTCAGCACGTCGTCGACCCGACCGAGCACCCAGAAGTAGCCGTCGTCTCCCCGCTTGGCTCCGTCGCCCGGAAAGTAGACGTCGTCCCACTTCGACCAGTAGGTTTCCCGGAACCGTTCGTCGTCACCCCATATGGTCCGCAGCATCCCAGGCCAGGGTCGGGGGATGGCAAGGTATCCGGCGTGGACCTCGGCTCCGTCGTCATTGAGGATCGTCGCCTCGATCCCGGGTAACGGCAGGGTCGCACTGCCCGGGCGGGTCTCGGTGACGCCGGGCAACGGTGTGATCATGATCCCTCCGGTCTCGGTCTGCCACCACGTGTCC
>JBBDIV010000031.1:0-10820 GCA_040880225.1 Gemmatimonadota bacterium
AAGTGCGATCACGTTCTTCAGGGCTCCCCCCAACTCGACCCCGATGACGTCCGGGTTCGTGTAGACGCGAAACGACGGGGAGCTGAAGATCCGCTGGGCCTCGAGCCGCGCGTCCCGAGACGCGCTGGCGGCCACGACCGCTGTCGGCTGGCCGCGCGCAACCTCCACCGCGAAGGACGGTCCCGACAAAACGACCAGTCGGCGGGCGATCGGTTCGGGCAACGCCTCGCTCAGGACCTCGTCCATACGGCGCAGGGTGGAGATCTCGATGCCTTTCGACGCGCTCACAACCACGGAGTCCTCGCCGATGAACGGCGCCGCCTCGCCCATCACATCGGCTACGAACTGGGACGGACTGACGGAGACGATCCAGTTGGCCCCGGTCACGGTCTCTTCGAGTCGGGACGAAACCCGGACCGCGGGTGACAGTCGCACACCCGGAAGGTAAGTCGGGTTCTCCCGGGTGTTTATGATCGCTCGTGTCACCTCTTTCTCGAAGCTCCAGAGGCGGACTCCGTGTCCGTTTCGGTCGAGCAGATGGGCGAGCGCGGTCCCCCAGCTTCCCGCGCCGATCACGGCGGCGTCGACGGGACTCGCGCTCATGACCCGTCCTCTCGCGCCGGATCCCCGGAGGCCGCAATCCGGGAGCGGTTCCCCCCGGATCCGCGTTTCCCGAACCGACTCTCCTCCCCACGGGCGAGTCGTCTCAGATTGCTCCGGTGCGTCCAGATCACGAAAGCGGTGAGGACGGCGGCGAACACCACCGGTCCCACGCCTCCACGATGTGGGGTGAGGAGGAGCGCCACGGGCAGGACCGCGGTACCCAGCACGGAGCCGAGGGAGACGTATCCGGTGGCCAGCACGATCAGAAGCCAGACCGCGGCGGCGATCAGGATGGCCCAGGGTGCGATGGCGAGGAAGACACCGGTGCTGGTGGCCACGCCCTTCCCCCCCCTGAAGCCCACCCAGAACGACCAGATGTGCCCCGAGATCGCGGCCCCTCCGAATGCCAGGGTCCAGCCGAACCCGGCCCCGGGCACGAAGAGCGGGAAGAGGGCTGCAGGCCCCCACCCCTTGAGGATGTCGACCAGCACGACGGGGAGGGCCGCTTTCCACCCGAGCACTCGATAGGTGTTGGTCGCCCCGAGGTTCCCGCTTCCCTTCGTCCGCAGATCCACTCCGAACACACTCCGGCCGATCCAGTGCGAAGTCGGCGTCGCGCCCAGCAGGTACGAAAGCGCGAGAAGGAGGAAGGGAGTGGCCACCGGGTCTTCTCCGGTCAGGTAGACTGCCGCAGGCGGATCCGGATCGGGACGCCCTGGAACCCCCATGTCCTGCGGAACTCGTTCTGAAGGTAACGAACGTAGTGGGCCGGCACTTCGCGCGGCAGGTTTGAGAACACGACGAACGTGGGGGGGACCGCGTCCGCCTGCGTGGCGTAGCGCAACTTCACGGCGCGACCGCGGGAGTGCGGAGGCGGCTGACGTCGCACCAACTTCTCGAGCACGTCGTTGACCTCCGGTGTGGGGACCCGGCGATGGCGTTCTGAGGCGACCTCCAGAAGGAGATCCAGCGTCCGTCGAACGCGCTGGCCCGTCAGTGCCGACATGAAGAGCACGGGTACGCCCGCGAGAAACGGCGCTCGCAGGGCGAGGGCCTTCTGGAACGCCGGAGCGGTGTCGGTCACCTTGTCGCCCACCAGGTCCCACTTGTTGACCGCGAGTACGAGGCCACATCCGGCCTCCCAGGCCCGCTCCATGATCTTGATGTCCTGCTGAGTCGCCCCTTCGGCCGCGTCCACCAGCACGAGGCAGACGTCCGCCTCCCGGATCACGCGTTCGGTCCGGAGCGCCGAGTAGTACTCCACGGATTCCCGGACCCGGGACTGTCTGCGGAGGCCCGCCGTATCGACGAAGATCAGGCGTTGCCCGTGATACTGCATCATCGAGTCGACCGGGTCGCGCGTCGTGCCCGGCACCTCGCTGACGACCATCCGCTCCTCGCCGAAGAGTCGGTTCACGAACGAGGACTTTCCCACGTTGGGCTTTCCCAGAACGGCGATCCGCAGGTCGTCCTCGCCGTCCGGAGCCCCCTCGGGCTCGGGCAGGCGCTCCACCACGAGGTCGAGGAGATCGCCCGAGCCCTTCCCCGAGATCGCGCTGACGGGGACGGGCTCACCCAAGCCCAGCCGCCAGAAGTCGTGGTGGGCCGGGTCCCGCGGAAGGTTGTCCATCTTGTTCACGACGAGGAGCATGGGCCGGCGCGAGTCCCGCACCAGATCCGCCAGGCGCTCGTCCAGGGGGTGCACGCCCGCCTTGCCGTCGACCATGAAGAGGATCAGGTCGGCCTCGGCAATCGCGGTCAGCACCTGGCCCCGAACCAGCCGGTCGAGCGGTTCGTCGCTACCCTCGATCACGCCGCCCGTGTCGACCAGGAAGAACTCGCGGCCCGCCCAGTCCGCATGCGCGAAGTTCCGGTCGCGGGTCACACCCGGACGGTCGTCCACGATCGCCGCCCGTTCCCCCAGCACCCGGTTGAAGAAGGTCGACTTTCCCACATTTGGGCGGCCCACGACAGCGACCACGGGGAGACGGTGGCTCACAGGGATCTGAGCGCCTCGGTGATCTCGTATCCCGGGAGGACCCGCGCGGGGGCCACCCGATCGCGAAACTCCTGCAATGAAAGGGAGTCGATGAAGAGGTCGTCCTGGTTGAGCGCCTCGGCCGGGATGAGCACGAGGTCGTCGGGTACGGGGCTGGTGACGGCGTCCGCCAGATCCCTGCCCCCCAGGAGTCCGGCCACAGTAACGGGATCGCCGAAGAACTGGTTGCGCACTCCACGAACCTCGACCCGGGCGCCGGTCGCATCCGCCAGGCGCGCCGCGCGCTTCTCGAAGAACGGTTCCATGGAACGACCCGTGAACAGGCGGATGCGCCGGCCCGTGAGATCCGGGAGATCCTGGAGCCCCTCCTCGAAGGTGTCGATGAGGTGTCGCACGGAGCCCACTCCGTTTTCGGTCAGGGCGAGGTCGTCGTAGTAGTCGCGCGTCGGCACCTCGCGTCCGGCCTGCAGGAAGAGCTCGTCGGCCGCGTAGCACCAACCGTATCCCCTATCCTCGAAGGCCCGCTCGCGAGCGTGTTCGACCTGGTCGATCGTGGCCGCGGCTTCGCCGGGGGTGAGAAGCCGGACCGGGCGGTCCAGGTTGTATTTGGTCAACCCGACGGGCACCACGGAAAGAGTCCGGACCCCTTCGCCCAGCCCGTAGAGGTCCTCGATCGTCCGCTCCAGATGGATCCCGTCGTTCCACTCGGGACAGAGGACGATCTGTGTGTGGACCTCCAGCCCCTGGTCGGTGAGGAAGCGGAGGTGGTCCATGATGAGGCCCGCACGCTCGTTCTTGAGCATCCGCACCCGCACCTGGGGATCGGTGGCGTGAACGCTCACGTAGAGTGGGGAGAGGCGTTGGTCCACGAGGCGCTGGAGGCCGCGGGGCCCCAGGTTCGTGAGGGTGACATAGCTTCCGTAGGTGAATGACAGTCGGAAGTCATCGTCCCGGATCCAGAGGCTTTCCCGCACGCCCTGGGGGTTGCCGTCAATGAAGCAAAACACGCACTCGTTGGCGCACTCCCGGATCGTATCCGGCGCCGGCACGATCCCGAGTGGGTCGCCCGGATCGCGGGCGATGTCGAAGAGGGCCCGTGAGCCGTGGGGATCCACGGTCTCGATCTCGAGCTCCAGGTCGGCCTGAAGGAAGGTCAGGTCGATGCCGTCACGCACGCGTTCCCCGTTGATCCGGACGATGCGCGTCCCGATCTCGAGTTGGAGCTCTTCGGCAATGCTGCCTGGTTCGATGTCCCCGATACGTACCACGCGGAACCCGCCTCCCTTCCCTCACACCGATGCGCTCGGCTGCCGCGGGTCGCGCGGACGCCGGAGCTCGAATGCAGATTGGAACAAGACCTCGAATAGCCAAGAAAATTAACGACTTGCGAGGTTGTGCTCAACGGACACCGGGACCGGTCAGTCGTCGAATCCGGCGGGGCTCAGCGTGAAGTCGAACTCCTGGGGGCTCGGCGTGCAGATGACTCCGGCCTCATTCGCCTCGGGGGCGTACCCCGGGGCCCGTGCGGACAAGCGCAGCCCGAGGCAATCCCCGGGGGACGGGAACGAGGAGGGGAGCCGCAGGCTGAAGGAGCCTCCACTGGTGGTCTCGGTCCAGACCACGGTGTATGGATACGCGTACGGGTCCCCGGGGCCGAAGAGTCGGATCCTGGCACCCTGCACCGGCGAGCCGTCGATCGCCGATCGTACGGTCCCCGTCAGGGTCAGCGCCGGGCCCTGAAACGCGCTCGCGCTGATGGTGGTGGGATCGAACGAGGTCTCCTCGCATCCCGACAGTGCAACCACCGACAGAAGCGCCAGAGTGAACGCTCTCATCCCTCGCATCGCTCATCCCCTGCAATGGGTGACTCGGACTCCCGACAACTTGGGCCCTCCGGCCCCGTGCGCAAGGAGCAACTCGCACGAACTCCTGTCTCGTGCACCTGGAGGGAAACACAGGAGCAAAGGCGGTGCCAGACTCATTTGTTTACAAGACGGGGGTACGGCGCGGTTTCGGCTCGACTGCTGTCGCGCGTTGCCCTCAGAGTGTCGGACCTTCCCGTCAACGATTCTTTCCAGGCGTGCTGGGGACCCCACGCAACGGTGCTTCCGGACGCGCACGTGCGGCACCGGCTCGTCGAAGCAGCTCGAGGGGGACTTGATTCCGTCGGGGCACCCGGATACCGTACCGATCACTCAGTTCGATATGCGCATCCCCTCCAACCGGCCCGAGGGCCGTTGCCGTGGCGGTCATACTGGTTGTCGACGACGACCCCAGCACCCGTGTGCTTCTGAACGCCCTCCTCGGAGATCAGCTCGGCCACGAGCTCGTCTACGCAGGTGACGGCGAGGCGGCCCTGGATACGTTTGAGCGGGTCGATCCGGACCTCGTGATCACCGATCTCGTGATGCCGAAGCTGAACGGCCATCGTCTCATCGCCCAGCTCAGGGAGATGGATCGACACTGCCGGATCATCGCGATCTCGGGGAAGGCACCGGAGCAGCTCGAGCGGGCGGAGAATGCGGGGGCACTCGCATCCCTCGTAAAACCTCTATCCAAGGGGCCCCTCCAGCAGATCGTGCAGGAGGTGCTGGCTCGCCCGGTCCCGAGGAGGTGGAGGGGTTGAGGCAAGGGTGAGGTTGCGGGCTTCGGATAGGGCCGCTCGGCGACCGCCTCCAGGCGCTCCACCCCTGAGTCGGGTTTGTCACTGTTTCTGTCACTGTCAGCCGAAACGACCGCCCAGAAAAAAGACCCCGCAAAGCCGTAAAGCCTTGCGGGGCCTTCTTTTGCCTACCAGAGCGGGCGACCGGACTCGAACCGGCGACCCTCAGCTTGGGAAGCTGATGCTCTACCAACTGAGCTACGCCCGCACCTGATACCAGAATCTAGAGGCCTCCCGAGCGAATCGGAAGCCTTGCCCCCTCGCGGTCGGAAAGGGCGGGCCGAGGGATCGACCCGCCCTTTCCGACCTCGGGAGCATGGCCGCTCAGAGGCGTCCGCTCAGAGGACCTCGTAGCTGAACCCGACGGCGCTCTGGTCGCCCGGGAAGTCGACCTGGAACTCCACGGGCTGTTCGACCTCACCCAGGGTCACGGCCACGTCCTGACTTTCGAGCGCGGTCCCCTGGCCATCGTAGATCGTGAACCGGATGTTCACCGTCGTGCCGGGATCCAGGTTCAGGTTCATGGCCTGTCCGAGGACGGCCGTTCCGTCCGGTCCCGGCGCCAACTGCAGGATCGGCAGGTCGAACGGCAGGGTTTCCGCCTCTTCCAGAACCGGCACGGCCTCCGGTGAGCGATCCATCCGGATGAGTGCGTTGGCGAGGAACCGGCGCGCATCGCGGTTGTGGGTGTCCATCTCGATCAGCCTCTCGGACACTTCCATCAGTCGCTCGGGCTGTTCCTCGGCGAGGTAGAGGGACTGCGCCTCGTTGAAGAGGAAGTCGCGGACGGGGGGCGCCTGCTCGTGCGCACGCGCAAAGGCGTCCGCGGCAGTGACGAACTGGTCCAGGTTGTAGAGACCGATGCCGACGTTCGCGAGCTGGCCGGCATCCAGATCCGGCCGTGCCAGGAGCTCGTCGTAGATTGCCTGGGCTTCATCCTGGCGACCCGCAGAATTGAGTGCCGATGCCAGACTCGAGACGGCCCCGAGATCGTCCGGGTTCTCGTCGACCAGGCGCTGATAGACCTCGGCGGCCTCGTCGTAGCGTTCGGCCTGGAAGAGAAGCTGACCGTGGATGAACTGCAGGGGAACGACCCGTTCTTCCCAACCCGCGACGAGCTCGGCTTCCTCCGCGTACATGGGGTGGGGCTCCCGCATGACCTCGACGGCCTGGGAGTAGAGCGAGACGGCGTCGTCGATGCGGCCCTCCTCCTCATACAGCGTGCCGAGCTGGAGCATGGCCTCGGGGCGCTCCTGGTAGATGTTGTGCGCCCGCTCGAATGCGGCGATCGCTTCGGCGTTGTTGCCCGCATCGAGGGCCTCGATTCCGCGGTTGAACTCCTCGATCCACACCTGTTCGGCGTAGAAGCTCGTCTCCCAGACGGCGCGCGGATAGAGTTCCTCGGCCTGATCGAAGGAGGCGGCCGCCTCCTCGAAGTTGCCGAGTCCCAGCTGCGCCTGTCCGAGCTGGATGTACGACTGCGCATTCGTGGAATCGGCGGCGATGGCGGCCCGGGCGGCGTCGATCGCCTGCTGATATGCCTGTGCCTGAGCCTCGGGGTCGCCCTGCCCGCTGGCTTGGGCAAGGAAGAGCGAAGCCTGCGCGTTTTCCGGCGAGTCGGTGGGCGGGATCCCTTCCGGAAGCGCGCTCACCCATCCGGGCATGTCTCCTTCGTCGGCCTGCTGTGGCTGCATGCCTTCGGGGCCGCCTCCGGCACCCGAGGCGCATCCTCCGGCGATGAGTACGAGCGCGAGAAGTCCCGCGCTTCCGAGTCGGAAGTTCATCCAGCTCCTCCTGATGGTCTTCGTATGGTTCGTATGGGGTGTGCCCGTGCAGTGGGACCACGAAGATGGAGCCGTGGGGGGCTGAACGGGTACTGTGGCCAGGAATAAACCGAGAAACTATGGAAGGTCCGTAAGGTCCGTCAAACCTCCTCGCCTTCGAGCGGACCGGGACCGCGGGCGTCCGGGCCTTCGCCTTCGCGGATGCCGGTGATGGCAGCGTCGAGGCGGGTGAGGGCGCGCTCCCGACCCAGTGCCACGATCACGCTCCCGAGGTCGGGACCGCTTCGGGCTCCGCAGAGCGCCAGGCGGACCGGGTGGAAGAGCGCCGGACCCCGGGCCCCGAGGGCCCGGCCCACACCGCGCACGCTGGTGTCCGCCTGGTCCCCCGACCACGCGTCGAGGGCCTCGAGGGCGTCTCGGACGCCGGTCAGGACCTCGAGCGCTTCGTCTCCCTCCGTGGCCAGCTCGGCGTGGGCCTCCGCAAGGATCTCCGCGGACGGGAAGAGGATGGGGAGATGAAGGTTGATCTCCGAGAACGTGTGCAGCCGCGTGCGGAGCGCCTCCAGGATCGGGCGGAGTTCGTCGTCCCCCAGGGAAAACCGCTCCCGGTCCACATGGGGAGACACGGCAACTGCGAGCTGCTCCAGGGTCATGCGGGCGATGTGCTGAGCCGACATCCACCGCAGTTTCTCCGGGTCGTACACCGTGTTCGAGGCGCCTGCGCGGCCGAGGTCCATGGCCCTGGCCAGCTCGTCGGGAGAAAGGACTTCCCGGTCGTCGCCCGGGGACCACCCCAGGAGCGAGAGGTAGTTGATCACGGCGTCGGGGTGGTACCCTTCTTCACGCAGTCGATGGACCCCCGGAGCTCCGGTACGCTTGGAAAATCGGGTCCCGTCGGGGCCCAGCACGGTGGGCAGGTGGGCAAAGACCGGGCGGGGCGCTTCGAGGGCATCGAAGAGCAGCGCTTGCTTCGGCGTGTTGGAGAGATGTCCGGCTCCCCGGATGACGTGGGTGATCGTCATGTCCACGTCATCCACGACGACCGCGAAGTTGTACGTGGAGCGCTCATCGGAACGGAGGATTACAAAGTCTCCTATATCCCTTCCATGTAGAGATATATCACCTCGTATCTCGTCTATGAAGTGAACTTCACCGTCCGGCACGGCGAATCGCAGCGCCGAGGGATCGCCGGCCTCGATCCGCGACGCGACCTCGCGAGGCGGAAGGCTTCGGCAATCGCCCGGACACGCGGGCGACTCCCGCACGTCGGTCCGTGCGGCCTCGATCACGTCGTCGGAGCAGAAGCATCGGTAGGCCACGCCGCGTTTCTCGAGCGCGAGCGCCCGATCCCGGTGCCGGTCGGCCCGCTCGCTCTGGACGTAGGGCCCGAATGGGCCGCCGCAATCGGGGCCCTCGTCCCACTCTAGCCCCGACCATCGAAGATCCTCCAGGATCGCCTCGAGCGCGCCGGGGACATTCCGTTCCCGGTCCGTATCCTCGACGCGTAGGACGAAGGCCCCTCCCCGACCGCGTGCGAAGAGATGGTTGAAGGCCGCGATGCGGAGGTTGCCCACGTGCAGGGTCCCGGTGGGACTGGGCGCGAAACGGGTTCGGACACTCGAAGGCATGAGGTCGGAATGGGGTTGTGGGGGCAGATCGGAGCTGGGAGGCCCGCCGCGGGCTACACCCGGCTTCCACCGGCGCGGGCCCCCGGCTCAACGAGCCGGATCCTCAAGGTACTCCAGAATCCGTTCGGCCAGTACCCGCGAGAAACCGGGAACCCGCGCGATCGCCTCCGGACCGGCCCGGCGTACCGCCTGCACGGAACCAAAGCGTGTCAGAAGGGAGCGCTGGCGTGCCGGCCCGATTCCCGGGATGTCGGCGAGCTCGCTCCGGATGGTGCGTCGACTCCGGAGCTTCCGGTTGTAGCTGATCGCAAACCGGTGAGCCTCGTTGCGGGCGCGCTGGAGCAGTCGGAGAGCGGGATCCCGTCGGCCCAGCCGGATGGAATCGCGTCGATCCGGAAGAAAGATCTCCTCCTCGCGCTTGGCCAGAGCGACAAGAGCGATCTCCGGGGTGCCAAGCCTCTCCAGTACCGGCCGGACCGCGGAGAGCTGACCCTTGCCACCGTCCAGGAGAAGCAGCTCGGGAAGGGGCTGGTCCTCCGATAGCCGGCGTCGCAGGTAGCGCTCGACGGCCTCCGCCATGGAGCGATAGTCGTCGTTCGCCCATTCCCCGCGGATCCGCATGTGCCGGTAGAGGTTCTTCCGGGGCTCCCCGTTCTCGAACACGACGGCGCTGGCCACGACCTCGCTGCCCTGGGTGTGGGAGATGTCGAAGCAGACGATGAGCCGAGGCACCACCTTCAGATTGAGGCGGTCCTGCAGCTCGTAGAGCGTATCCTCGGCACGGTCTCCGACGACCTCCAGGGTGGTCACGCGCTCCTCCAGGAGGTGTCGAGCGTTGGAGGAAGCCAGCTCACGAAGCCGCCGCTTTCCTCCGCGTACGGGAACCTGCAGGCGCACCTTACGTCCCGCACGCTCGGAGAGGACGTCCTCCAGGATCGAACGGTCGGGGAACTCCGTCGGCAACAGGATCTCACGGGGGAGCTCCCCCGTGGATCCCGGACCTCGACCCAGGTAGTACTGACTCGCGAACGTCTCGAGCAGTTCGGCCTCGGTCTCGTCGCCGAGGCCACTGAATCGATGGCTCTCTCGCCCCAGGAGCTTGCCGCGACGCACCCGCAGGACAACGGCCACCGCGAGCTCTCCGTCCCGGGCCAGCCCCAGGATGTCCTGGTTTCCGCCCTCGACTCTCTCCACGTTCTGCTCGCGGGCGATCACATCGAGTCCCTCGAGGACGTCGCGCAGTCGTGCGGCCTCCTCGAACCGGAGGTCGGCCGCCGCCCCCTCCATGCGACTCCGGGTGCGGGCTCGGAGGTCACCCGTGTCGCCCTCCAGCACGGTCAGGATCTCCTCGATCATCCCACCGTAGTCGGCCTCGCTCTGGAGTCCGACACATGGGGCCTTGCATCGGCCGATGTGGTAGTCGAGGCACGGACGCGGAGGGGCCTCCCGTGGGAGGTCGTAGCGGCAGGAACGCACGGTGTAGAGCCGCTTCACGACTTCCAGCGCGCGGCGCATGGGCCCGACCGAGGTGAAGGGGCCGAAATGCCGCGCACCGTCGTCGCGTAGCCGGCGGGTGACGAACACCCGGGGGAACGGTTCCTGTACGGTGACCTTGATGAAGGGATACCGCTTGTCGTCCCGGAGCTGGATGTTGAATCGGGGCCGGTGCTCCTTGATGAGGTTCGCCTCGAGGATGAGGGCCTCGGCCTCGGAGCCCACCACGATCGTGTCGACGTCCTCCGCGCGGCGGACCAGCTCCTGCACCCGAATGCCCTTCGACCGGTCGTTGCGGAAGTAGCTTCGGACCCGGGAGCGGATGGATTTCGCCTTTCCGATGTACAGCGGTTCTCCTTCGGCGTCCTTGAAGAGGTAGACACCGGGGGAGGTCGGAAGGTGGTCGAGTTTTCGTGGGGCGATCATCGGGAGATGAGACTGCGGATCGGGCCGGCGACGCCCAGGGCCAGAGTCGCCGCCAGATATACCCCTCCGAACGGCACGAGCGTTCCAATGGCCCGCAACACCGGATGCATCTCCGGGAGGAGAAGATGCGCGCCGTAGCCGACCGCGACTCCGGCGAGCGCGGCTCCCGTGATTCTCAGCAGGCGTCCCCGATCGGAGGCGTGCCTTCCGATCGCCTTCCGTAG
>JBBDIV010000031.1:10830-39716 GCA_040880225.1 Gemmatimonadota bacterium
TCGACCCAGGCTGCGACGCTCGCGCCCAGTGCCAGGCCCACCGCCCCCAGTCGCAGCGATCCTACCCCGACGCGGTCGAAGGGGAACATGAGGCTTGCGCCGATCACGAGCGCGAGGCCGACCCGCAGGTACGCGATCCGCGCGGGGGTGCGCGTGTCGCGTAGCGCGTAGAAGGCCGACGAGAGGAGCCGGGAGACGGCCGAGGCCGACATCCCGATGGCGTACGCGGCGAGAACGGCCCAGGTGACCAGAACCTCCTGCCGCCCGAATGCTCCGGTCTGGAACAGGGCCCCCGCGATCACATCGCCCAGCGCGAGATAGGCCAGAGTCGCCGGGATGAGAAAGTACGCAACGCGTTCCATGGCGCGACCCACGTGCGCACCCATTTTCGAGTTGTCGCGCCGGCGGTCGCGCGAGAGCTCCGGAAGCTCGGAGGCGGCGACCGAGAGCCCGAAGAGCGAGATGGGAAGCAGATAGAGGATCTGGGCGTACCCCAGAGTCGCGACGGCTCCTGCGGCCAGGTAGCTGGCAAGCGCCACGTCGAGCAGCCCTCCGATGTTCTGGGCCCCGCGCGCCGCAACCACCGGGATGAAGTTCTGGATTGCTTCGCGTACGCCCACGACCGCGAGGGAAACGGAGGGCCGAAACTCACCGACCAGCCGGGCGACGAGGGGAAGCTGGACCCCGAACTGGAGTCCGCCCCCCACCAGCGCACCCCATCCCGTCCACAGGACCAGCGCCTCGCCCGGGAGATCGAAGCCGAGGCCGCCCACCAGCATGACCGTGATGATGGCCGCGTTCCAGGCGACCGGAGCGATGTAGGACAAGAAGAAGCGGCGGTGGGAGTTCAGGATCCCGAGCGCCCAGGCGGAGAGCACCAGGAGTGCGGTCATGGGAAAGAGGATCCGGACCAGGTCGATGGTGAGCGCCTGACGGGCCGGATCGAAGCCCCCGAATACGATCGGGACCAGGACGGGGGCCAGGAGGATCCCGGCGAAGCCGAGCACCCCGGCCGCGACCGTGAGCAACCCTAGCGCGGCCCCGGCGAAGCGTGCGGCCTCCCGGTCGCGTCCCTCCTCGAGGAGCTCGCTGTAGATGGGAATGAACGAGGCGGAGAGGGTGCCTTCGCCGAGGAGGATCTGCAGCACGTTCGGGAGGCGGAAGCCGGCTCGCCAGACGTCCGCGAGAGGAGACGCCCCGAAGAAATGGGCGAGAGCCCGTTCGCGGACCAGCCCCGAGATCCGACTGACGAAGATCCCGGCCGCTACGAGATTGGAGGCGCGCGCCCGCCGCGCGTCCCCGGCGGCGTCCGTCGGGGGCGGATGCGCTTCCGCCGCCCGGTCAGGAGGTACGGTCACCGGGGGCCGGGCCGGGCTCGGCTCGGGACGCCCGCTCGGAGAGGAGCTTCTGGAAGAACTCGGTTTCTTCGTTCAGACGCTCGACGTCTCCCGAGAGCCGATCCAGTTCGCTCTCGAGGTATCGGATCCGCTCTACCAGCCCATCCCGATCGCCTCCGCTGCCTCGATTCTCGATGTGCGCCGCCATCGCCCGTCCCAGACGTGAGTCCAGGATGGTCGAGAGGATCTCGGGGATCAGTAGGCCGAAGACGATGATGACGAGCCACCACATGTGCAGTCGCTACCTGGCAGAGTGCTGGAGGAGTGGGGTGGTTCGCCCCATGGGTCCGGATCCGCTTCCGCAACCTGCCGGCGGACGGCGGCAGGTGCAATGTCCGATCGGCGGTGTCGACGCCCCCGAGAGCCGGCTCCGGCCACCACCCCTCCCTTGTACGCGATCCGGGCCGGACGGATTCATCGAGGCGATGTCGAGACCCTTGGAATGGGATCGGGTGACCCCACCGGTTCATGGAAGAACCGCGGCCGCCGCGTGTTCTCGTAGCTGATCCAGGAACTCACGGTCGTATCGGACCAGGTAGTAGAAAGGATTGAAGATCCGCTCCTGTGGGCGGCCCATCGGAAAGACGTGCCGCTGGGCCTTGTCCACCTGGGAGAGGGCGATCTCGTTCTCCCGCTTGAGGCCCTGTACGACCTTGCGCTCGATGTCGCTCAACAGCTCGAAGCTCTGGCTGCGAAACGCCTGTACGGGTCCCTTGAGGGTGGGATCGAGCTCGGCGATCGCGCCCTCGAGTCGTCCGGCCCCTTCCCCGATCGCTCTGCGCAACTCGGTGAGCCCCGCCTGGATCGGCCCCGGGACATCGTCGAGGAGCAACTTCCCCGCCAGCTCGTGATAAGGCTGGGCGAGGTCCTCCACGTCGAGCCCGAACTTCGTGAGGACCTTGTCCACCTTTCTCTCCAGCAGGACGAGCGCGACTCGAGGATGGACGACCGGCCGCCCGATCCCGTGGGCGGCGAAAACCGGTTCGGTCTGGGGGAGATAGGCGGCTTCGCTGGGACCCGCCACGTAGGAGAGAGTGGGCAGGAGAGCGCTCTCGATCACAGGTCGTAGCAGGACGTTGGGGCTGAGAACCGACGGCTCGTCACGCGCACGGGCCTCGACGTCAGCCGGCGTGAGCCGCGTGCCGGAACCCCGGAGACGCAGCCCGTCGGAGTCCCTGAAGAGACGTTCGCGTCCTCCCGGTCCCTCGAGAAAGAGATTCGTGGCATCGTCCAGGAGCGGAACCTGGGGAGCGAACCCCGCGCCCTCGATCAGGGAGGCCCGCTCGGCGAGCGCAGCTTCCCGTTCTTCGGCCTCTTCCATCTCCCGGAGCAGGTACGGGAGCGAATCGCTCTTGAGTCGAGGGTCGTGGGCCTGGACGAGAAAGACTCCGCTTTCGGAGAGGAGGGTCTCCATCACCGTCCGGAAGCCGTCCGCGAGGCTGAGCTCGGGCCTGTACGCCTCGTCGAGGAGGGAGCGCCACCGAGGGGAGAAGTCGGTCTCGGGATTCAGGGACATAAGCCGGTCCACCTGTTCGCTGACCGCCCCTCCCATCGGGATCCCGTGGATCGGGGGCGTCGCCTGGCCCTCGCGCGGGGGGAGCGCGAGCTCGTGTAGTTCGTTTTCGGTGTCGAGGACCCATGTGGAGCGGACCTCGTCCCAGGAGTGGTCCTCCGATCCGATCCAGAACACGGGGAGGACGGGTCGCTCCAAGGCCGACTCGATGCGCCGAGCCAGCGCGCCTGCGGTGAGGGCCTTGTACAGGCCGAAGAGCGGACCCCCGAAAAGCCCGGGCTGCTGACCGGTGGTCACCATGAAGCCCCCGTGTTCCACGAAGGCGTCGAGTCGCCGGGCGGCGTCCGGGCCGCCCCCGCTGAGGTAGGTCGCGCTACGCCGGCGCTCGTCCGCACCAAACCGGGTGTCGATCTCAGCGGCCTTGGCTCGGTAGGCCTCGAGGTCGCCGGGGCGGCCCGGAAAGAGGTCGGTCGCTTCCGGCTGCCCGCCGAGCCATGCGTTCGTGAGTGGCGTGCCGGCGAGGGAACGACGTTGGATTCTCAAGTGGCGTCCCTGGATGCTTGGGGTTCACTGGACGGTGGAGGGACCGGATCACGGGAACGTCGATTCGAAGCGGTCCCGGGCCCTGGATCGGACCGGCGGTGGTCGGACTCGGAATCGGATCGGCGATCGTCGGACGGACGGACGGACGCTCGCGCGAGCACGATCGTCCGGGGCGACATCGCCCGGGGCGGGCTGCCCGCGTAGTCGCCGAACCAGGTCAGCGGCAAGAATCCGCGGCGAGACAGCAGGGTTCCCAGGTCTTTGGGCGAATACAGACGGACCCGCTCGTGGAAGACGTCGGAACCTCCTTCTGTCCCACCCTCGATACGGATCGTCTTCTCCACGGCGGTGCCGCCGCTCACGAGCCGTCGCTCCTGGACCACCCGACGGCCGTCCACCACCTCTTCGTCGCGTGCTCGAAGGGTCTTGCGTACCCGCTCGGCGTTCAGAAAGTCGAGGAGGAGATAGCCGTCGGGTCGAAGGATCCTCGCAATCTCCGACAGGACCCGATCGTCGTCCGCATCGGATCGGAAGTAGCCGAACGAGGTAAAGTAGCTGGTCACGGCACCGAAGGCCCCAGCCGCGAAGGGGAGGCTGCGCATGTCGGCCTGGACCAGGGGACCCTGGTAGCCCGTCGCCCGTGCATGCTCCAGCAAGGTCTCCGACAGATCGAGGCCCATCGTGCGCACGCCATTCCGCGTGAAGCAGCGCAGGTGTCGCCCGGCTCCACAGGCCAGATCGAGCAACGGAGCGCTCTCGTGGAGGTCCGCGTGATCCAGGAGCAGATGCACCGCGCGTTCGGCCTCCTCCTCGTCTCGGTGGGGATACAGATCGAGGTATTCCTGTCCGAACCAGCGTCGGAACCACGGGGTCGAGCCAGAGTCGCTTCCGGTCGAGGACGGGCTCACGTTTCTCCCTTGTGGTACGGTTCGTTTCTCAGAATCGTGCCGGCGCGGTAGAGCTGCTCCGCGAGGACGAGGCGAGCCATCTCATGCGGCAGGGTCATGCGCGAAAGGGACATGCGTCGCTGCGCGCGATCGAACACCTCCCGGTCGAGTCCATACGCCCCCCCGAGCACGAAGGCGACCCCGGCGTTTCCCTCCAATGCGAGTCGGCCCAGCGTTCGGGCGAGCCGGCCGGAGGAGAGGGCGTTCCCCTCCCGCGTCAGACACCATACCTCAGCCCGCTCCGGAAGGCGGTCGATGATTCGCCGGCCCTCGGCGGCCCGAACGGCCTCCGCACTCGCGGTCCCCCCGCGACCCACGCCCCCGTCCACCTCGACCAGTTGGAGCTTCCAGTAGCGTCCCGCCCGGGTCTCGAACTCTGCCACCGCGTCCTGCAGCAGGCCTCGGACCTTTCCCACGGCGACGACCGAGATCTTCATGTCCGAGCCTCGAGGGAGTCTCCCGGAGGGTTTCGAGTCGCCATGTCGGACAGAAGCGCATCGAGGAAACCGGACTCGGGGGTCACGATCAGAGGGAGCACCCGGACTTCGGGAAGGAGTTCCCGGAACGCGGCGAGCTTCACGGCGTCCTTCTCCGTCGTGGCGATCCAGCCCCCTTCCCCGCTCTGCCCGGCCCGAGCCGCGATCCTCGTCACCTCCTCGCGTGTGTAGTCGTGGTGATCCGCGAAGATCCATGCGGCCGCGGCGCGATCGGTCCGGCTCCTGACGGCTCGAACGAATCCCGCCGGCTGCGCGATCGAGCTCACGATCAGTGGCGGCCCGTCCGGGGCGGAGGCCGGATGGGCATCGAGGGTCTCCCATGGACCGAACTCCAGGGGCAACAGGTCGACCCGCGGGAGTCCCGGTGTGCGGCGAAGGGAATCCACGAGCCGGAGCGCGTCCTTCATCTCGGAACCGCCCTTGGCCGTCACCAGGATCCGGTCTGCCCGACGAAGCGCGCGCAGGGGTTCGCGGAACGGTCCCCGCGGGAGCAACCGGGGTGGGAGCGGGTGTGCCGGCGAGAGGAGAACGATGTCGAGTGCGCGACGCAGCGCCCGATGCTGGAATCCGTCGTCCAGGACCGCGAGATCCCGCCCGTCGCGGGCGGATTCGTCAACGCCGGAGAGGCGATCACGGGCCCGGACGACGGGCACGTCGGGGTTCCAGCGCCGATGGAGCTTCACTTCGTCTTCTCCGTAACCCCGGGTCACGAGCGCCGGACGATGCCCGCGGTCGGCAAGCTCACGCACCAGCCACGCCGACACCGGCGTCTTCCCGGTCCCACCCACGGCCAGGTTCCCGATCGAGATCACCGGGATCGGTCCGAGCCGGGAGCGGAGGAACCCCCGGTCGTAGGCGAGGTTTCGCACGCGAACCGCACTTCCGTAAAGGACCGCGAGTGGAGCTGTCGCAACGGCCAGAAGAGACGGCGCGAACCCGGAATCTCCGTTCCAGAGCCGTTGGAGCGCCGGGATGCCGGAGCGAGGCGGCGTGACCCTCATTCGGCGGACGTGGGGGTCGAATGGGAGTCGGCCGAGCCTGCCCGGATCGGTTGGACACCGTCGGCCGTGTCCGTGATACGGTCCAGCTCGGCCTCCAGTCTCGCGGCGGCGCGCTCGAGGTCCTCGGGAGTCGCGTCCCTGGGGACGAAGAGGGGTTCGCCGTAGGTGAGATGGAGTTCAACGAAGGGTTTCGGGATCACGAGGCGGTCCCAGGAGCCGACGCGCCAGAGTGCCTTCCCTCCGGCTGCGAGTGGAACGATCGGGGCGCCGGTGAGTTGCGCCGCGACGATCACCCCCGGCTTGCAGCTACGAGCGGGCCCACGCGGTCCGTCGGGGGCGAACCCCAGGTCCCGTCCGGACCGGTGAGCGCGCAGGAGGGATCGCAGGCCCTGGACGCCTCCCCGCGTGCTCGAACCTCGCCCCGTACCGAACCCCATACGCTCGATCACGCGCGTGATGTACTCCCCGTCCCCATGCTCGCTCACGAGGACGACGATCCCTTCACCCCGGTGCAGATAGGCCAGGGGGAGGATTCGCGAGTGCCAGTGGGCAAGGATCACGGGCTGCCCGGCGCGACGGAATTCCCGGAGGGGCCCCTCGTCGTGCACGGAGACGCGCCAGCTTGCGCCGAGGACGCGGAGAACGACGGAGCCGGCCCACCCCACCGTACGGAATCGGAGTTCGTCCATGGTCATGGCCCTTCGGCCCCGAGGACGCTTCGTCGACCGGCAATCAAGGAGATCGTCCCGCGGTCCTGAAGCGTGGATCCCGGTTCCGGAGGACCTCCTCGACGAGCGCGGCTACCCGTTCGGAGGCTCCCGGGTCGCCGAGGCGCCGTCGAACCCGAGCGAGTCCGTCGAGGATCCGTCTGCGGTCCACCGAGTCGTCCAGCAGCGGGGCGACCGCTCGCGCGAGGATTTCGGGGGCGACGTCGTCCTGCAGGAGCTCGGGGACGACCCGTTCCTCGGCCACGAGATTGGCAAGCGCGATGTGGTCCACCCTGACCAGGCGCCGTGCGAGCCACCATGTCCATGGATGTGTGCGATAGGCCACGACGAAAGGCGTGCCCTCGAGTGCCGCTTCGAGCGTCGTGGTGCCCGACTTCACGATGGCTGCACGGGCGTGCCGAAGAAGGGCCCGCGAGTCCGAGATCAGTGCGGCCTCCGATCCGGACGGGAGCTCGAAGTCGAGGGATTCCACCCGGGCCACGGCGATCTGCAGCTCCGGGCGTCGTTCACGCAGAGCATTGGCGGCCTGGACGAACGGTTCCAGGTGGCGGTCGATCTCCTGCCTCCGCGAGCCTGGAAACAACGCGAGGATTTCCCGCTCGGGGTCCAGGCCGTGGGTGCGACAGAAGGCCCCCCGGTCGAGAACTTCCGGCTCGCGGTCCAGGAGCGGGTGGCCCACGAACACGGCATGGCCGCCCTCGGCCCGAAAGATCTCCTCCTCGAAGGGGAGGATGACGGCCACCCGGTCCGCCGCTCGCGCCAGGCGTGCCGTCCGGCCCGCTTTCCAGGCCCAGACCTGTGGCGCAATGTAGTAGACGACGGGGATGTCCGCGTCCTTCGCGCGCTCCGTCATGCGAAGGTTGAATCCCGGGTAGTCCACCGGGACAACCACGTCGACGAGCCGTTGATCCAGCAGCCCTCGAATCCGGCGCTCGAGCTTCCAGAAGAAGGGGAGTCTCGCCGCGACCTCCACGAATCCCATGACAGCGAGGTCGTCGAGCTCGGCGAAAAGTTCGACCCCCTCATCTCGCATCCGCTCGCCTCCCGTGCCCACGAGGCGGCAATCCGGCCACCGTCGCCGGATTTCACGTGCGACCCGAGCGGCGTGGTGGTCACCGGACGGCTCGCCCGCGAGGATGAGGATGACCGGAGAACGCGTGGAAGGCATCGCGGCCAGAGGGGGGGTAGGGTCCGGGATCCAGTCGCGTGGATCCCTCGGAGGGCGGGCTCCGTACTCCAACAGCCTTCTAGTAATTCGTCGAGATGAACCAGATCGCAACGCCGACCAGGGCCAGGAGGAAGATCAGCGCCTTGAGGCTGTATCCCTTCTTGGTGTCGATCCAGCTCTTCTTTCGATCACGACGTACGCGTATGAGCGACATGGGTCTTGATCCGATCTTCGATGGCCAGGGTCGTTTCGAGTGCCTGTCGTCCTTCTCGTCCGGTGACCGGGGGCTGCGTACCTCCGGTCAGCGCGTCGCGGAAACTCTCCAGCTCACGCCGCAGGGGCTCGGCGGGCTCCGCCTGGAGGGGAATCCGCTCAACCAGCGACCACAGGTCCGGAGCCAGATTCCCATCCGGCAAGCTCGTCACGAGGCCCGCCAGTCCCTCCTTCCCAAACGCGGGCAGATCCTGTTTCAGTCGCAGGAACTCTCCCGTGCCATTCGCCAGGTCGAGGCTCATGTAGCCCGATCTCTGGAAGATCCTGAGCTTCCGCATTCGTTCGGCCGAGACCCGGCTCGCCGTCAGGTTCGCGACCGCTCCCCCTTCGAACTGGATGCGGGCGTTCGCGATGTCGATCGACCGGGTCAACACTGGAATCCCGGTCGCCTGGATGTCCTGGACGGGACGCCCCACGAGGCTCGCCACCAGATCCACGTCGTGGATCATGAGGTCCAGCACCACCGCCACGTCCGTGCCTCGCTCGGTGAACGGTGCGAGCCGGTGGGACTCTATGAAGAGCGGTTCGTCCAGGTACGGGGCTGCGCCCACGACGGCCGAGTTGAATCGCTCGACGTGTCCCACCTGCACTGCGGCTCCACCGCGACCGGCGGCCTCGAGTATCCGATCCGCCTCCTCCAGAGTGGAGGCGATCGGCTTTTCGATGAAGACGTGGACCCCCCGCTCCAAGGCCGCCTCGGCGACATCCGCGTGCGTGGTCGTCGGTGTCGAGACGACCAGAGCGTCCACACTCTCGAGGAGGGCTTCGAAGGAGGCGTGGGCTCGGATGCCCAACTCCGTCGAAACTTCGGTCGCACGTTCCGGTCGGGTTTCATAGAACCCTACCATCTGCACGCCTGGAAGGTCCCGGAGGATGCGGGCGTGATGGAAACCCAGGCTGCCGGTTCCCACCACCCCCATGCGGGGGAGCGTGTGGACGGTCATCGGGTGATGACTCCCCGCTCCGTTGCGTCGACGAAGTCGAGGAAGCGAGCCACTTCCGGTGTCGGATCCAGCTCGGAGCGGGCTCGTTCGAGCCCCTGCGACACGTTCAGGTTCGATTGGAACAGGATCCGATACGCCCTCTTGAGGGCGGCACGGGTATCGGGCGTGAATCCGCGGCGCTCGAGTCCGACGCTGTTCAGGCCGTACAGCCTTGCCGGGCTCCCCGCGACCCGGCAGTAGGGGACGACATCCTGGGAGACGCGGGACGCGCCGCCCACGAAGCTATGCGTTCCCAGTCGGACGAACTGATGGATCGCGGTCAATCCGCCCACGATGACGTGGTCCTGGATCTCCACGTGTCCCCCCATGTTGACCGCGTTGGAAATGATCACATGGTCTCCGATCGAGCAGTCGTGAGCCACGTGGCTGTAGGCCATCAGGAGACAGTCGCTCCCCACGAGGGTCCTGCCGGACTGGGAGGTGCCGCGGTTCAGGGTGGAATATTCTCGGATCACCGTGCGATCGCCGACCGAAAGGGTGGTCGGCTCCCCGGCGTACTTGAGGTCCTGGGGGTCGGTACCCAGCACCGCTCCCTTGTGGATCACACATTCGCGACCCACCGTCGTGTCCCGCTCGATCAAGACGCTGGGGCCGACTCGGGTTCCGGCGCCGATCCGCACGCCGGGGCCCACGATCGCCCATGGTCCTACGGACACACCGGCTTCCAACTCGGCGCCGGGGTCCACCAGCGCGCTTGGGTGCACCTGGACGTCGACGGACGCCGGGGACCCTCCACTCTGGGCTCCGTTGGACGCGGTCATCGGTCCATGATCCGGGCCATCAGCTCGGCTTCGGCGACGAGCTTTCCGTCCACGTATCCCTCCCCTCTCATCTTGCAGACGCTCCGGCGGAGCTGTACCAGCTCCAGCTCGAACACGAGTTGATCTCCAGGAGTGACGGGGCGCCGCCACTTCACGTTGTCGAGCGACATGAAGTAGACGACCTTGTCGTCCGGCTTCTCCAGCGTGTCCATCAGAAGCAGTCCCCCCACCTGAGCCATCGCTTCGACGATGAGGACCCCGGGCATGATCGGATGACCGGGATAGTGCCCCTGGAAGAAGGGCTCGTTTATGGTGACGTTCTTGACGCCCACGATTCGTTTTCCCGCCTCGAAGTCGATCACGCGATCGACCAGGAGCATCGGATACCGGTGCGGGAGGTACTGAAGGATCTGCTGAATGTCGACGATCGGCGCTCCCGCCGGATTCCGGCGGGACGCGCGCTGGAGCGCTCGGCCCAGCTCGACGTTCCCCCGGTGGCTGGGCCGCTCGGCGATGACGTGGAGGTCGAGTCGAGCGCCGAGGAGAGCGAGATCTCCCACGATGTCGCCCACCTTGTGCCGGAGGAACTCGTTGTCGAAGCGCAGGCCGTCGTTCAGAACACGGTCGTCGTTCAGGACCACCGTGTTCTCCAGGGACGACCCCCGGGCCAGACCGCGGGCGCGTAGGGTCTCTCCTTCGGACTCGAAGCCGAAGGTGCGGGCAGGGGCGATTTCTGAGGAGAAGTGTCCGTCGTGGATTGAGAAGGAGCCGTACTGCCGTCCGATGGCGGGATGATCGAACTCGATCGTGGCGGAGATCCGGAAGTCATCGGACGGAGTCGCGACGTAGCGGGCCGCGTCGGGGCGATCCCCCAGGACGACCGGCGTGCGGACACGGATCACGGGGAGCGGCTCGTCCAGCTCCACGGGGCGGCCCTCCCGGACCGCCTCGAGATACCCCTGGAAGCTTCCGTCCAGAATCGGAGGTTCGGGGCCGTCGAGCTCGACGACGAGTCGAGTGATCCCCGAAGCTCCGAGCGCTGCCATGACGTGCTCCACGGTCCGCACCCTCACCTCGTCCGAGACGGCGAGGGTCGTGCCCAGCTCGGTGTCGACCACGTGGTCGAGGTCCGCGGGAATCTCCGGGGCGCCTGGAAGGTCGGTGCGTCGGAAGCGGATCCCGGAGCCCGAGGGGGCGGGATGGAAGGTGAGGGTCGAATCGGCTCCCGAGTGGACCCCGATTCCGGAGAGGGTTACGGATTGCTCCAGGGTTCGATGGTTCGGTCCGATCATGCGTTCTCGTGTTCCGCTTGCAGGAGGCGATGAGGGGCCGCGCAAACGGGGGATAATGTAACACCCTGAACGTTTTTCGGAGTACCCGTCCGTCCGGGCGGATGGGACTGGGACGTCCCGGGTCCCCGGGTTCGGGGATTGGGCGAAGGGTCGGCCGGATACCGGGACACCCCCATCAGCTATCCTCCGGGTTCCCTGAGGTTTCGCTGAGAGCGGCAATCCGGGCTTCCAGGGTTCGCACCTTCTTCAGGAGGTCGGGCATCCGGGCCTGCGCCGCGACCCCACGCAGGAACTGGGTGCGGGGTCGGGCCGGAAACCCCATCACCGTCTCGCCGGGGGGAACGTCGCTCGTGATGCCCGCCTGGCCAGCGAGCTTTGCTCCCTTCCCCACCGTGAGATGACCTCCGATACCGACCTGTCCGCCGGCGAGCACCCCCGCCTCGATCCGGGTGGAGCCGGCCACCCCGACCTGAGCGGCGAAGACCGCACCCGGTCCTACGAAGACGTTGTGGCCGAGATGAATCAGATTGTCGAGCTTGGCCCCCTTCCCGACCCGGGTCTCTCCAATCGAGCCGCGGTCGATGGTCGTGTTGGCCCCCACCTCGACGTCCGGCTCGATGATGCATCGTCCCACCTGGGGGATCTTCTCGTGCCTCTCTCCCCGGAGCACGAATCCGAACCCCTCGACCCCCACCCTGGCTCCCGACTGGAGGATGGCGCGGTCGCCGATCTCCGTGTCCGGATAGACGACCACATGGGGGTGGAGGAGCACATCCTCTCCCAGCCGTGCCCGAGCCCCGACCACGGCGTGGGCTCCGAGCGCGCAACGGTCGCCGAGCTGCGCATCGGCCTCCACGACGACGTATGGTCCGATGCGGACGTCTCGACCGATCCGTACTCCCCGGCCCAGGACGGCGGTCGGGTGCACCTCGGGCGCCGCCTCCACTACGGGATGGAACGCGTCCAGGAGGATTGCCAGCGCATCGTGTGCATCTTCGACCTTGAGCTGAGGCGGGGTCTTCTCCGGCAGAAGACTCCCCAGCTCCTGCGCGACCAGGAGCGCGCCGGCTCCGGAACCCTCGACGGCGGACAGATAGCGACGATCTGCCACGAATCCGAGCTGGTCGCCACGGGCCGTCGCCACCGGAGCGACTCCGGCCAGCTCGAGGTCCGTCGCCGGCGCAGGGAGTCCGAGGAGATCGGCCAACTCGGCCAGGCGGTACCGCACCGGCTCCAAGGTCCGGAGTGGAAAGCTGCTCAAGAGGTCCTCCCCGGAAGGCGGCCCCGGACAGCGCGCCGACGGATTGCCGGAGCTGAAGTCGGTGGAAGTGGGGTCAGGGGTTGCCCGGTGCGTCGTCCGAAGGCGCGTCCGCCGCCCCCGACGATGCGCCGGCGCTCTGCGCCAGACGCCGCAGGACCTCGTCGGTCAGGTCCAGCGAGGGGTCTGCAGCGATGATCGACTGGCCCGCCACATCGAGGATCAGGGCGTAGTCACCTTCCATGCGCATCTGCTCGATCGTCTCGGTCATTTCCATGAGGATCGGCTCGATGAGCTGCTGACGGCTGTTGGCGGCCTCCTGCTCGAGCTGCTGGAGGCGCTGCTGGTAGCGCTGCTCCTGCTGCTGGATCGCGGTCTCCCGCGCCTGCCGTACGTTCGGGAGGAGAGTGCTCTGCTGCTGCTGGTAGTCGGCGATCATGCTGTCGAGGTCCACGCCCATCTGCTCGATCTCCTGCTGCCACCGCTGCATCTGGCGCTCGAACTCCTGCTGCGCCTCCAGGGCGCCCGGGGCCTCCTGCAGGATGGCTTGCGAATCGATGTACCCGATGCGCAGGGTGCCCTGTGCGTCGAGGTCCCGCGTCGCGGAAAGGAGCAGAAGCCCCGACAGCGCTACGAACGTGAGTGCACGCATGCAAGCGACTCCGTGAATGTGGGGGCGCCGTGCGGCCGTCCCCCGGCTCGAGTGTTGGAGTATCCAGTGGTCCCACCGGGATCCTGGAGACGGTCTCCTAGAATCCCTGCTGGCCACCCATCCGGAAATGTAGCTGCCATCCGGGAACCGGATTGTCGAACCCATAGGCATAGTCGAGTCCGATCGGCCCGAAAGGTGTCACCAGGTCCAGCCCGAGGCCAGCCCCCCGAAAGAGTCGGGAGGGATCGATATCGGAAGGCTCTCTCCAGATGTTGCCGGCCTCGTAGAAGGCGGAGATGGAGATGCTCTGGTTGAGGCGGAGCGCGTACTCGGCCCCGATCGTGAGGAAGCTGTCGCCGAGCCGGTCCACGTCCTGGACCTGGTTGGAGTTCCGCTCGACGTATCCGCCGGGAGTAACAGTCGTCTCTTCGTAGCCCCGGAGGGTTTCGCCGAACTGCACGCCGCCCAGCCAGAACCGCTCGAAGGGGAAGTTCTCCGGATTGCCGAAGATCGTGCCCGCCCGAGCCCGGAGTCCGAGGGTGAACCGCATGGGCTGGGATCCGGGCGCGCTCCCACCGATCTGGCCGACGGGAATCCACCAGCTTCCCTCGAGGGTGTGTTTCGTGAAGTCCCCGTCACCACCCAGGAGCCCTCCGTTCACCTCCACGGTCCAGCGCTGCTCCGAGCCGATCGTCGGGAAGAGCGGATGGTCGAGCGTATTGCGCGCCAGACCCAGGCTGAGCTGGCTCTGGACTCCGGACGGACGGCCGAAGAGCGAGGTATCGTCGACCCCGCTCTCGAGGTCGTAATCCGTCCGGGATACGGAATAGCCGACGAAGAGCCGGGAGTAGAGCGAGCCCGGGATCGGGAATCCGAGTCGGGTGGAGGTGCCCAGAACGCGACGTCGTCCGGTCGAGAACGAGAAGAAGCGGTCCCGGGAGTTGAACAGCGAGATGTTCCCACTCACCCGGGACTGGAGGAGTGCCGGGTCGGTGTACGAGAGAGTGAAGTTGTTCTGATACTGTCCGAAGTCCCACCGGAGCGCTCCGGACTTGGCCTGACCGAAGAGGTTGGGATGCTCGTACCCTACGAAGCCGGAAAGGCCGGTGTAGCCTCCCACGGTGGTGCCGAAGTTCATGGACCCGACCTGCTGCTCCACCACCTCGAAGGTGATGTCGACGTCACCCGTCTGGGGGTCCGGCTGGATCTCCGGGAACGGCAGAGGCGTCTCGAAGAACCCGAGCCCTGAGATCGCCTGGTAGCTGCGGAGCAGCCGGTCCCTGGAGAATACGTCTCCAGGCAGGAGCTGGATGCGCTCCCGGATGACCCGGTCGTGCGTGTAATCGTTGCCGACGATGCGGATCCGACCGATGTAGGCGGGTTGCCCTTCCTGGATGGACCAGCCTAGAGCCACGCGCGGGTCTCCCCCCTCGCTCTCGGGAGGAAGTCGTTCCATGGTCGGAGTCACCTGAGCATAGATGTACCCCTCGTTGGAGTACAGCTCTCCGACGCTGATCGTGGCCTCCTGGAACGCGGCCTCGTTGAAGATCGGATCTCCATCGGCGCCTCCGTCCCCTCTCCTTATACCGAGCGAGCTCAGAAGCCCACCCTGGTCCGGCTGATAGTATTGCGTCAGCTGATCCGTCAGGAAGCGTCGGTTGCCCTCGATGGAGAAGTCGGCGATCCGGTAGCGCGGCCCCTCCGCCACGTCGACCTCGAGTCGAGCCTTGCCCGTGGAAGGGTCGACGATGAGGGTGTCACCAACGACCGCGAAGTCCAAGAACCCCTCGGACGCGTAGAACTCCGGGAGTGCGGTGCTGAGGTCGGCCTCCAGCGCCTCGGACTGGAAAGCGCCGTTGCGGAACCACAAGAATCCCTCGGACCGGGTCGAAAGGACCCCTTCGAGGCGGGAATCGTCGAAGGTGTCATTCCCGTTGAAGTCGACTTCGGCGATCGTGATCCGCTGCCCCTCGGTGACATCCAGGATCAGAGCGATCTCGCCGGGTGAGTCCGCCACGACAGGCTCCAGGCTTTCGTCGATCTGAACGAAGGGGATCCCCAGTTGAGCGAGCTCGTCTCGGATGTAGCGGCGCGCATCCATGACCGTCTGAGGGTCGTACACCTGGCCGGCTTCGAGGCCGGCGGCCTCCCATACGTCGGAGGGATCCAGGCGGGTCAGGCCACGGATGACCCTGGACTGCACCACGGGGCGCTCTTCCACTCGGAAGGTGAAGATCCCCGCGTCGGGTGCGGCGCCCGGCCGGACGGTTACCTCGATGTCGGCGAAGCGACCCGTTTCCCAGAGTCGGCGCTCGGCCGACTGGAGCTCGCGGCCGGTGATCGTATCGCCAACCGTGAACCCGACCGTGCCCCGAACGATTCCTTCGCTCAGGAGTTCGTTCCCGACGATCTCCACGGAGTCCACGACGACGAAGTTCGGTGCGGCGGCACCCCCCGGTGGGTCGGGTACCTGGGCGGCCCCCAGCGTGGGCCATAGGAGCAGGGCCGCCGCCAGGATGCAGCCGATCGTCGGACCCATGCGTCGGGCCGCTTGGAAACGTAGCAGAATTCGCATCGCGATCAGGTTTTCGTCGCCGACGCCTCTCGCAGCGTCAACCGGTCGCCTTCCGGATTCAAGTCGACCTCGATCTCGGCGCCGGCCCCGAACTTTGCGAGCAGGATCTTCTCGGAGAGTGGATCCTCGAGATACCTCTGGATCGCACGTCGAAGCGGGCGCGCCCCGAACTTCTGGTCGTACCCCTTCTCCACGAGAAACCCTACGGCTCCGTCCGTGACCCTGAGCGTCAGCTCCTCCTCTCGGAGGCGCTCACGCACCTCTTTCAAGAGGATGTGGACGATCTCGCCGATCTGTTCCTTCGTCAGCGGATGGAACACGATCGTGTCATCGATCCGGTTCAGGAACTCCGGATTGAATGCCCGCTCGATCTCTTCACGCACCTTGTCCTTCATGACGTCGTAGCTGGACAGGGGATCGGACGTATGGAAGCCCAGTGATCCCCCCTTCGTGATCTCCCGTGCGCCCAGGTTCGAGGTCATGATCAGCACGGTATTCTTGAAGTCGATGACCCGGCCGTAGTTGTCCGTCAGGTGTCCCTCGTCGAGCACCTGGAGGAGGATATTGAAGACGTCCGGATGGGCCTTCTCGATCTCGTCGAGGAGAACCACCGAGTAGGGGCGCCTTCGGACGGCCTTGGTCAGAGCACCGGAGTCCTCGTAGCCCACATAGCCCGGAGGGGCTCCGATCAGGCGGGAGACGGAAAACTTCTCCATGTACTCGCTCATGTCGACACGGATCAGCGCCTCGTTGTCGGCGAAGAGAAACTCCGCCAGGGCCCGCGCGAGCTCGGTCTTTCCCACTCCGGTCGGGCCGGAGAAGATGAACGATCCGATGGGACGCCGGGGATCCTTGAGTCCCGCTCGACTGCGGCGAATCGCCCGCGAGATGGCGGCGATCGCGTCGTCCTGTCCGACGACCCGCTTGTGTAGCTCGTCCTCCATGTTGACGAGTCGATCCGTCTCGGCCTGGCGAAGCCGTGTGACGGGAATTCCCGTCCAGCGTGAGACGATGAATGCCACGTCCTCGGGCTCGATCTCGGGACGGTTCTCCTTTCGCTCCTCCTCCCACTCGTCCTGTCGCACCTTGATCCGATGCTGGACTTCGCGTTCCTGATCTCGAAGCTCGGCGGCCCTCTCGAAGTCCTGGTCTCGGATCGCGGACTCCTTCTTCTCGGCAATCCCACCCAGCTCGTCCTTGAGTTCCTCCATGTCCGGAGGCGGGACCTGGGCCGCGATCCGGGCGCGCGCGCCGGCCTCGTCGATCACATCGATCGCCTTGTCGGGCAGGAACCGGTCCGTGATGTAGCGGTCCGAGAGCTTCGAGGCGGCCTCGAGGGTGTCGTCGGGAATCACGATCTTGTGGTGATCCTCGTAGTGGCCTCGCAGGCCCTTCAGGATCTCGACCGTCTCGTCGACCGCCGGCGGATCCACGATCACCGGCTGGAAACGGCGTTCGAGCGCTCCGTCCTTCTCGATGTACTTGCGGTATTCGTTCAGGGTGGAGGCGCCGATGCACTGCAACTCGCCTCGGGCCAGGGCGGGCTTGAGCATGTTGGAAGCGTCAATGGCTCCCTCGGCCGCGCCCGCGCCGACGAGCGTGTGGAGCTCGTCGATGAAGAGGACGACGTTCTTGTTCTGGGAGATCTCGTTCATGACCGCCTTGAGGCGCTCCTCGAACTGACCCCGGTACTTCGTGCCCGCGATCACGGCCGCCATGTCGAGGGCCAGGACCCGATGACCCTTCAGGGCCTCGGTCACCTCGCCGCGGCTGATGAGCTGCGCCAGTCCTTCGACGATGGCGGTCTTTCCGACCCCCGGCTCGCCGATCAGGACGGGGTTGTTCTTCTTTCGCCGGCAGAGGATTTCGATCACACGTTCGATCTCGTCCTTCCGACCGATCGTGGGGTCCAGACTCCCCTGCTTCGCCAACTCGGTGAGATCCCGGCAGAAGTGGTCGAGCGCAGGTGTCTTGGACTTCTTGTCACCCTTGCCGGAGCCCGAAGGTGTGGGCGATCCGCCCGCGCCGATCCCGGCCGGCTCGGATGGCCCCCCGCCTCCGCTCATCTCCGAGCCGAGAACCTTGAGGGTCTCCGCCCGCGCCTCCTCGAGCGAGATGCCCAGGGAGTTCAGGACCTGCGCCGCGATTCCCTTCTCTTCGCGCAGGAGTCCGAGTAGAAGATGCTCGGTCCCTACGTAGGAGTGGTTCAGTTCGCGGGCTTCCGCCATCGCGAACTCCAGCACCTTCTTGGCGCGCGACGTATAGGGGAGCTCGCCGAGCGCGATCGTGGCCTTCCCCTTCTTCACCGATTCCTCGACCCGGTCGTTCACCTGGTCGAGATCGGCGCTGAGGTTGGTCAACACGGCGGCGGCCACTCCCTCGCCCTCACGGATGAGGCCCAGGAGGATATGTTCCGTCCCCACGTAGTCGTGCTGGAGTCGGATGGCTTCGTCTCTCGCCATCGCGAGGACTTTTCGGACCCGGTCGGTAAAATTGTAGTTCATCATTACCCTCGAAGGCGGCGAGAAGTCAGATCATCCGGAAGCGTCCGGCGGTCCCTTCTCGTCGAGAGCGTCATCGTCTGGAGTGACGACTCCTTCGGTGGACAGGATCCGTCGCACGAGGGCCGCCCGGTGGGCGTCGCCTTCGGCGGCGGAGAGATCACGGCCGGCCGCTTCGTCCAGGTGTGCCGGCTGGGTGAAGATCATGATCTTGTTGAGCGAATATACACGGAGTCCTGGAAGTAGTTTCAGGCTGGCTCCGAGTCGCACACCACTAAGCAGGTTCATCAGCTCCTCGAAGGACAGCGTGCGCGCGTAGCGGAGCAGCCCGTAGGCACGCCATATCTTGTCTTCCGTCACCCCCGCCGCGTCCCGTACGAGGACCTGGCGGGCCTGGGTCTCGTACTGGATCACCTGGCGGACGATCCTGTCGAGGTGGTCGACCAGGTCCTCCTCGCTCTTGCCGAGGGTGGTCTGGTTCGAGAGCTGGAAGAAGTTCCCCACGACCTCGGACCCTTCGCCGTACAGCCCGCGGAAGGTGAGGCCCACCTGGGTGATCCCCTGCAGGACCTTTCCGATCTCCTTCGTGAGAACGAGTGCGGGCAGGTGCATGAGGACCGAGGCGCGCAGTCCCGTGCCCACATTCGTCGGGCAGCTCGTCAGGAATCCGAACTCGTGGTGATAGGCGTAGGGCAACTCCTTTCCGAGCTCGTCGTCGAGTGTGTCCAGTACGTTCCACGCATCGCGAAGACGGAGGCCGGAGAGGAGGGTCTGCAACCGCAGGTGGTCCTCCTCGTTCACCATGATCGAGATCGGGTCGTGTTCCGAGAGAACGACCGCCGTCCCCGCCACGGGCCCGGAACCATTGTGTCCGATGAGATCTCGCGAAACGAGTCGCCGCTCGAGAAGGAGACGGCGCCGACGGGGATCGAGGTCGGTCAGCGCCTGTATGTCGGAGCCCTTCAGCCGCTCGATGCGGCCTCGCACGTTCCGAACCTGATCCAGGACCGCAGCGCGATCGTTCACCCGCGCACGCGGCCCGAAGGCGTGCCCCTGGAGGTTCCTCGCGAGTCGGACCCGAGTGGACAGCACGATGTCCGCGTGCTCTCCGCTCGCGTCGAGCCAGGCCAGGCCGGAGTCGCGGATGGGATGGAGGTCACTCATGGGCTCGGAGGAGCGAGAGGGGTTCCGGCTCGAGGGGTCGGCGTAGGGGCGTAGGGGTTCAGGAGGCGGGCTCCGTGGCGTGGATCTCATCACGAAGCTCGGCGGCACGCTCGAAGTCCTCCAGCTCCACGGCACGCTGCAACTTACGTCGCAGGGCCTCGAGTCGCTTCTCACGCTCCGAGATCGATGGATCGGGAGAGAGATAGACCTTCCCGAGATGTTGCGAGCCCCCGTGGATCCGACGGAGAAGTCCCCGAAGGTGAGCTTCGAAGGCGGACCAGCAATGTGGACAGCCGAGCCGTCCGGTCTCCTTGAACTCGGCGAAGGTGAGACCACAGAACGAACAGGGCTGGGACGACCTCTCCTCACTGGGCGTCCGTTCCTCCGGACCCATCTTCGCGAGGAAGTCCGTGAGGGGGAAGTTCTGAGGGATGGTCGAGGTTTCCAGTCCTTTCTCCGCAGCGCACTGCTCGCACAGGTGCAGGGTTTTCATCTCGTTGTCGACGATCTGCGTGAGATGGATCACGGCCTCCTCGTCACCACAGTTCTGACACTCCATCCTTCCCTCCTCCTATCTGCGTGCGGGCTGCCATCGGACGAATCACCCGGACCGGGCTACTCCCCCGGGCTCCCGCTCGCGGAGAGTACTCCGTCCCGCAGGTGCAGGGTCCGGTCGGCACGGGCTGCCAGTTCCGGATTATGGGTCACCAGGACCATGGCCAGGTTCCGCTCCGCTCGGAGGTGGAAGAGCAGGTCGTGAAGACCCTGGCTGGTGCGGGTGTCGAGGTTTCCCGATGGCTCATCGGCCAGCAGGACCGCGGGTTCGTTGACGAGGGCCCGTGCCACCGCCACCCGCTGCTGCTCGCCCCCTGAAAGCTGCCACGGCTTGTGGTTCTCCCGCGCCGATAGACCGACTGCGCCGAGGAGTTCCCTCGAGAGTCTGTGGCTCTCCGCCGGATCGGTCCCCCGGATGAGCCTGGGCATCGCCACGTTCTCGAGTGCCGAGAACTCTCGAAGGAGGTGATGGAACTGGAAGACGAATCCGACGAACCGATTGCGAATCCCCGCCACCTCGGGAGACGATCGGCCTGCCACGGATACCCCTCCGAGCCGTATCGATCCGGCAGTCGGCCGATCGAGGGCTCCGAGGAGATGCAGGAGGGTCGACTTCCCCGCCCCACTGGTCCCGACGATCGCGACGGCCTCCCCTCGGCGCACGTGGAGATCTACCCCCTGAAGAATCTCGAGTTCACTCCCGTCCCCCAGCACGTAGCTCTTGCGTACGTTCGAGGCGACGAGGGGCTCGGGATCGTCCCCGGCTCCGGGTTCTGGAGGTGTCGCGACGTCGGCGTCGGAGTCGACTCCGGGGCTGGGCCATTCATTCATGTCGAATCGCCTCGACGGGCTGGAGGCGCGACGCCTGCAAAGCGGGGTAGATGGTCGCGAGTAGCGAGATCACGATGCTGACCGCCACGATCAGAAGGATGTCGGAGAGTTGGATCGAGACGGGAAGCCGGTCGATGAAGTATACGTCCGGCGGGATCTGGATGATCTGGAACCGATCGAGGATCCACGACAGAGTGAGTCCGAGTCCGGTCCCGATCGCGGTTCCCAGGATCCCGATCGTGACGCCCTGCAGGACGAAGACCCGCAGGACCTGACCGTCGGTCATCCCCATCGACTTGAGGATGCCGATCTCCGCGGTGCGGTCGACGACGACCATGACCAGCGTGCTGACGATGTTGAAGGCCGCCACCATCACGATCAGGAAGAGGATCACCCCCATGGCGAGCTTCTCGAGCTCCAGCGCCGCGAAGAGGGATTGGTTCGTCGTCGTCCAGCTTTCCGCAAAATAGGCGAGGCCAAGCCGTTCCTGGATCTCGACGGCGGCGTCTGCGGCCCGCTCGGGGTCGTCCGTGCGGACTCCCAGGCCGGAGACGCGATCGTCGGCCTGCATGCCCAGGATGCCCTGAACGTCGGTCAGAGCCGCATACATGTTCCGAATGTCGTAGTCGTACATGCCCGTTTCGAAGGTCCCGGTGACTTCGAACTCGCGCACGGCCGGTCGGATTCCCCCCATTACGTCGACGTTGATGTTTTCCAGCGAGAAGACGAGGAGGGTGTCGCCGGTAAGGGCGCCCATCCGTTCGGCGAGCCGCGCCCCGAGCACTACGGGGGGGCGGCCGGAGTCCGTGGCTTCGAGCGCGTATACGCCGCGAAGGATGTCGGCCTCCATCGTCGTGACGGCCGACTCCGGATTCCCCTCGAGTGAGACGCCGTAGAGGTCCGCCGGTTGTGCGTAGTCCTCGCCCCGCACGATGACGACGCTGGAAAGCGCGAAGGGAGCGACCGCGGTCACCCCCGGGACCTCCCGGATCGAATCCGCGACGACCCGCCAGTCGTCCAGGCTGAGAGAGGCGCCTCGCTCGAATACATAGACGTGGGGCGTGGCCTCCAGGATCTTCCCCCGCAACTCCTCCTGCATGCCGTTCATGACCCCCAGCACCACGATGAGGGCGGTCACGCCGACGGTGATCCCGCCCAGCGCGATCCAGGTGATGAAGGAGAGGAACTGGCCCTTCTTACGGGAAGCCAGGTAACGGCGAGCGACGAACCAGGAGAGGCGGGTCATTCCTCGGGGCGGAGCGTCGGAAAGAGGATGACGTCGCGGATCGAAGGGCTGTCGGTGAGCAGCATCACGAGGCGATCGACCCCGACCCCGACCCCGCCGGTGGGGGGCATGCCGTACTCCATGGCCCGCAGGAAGTCCTCGTCCACCGGATGCGCCTCGTCATCCCCCTCTTCCCGCAGCGCGGCCTGGGTCTCGAAACGCTCACGCTGGTCCAGGGGATCGTTCAGCTCGGAGAACGCGTTAGCGATTTCCCGGCCCGCCATGAAAAGCTCGAAGCGCTCCGTGAGATGGGGCGCCCCACGCTTCTGCTTGGCGAGAGGAGACAGTTCGAGCGGGAAGTCGATCACGAATGTGGGATCGATCAGATCGGGCTCGACCAGGGCCCCGAACAGCTTGTCGAGGAGGCGACCCCGGCCGACCCCCGTCAGGTCTTCCCCCGTCACGCCCGACGCGCGTTCCCGCAACGGCATCGTGTCCAATTCCGCAACGTCGGTGCCCAGCGCGTCATTCAGCGCCTGCACGTAGGAAACTCGTTGGAAGGGGCGGCCCACCTCCAATTCCTGCCCCTGATACCGGAACGTGTCGCCCCCCAGCGTGTCGTGCACGACTCGGCGGACCATCGCTTCGACGACCTCCATCATCGTCCCGTAGTCCGCGAAGGCTTCGTAGAACTCGAGCATGGTGAACTCGGGGTTGTGAAGTCGATCGATCCCCTCGTTGCGGAAATCCTTGGCGATCTCATAGACGCGCTCGAACCCACCTACGATCAGGCGCTTGAGGTAGAGCTCGTCGGCGATTCGTAGATAGAGAGTGGTGTCGAGCGCGTTGTGATGGGTCGTGAAAGGACGTGCCGCGGCACCTCCATACACGGGCTGGAGGACCGGGGTCTCGACCTCCAGGTAGCCGCGTTCGTCCAGGAAGTGCCGCAGGGATCGCACGATGCGGGCACGCGAGCGAAAGACTTCGCGCACTTCGGGATGAACCGCGAGGTCCGCATAGCGCTGTCGGAGTCGGCTCCGGGTGTCCGCGAACCCGGAATGCACCACGCGCTCGCCGGTCTCGGGGTCGACCTCGTCCTTTCCGAGCGGCAGGGGCCGCAGGGACTTGGAGAGGAGGGTCCAGTTGGTCGCACGCACGGTGATCTCACCCGTGCGTGTGCGAAAGAGTGGACCCTCGACTCCGATCCAGTCGCTGAGATCCAGGAGGTCGAGGAGCTCGAAGGCCTCCGCGCCCAGAATGTCCTTCCGGAAATAGATCTGGATGCGCCCGCCGCCATCTTCGACGTGGGCGAAGGCGCTCTTTCCGTGGCTTCGCCAACTCAGGATCCGGCCGGCCACGCGGACCGTACGCCCGTCGCCGTCTTCCAGCGTCTCCGCGGACTCCGCTTCCGTGTAGAGTTCCAGCGCCGCGTCGCTTCGATGTGTCCGGTCGAAGGCATGGGGGTACGGCTCGACTCCGCGCTCCCGGAGCGCATCCAGCTTCTCCCTCCGGGTCTGCAGCAGTTGGCTTGTTTCCTCGGTCATTCCGCGGTCTCGGGAGTCATCGGGGTTCCATGGATCATGCCATGCTCTCGGCGCCGAACTGCTTGAGGTAGGCTTCGATGAAGGGGTCGAGATCACCGTCCATGACCGACTCCACGTCGGTCAGCTTGAGCTCCGTTCGGTGGTCGTTCACCATCGTATACGGCTGGAAGACATACGAGCGGATCTGATTGCCCCAGCCGATCTCGGTCTTCGTGGCCTCCAGCGCTTGACGTGCCTCCTCCTTTTCGGCCATGGCACGTTCGAAGAGTGCGGCGCGCAGCATCTTCATGGCGGTGGCCTTGTTCTTGTGCTGCGAGCGTTCCTGCTGACAGGACACGACGATTCCCGTCGGCTCGTGCGTGATCCGGATCGCGGAATCGGTCTTGTTGACGTGCTGGCCGCCGGCTCCCGAGGCGCGGAACGTGTCGATCCTCAGGTCCGACTCGTCGATCTCGATCTCGACGTCCTCGTCCACCTCGGGGTAGACGAACACCGAGGCGAAGGAGGTGTGGCGGCGAGCCTGTGAATCGAAGGGTGAGATCCGGACGAGGCGATGCACGCCCTTCTCCGCCTTCAGGAAGCCGAAAGCGTCCGCACCCGAGATCTCTACGCTGGCTCCCTTGATGCCGGCTTCCTCGCCGGGCTGGAGATCCAGAATCCGGGGCTCGTACCCGTGGCGTTCAGCCCACCGTTGGTACATACGAAGCAGCATCTCGGCCCAGTCCTGGGATTCGGTGCCGCCCGCTCCGGCATGGATCGTGAGAATGGCTCCTCGGTGGTCGTTTTCGCCCTGTAGCATGGTGCGTAGCTCGAGCTCGTCCAGCCGCTTGCGCAGCCGCTCGACCTCTCCCGACCACTCCAGTTCGAGAGCCTCATCCGACTCCTCCTCCAGGAGCTCGGCGAGCTCGATCAGCTCGGAGGCCCTGGAATCGAGATCCCTCCAGGGTTCGACCCATCCCTTCAAACGGGTGGACTCCTCCATGACCGCTCGAGCCTCCTCCGGATGGTCCCAGAACCCGGGCTCGGCCATCCGGGCCTCGAGCTCCTCGTTGCGACGTTCGCGGTGATCCAGGTCAAAGAAACCCCCTCAGGTCCTGGACCCTTTGTTGCAACTTCCTCATTTCGTTGATCTTATCGGAGTTCATGGGTCGAACCTGTGGACGAGGGACGGCGTCGTGGCCCGCCGGGCGGGGCACAACAGCCTTCCAGAGAAAGAAGGGGCCCGTCCCGTTTCGGACCGGCCCCTCCGTGAGCTTGCCGGGCAGCGCCTGCGGGCCGGACCAACTCACTCGTGAAAGAAGATATCCAGGAAGGGAAACGGGTTCAACTCAGAAGACTTCCTCGCCCTTGCCCAGAACTTCGTTCAGGGCCTCGTCGAAGTAGGGTGTGGATTCGGCCAGTTCCTCTCCGACCTGATCCACGTACTCCTTCCAGGACTTCTTCACCTCCTCCTCGAAGTCCTCCTTCAGGGTGCCTCGCGCGTACGACTCGTGGTAACGCGCGGGGTGGTAGGCGATGATGTCCGAGACGAGCACCCGCGCCAGGTGACGCGCGCGGTCGTGCGGATCGCGCTGTCCGAAACGCTCCCGACCGCTGGACAGCGTGCTCCGCCCTGCTTCGGAGTCGCCCGGACCGTCTTCGACCACCGGCTCCGCGAGGGCCTCGGACGCGAGGGAGCGCAGGTCCTCGAACGGCTGCTCTTCCGGCTCGGGACGCACCTCCTCGGCTGCAGGTGCGGACCGGCTCTCGCTGGTATTCGCGGTGGGTGCATCGATGTCAGCGAAGGGATCCGGATCTGCTTCGGACGCGTCGAGATCGGTCGGGGCTGTCGCGGGATCCTGGGGCCCGGACGCATCGGGTGGTGGTGCGGTGACATCCTCCGAGTCCAGAGGCGACGGTTCGATGCGAAAGACTCTCTGGCATTCGCTGCAGATCACGTGGATCCCTTCGTCCGGCACCTTGGCGGGATCGACGGGAAACTGGGCGCGACAGGACGGGCAGGAGACGGTGACGGCCGGTAAGGAACGGATCACGAGTGGATAAGGTCGGGGTTGGAGTGGAGGGGCTGGGGCTCGACTTCCCGGGCCCGGCTCGGGTGATGGCTCACTCGTCCGATCCGGGCAGGGACACGAACGGGGACGGCTCGGTCGGCGACGGGTCGCGGTAGCGACGATCCACCACATAGACGGATCCCGGGAGCGTCTTCGCATAGGTCTTCATCTCGACCGCGCGTTCACTCACCTGAGCGGGATGATCGAAGGTTCTGGACTGGTTCGTGACCACCCCGATGGAAAGCGTCATCAGCGGAATCTGGTGCAAGTTACCGCGCCGGTCCTTCCCGAGGAAGTAACCCTTGCGCCGATCCTCCTCCGTATACTGATAGGGGATCAGCTCGTCGAAGAGGCTGAGGATCTCGTCACAGGTGCGTTCGAGGTGCTCGATCGCGAGCGCGAGAATGAAGTCGTCGCCCCCGATATGTCCGACGAATCCCCCCGGTGCCAGCGCGCGGACCAGGTCACGCAGGATCTTCGAGACGAGGAGGATCACACGATCGCCACGGTTGTAGCCGTAGCGATCGTTGAACTCCTTGAAGTGGTCGAGGTCTGCATAGCAGAAGGCGAAGAGGCCGCCCGTACCGAGCCGCTGCGCGAGATCACGCTCGATCTGGTTGGTGCCAGGGAGGCGGGTCGTCGGATGGACCGACACGTCCCGGGAGGCACGGCGCAGCAGAAGGTTGAGGCGCAGGTGTTTTTCGCGGCTCGACGCATCCTCCTCGATCACCTCGTCCGCCCCGGCCTCCAACCCCTGGGTCGGCAGATCGGGGGGCTCCCCGGGGACGAGGACGGCCACCGGAATGATGCTCGTGAACGGATCCGACTTCATTCGCGAGCAGATCTCGAAGACCAGCTCTCGATTCCCGCCCGCATCCAGAACGAGGCCGGCGGGAAAGGACCGGTTCGTCCTCTGAGACACTTCGTCCGGGGAATGCACGGAAACGACGTCGAGCGCCTGATCCCGCGCGAACTCTCGGAGCAGCTCCGGCGGCTCGTTCCGCCGGCCGTCGAAGAAGAGCAGGCTTCGTTCCGCGGGCATGGGCGTCAGGACCAGGGAGCCGGGGGGTGCGGGGCGAACTGAGGACGGTACGCGAGGCCCCAGCCGAAGTCAAACGCGTCGTACCTTCGGGCGGACGGCGAAGCCGGGTCGCGTCGGGACGGCTGAATCGTCGCGCGGGCTCTCGTCACCCCGAGACCAGCTCCCCTTCTTCAACAGCCTTCCAGGCGCTCGAGGAAGGTGAAATCGATCTCTCTCTCCTCCTTGTTGACTCGAGCGACGCGAACCCGAACCCGGTCCCCCAGGCGGAAGCGCTTTCCGGAGCGGCGGCCCACGAGGGCGTAGGACTCCGAGACGAAGTTGTAATAGTCGTCACCGAGCGAGCTGACGTGCACCAGCCCCTCGACGAAGAAGCGATCCAGGAGGACGAAGAACCCGAACGCAGTGACACCTGCGATCGTGCCCTCGAATTCGTCGGAGAGGTGCCGGAGCATGAATTCGATCTTCTTCATGGCGATCGAATCGCGTTCCGCGCGCTGCGCGAGTTGCTCCCGTTCGCTGGCTCGGACGGTCATCTTCTCCAGATTCTCGCCGCTCCATCGCTCCAGGGGTCGCTCGTCCTCGATCAGACAGCGAGTGACGACCCGGTGCAGAGCCAGGTCTGGGTAGCGACGGATGGGAGAGGTGAAGTGGGCATAGGCCTTCGAGGCAAGCCCGAAGTGACCCACGTTCTCAGGGTCATAGCGGGCTCGGCTCATCGACTTCAGGATCACCGTCCGGATGAGCGCCGCTTCGGGTCGTCCTTCCGTCTTGTCGAGGACCGACTGGAGCGCCCCGGGGCCGGACTTGCCTCGGGGCAACGTGTGTCCCACGGAACTCAGGAACCCGCGGAGCTCCTCGATCCGGTCGTCCGCCGGAGCTTCGTGTACGCGATAGGGGATGGGCAACTTCCGACTCTCGCAGTCTCGGGCCACCACCTCGTTGGCGAGGATCATGAAGTCCTCGATCAGGCGGTGGGAGTCGAGTTGCTCGAGTCGCTGGATGTCGATCGGAGTGCCTTCCTCGTCCAGGACGACACGCGCCTCTGGAAGGTCGAAATCCAGCGAGCCCCTGCCGCTGCGCCGTTCGCGCTGAACGTCTGCCAGGCGCTTCAGGGCATGGAGCGCCTCGTCCATCGCTGCATCGATCGAGCTCTCGCCGGCGAGAACCGCGTGCGCCTGGTCGTAGTTCAGACTGTGCGAGCTGCGGATTCTCGTACGTTCGAACCGATGGTCACGCACGCGGCCCCTCTCGTCGAGGCGCAGGAAGAGGGAGACCGCAAGCCGATCTTCTCCCTCCGTCAGTGAACAGAGGTCGGCAGACAGTCGATGTGGAAGCATGGGGACGACCTGGTCGACCAGGTACACCGAAGTGCCGCGCCGATACGCCTCCAGGTCGAGCAACCCGCCCTCTTCGACGAAGTGGGAAACGTCGGCGATGTGGACCCCCACCTCCCACACCCCGTCCCCGACCGGCACGACCGACAGGGCGTCATCGTGGTCCTTGGCGTCGGGCGGATCGATCGTGAAGACGAGCAGATCCGTGAGATCCACGCGCTTGCCCGGCTCCCGCACCCGGACCTCGGCCTCGCGCGCGGCCGCTTCGACCTCCTTCGGAAACTCCTGCGGGAGCCCGTGCCCGTGAAGGATGGCGAGCACATCCACGCCGGGATCGTCCATTGCGCCGAGCACGCGCTCGACGGCGCCGGTCGCGTTCATGCGGGAGTCCCCGAACTGCGTGATCCGCACCACGACCACGTCCCCGTCCTCCGCGTCGCCTCGTTTCTCCTGCCCGATGAGGATGTCGCGGGTGACGCGCCGATCGAGGGGGGTGACGAAACCGAACTCGCGGTTCTGATGGAACGTACCGACCACCGACTCCCGGGCACGCTCCAGAACTTTCACGACCCGCCCCACGGGCGCTCTTCCCCGGGGGCGATCCTCGATCCGGACGGCGACGTGGTCTCCGTCCATCGCGGACTCGTGGTTGCGACCCGGGACGAAGACGTCGGGATCCTTCGGGCTGTCCGGTCGAAGGAAGGCGTCACCGGCGCGCGTAACCTGAAGTTTGCCCACGGTCAGGTTGATCTTCTCGGGGACCGCGTATCGGTTTCCCTTGACCCGATACAGCTCGCCCGTTCTCTCCAACTTTCGGAGATAGTTTCGGAACCGCCGGTAGTCGCGCTGGGGAATTTCGAACGAACGAGCGATCTCTTTCGCCTTCAGCGGGCCTCGCGAGGACTCCGAGAGTACGTCGCGGATCTCCGAGGAGGTGGGGAGTGGCGTTGGGGTCACGTCGAGCGATGCTCCTTATGTGTGATCCGATAGAAGTAGCGGTGCGGGATCGAAGGTCGATGCCGGCAGGCGG
>JBBDIV010000032.1:0-6191 GCA_040880225.1 Gemmatimonadota bacterium
GGCCTGTTCCGTCGGTCGGACCCGATCGAGTCCGATGTGACCGAGTGCTGCTCCTACTCGGGCACCCTCAGGTTGACGATTCGGGTCGACTCGTCCGGGAATTCGAGGCGCAACGTCACGATGCCGCCAGGCTCGACCCCGGCAAGGACTTCGCTCACGTCGGACACGTCTTCGATCGTTTCACGATTGATCCCGTTCAACTTCACGCCTTGCGGGACTCCGGCACGCCCGGCGGGTCCCGTAGGACTCACGCCCGAGATGACCACGCCCCCGGGGGATTCATATCCGAGGCTCGCAGCTGCATCCTGCCCCAACTCCTCGACCTGGATCCCGATCCGGTCCTCCGCCCCGGCTTCGGGCTGAGGGGCCTCCGCTACCCGAGGAGCCAGCGGGGCCTGCTCGAGCTCCACGGTGACATCGCGGCGCTCACCATTCCGATAGAACTCGACCGTCACCTCGTCGCCCGGTCGCCGCTGAGCGATCAGCACCTGAAGCTGGCCGGGCCGTTCGACGTCCACGCCGTTCACCGCCACGATGACGTCCTCCTGCTGGAGGCCGGCTTGCGCTGCCGGTGTCCCCTCGACGACCTCGTTCACGAAGGCGCCCATCGTGCGGGGGAGCCCGTAGAGCTCCGCATCCACGGGTTCGACAGGACGCATCGCGACTCCGAGATAGGCCCGCCGGACCTCACCGTACTCGACGAGATCCTCCATGATTCGTCTCGCGAGATCGATGGGGATGGCGAACCCGTATCCCTGATAGTATCCCGTGCGGGATGCGATCGCGGAGTTGATCCCCACGACCTGGCCGTTCACGTTGACCATCGGCCCCCCGGAGTTGCCAGGGTTGATCACCGCGTCGGTCTGGATGAAGTCCTCGATCGCGAAAGAAGCGACCTCCTGATATTCCGTGTCCTGTCGCAGTTCGTTCTGGATGAGCTGCAGGGGTCGACCAATAGCGCTCACGATCCCGGAAGTCACCGTGTAGTCGAGGGCCGAGCCACCGCTTCCGAGCCCGGGGTTTCCGATTGCGAGAATCCACTCGCCGACGCGCACGTCCCCCGAGGATCCGAGGCTGAGCGTGGGCAGGTTTCCGTCCTCGATCTTGATGACCGCGACGTCCGTCGTGGGGTCGGTACCCACGACTTCAGCCGCGTACTCACGACGGTCGGGGAGGTAGACCCGGATGCGTGTTGCCCCGGAAACTACGTGGTCATTCGTGAGGATGTACCCATCCTCGCTGACAATGAACCCGCTTCCACCCGCCGTTCGAAACGGCGGCTGGTTCGGCGGGGCCTGGTCCGGATCGGGGAAAAACTCGCGGAAGGGCTCGGGGATCTGCGACGGAGCTCCGCCGGATCCGGCCGCAGTTGGCCGTTCGGCCTCGATCCTCACGACCGCGGGCGTCACGGCCTCCGCTATGGTCATGAAGGCGTTGCTGAGATCGAGGGCCGGCTGGATGGCCTCCTGCGGCACCTGCGGCGACTGCTGGATGGCCGGCATCGCCGTGAGCGAGGTCCAGCCCATCAGGGAGGCACCGCCCAGCCCGAGTGCGAACGCCGTGACCGTGTAGATCAGGATCCTCGTTTTCAGCTTCAGGGGATCGAACATCAGATGCGTCCCTCTCGTTCTGCGTTTCTACTGCTTCCCTTCGGAATCGTTCGCTTCGAACCTCAGCCAGCCGATCCGACGGGACGGAGAGTCCTCGATCACACTCCCTCGGTTCCAGGCGGTACTACACGACCTTGCGGCACTGGGTCCCCTCATCGGCCCTCATCGGCGACCGAGGGACGAGACGACGCGCGACTGCGTCCCCCCTCGATCGCCGGCGTGGGTACGGGACGCCCACTCAGCCCTTCTCTTCGTCGACGATCTCGTAGTCGGCTTCGACCACCTCTTCCTCCTCATCGACGGTCTCGTCGGACGGTCCGGATTCGGGACCCGCGGCGCCCTCGGCCGCACCTTCGGCGGTCTCGGCCTGCGCCTCGTAGACCTGCTGGCCGGCCGCGCTGAACGCCTGCATCAGTTCGTCACGCGCGCTGTTCATGCGACCCACGTCGTCCGACTTGAGCGCCTCTTTTCCGGCCTCCATGGCCTTCTCGAGCCGCTCCTTCTCGGACGCGCCGATCTGGTCTCCCCACTCGGCGGAGTCCTTCTCCACCTGATAGACGAGCGAGTCCAGGTTGTTGCGGGCCTCGACCGACTTCCGGCGCTCTTCGTCTTCGGAGGCGTGGGCCTCGGCGTCCTTGACCATCCGGTCGATCTCATCTTCGGAGAGACCGGACGACGCCTCGATCCGGATCTTCTGCTCCTTCCCGGTCGCGCGATCCTTGGCCGACACGTTCAGGATCCCATTCGCGTCGATGTCGAAGGTCACTTCGACCTGGGGCACGCCCCGCGGCGCGGGCGGGATTCCGGTGAGCTGGAACTTGCCGATGGTCTTGTTGTCGACCGCCATCTTGCGTTCGCCCTGAAGCACATGGATCTCGACGGTGGTCTGGTTGTCTTCAGCGGTCGAGAACACCTCCGCCTTCTTGGTCGGAATGGTCGTGTTCCGATCGATCAGAGGGGTCATGACACCGCCGAGGGTTTCGATCCCGAGCGAGAGCGGGATCACATCGAGCAGCAGGACGTCCTTCACGTCTCCAGCCAGGACCCCGCCCTGAATCGCGGCACCGATCGCGACGACCTCGTCCGGGTTCACTCCCTTGTGCGGGTCCTTCCCGAAGAAGTCCTTCACGACGTCCTGGATCTTCGGAATGCGGGTGGAACCACCCACGAGGATGATCTCGTCCACCTCGGACGGATCGAGTCCCGCGTCCTTGAGCGCGGACTCCATGGGCGGAATCGTCCGTTCGATCAGGTCCGAGACAAGCTGTTCGAAACGGGACCGAGAGAGCGTGATATTGAGGTGCTTCGGACCCTCCTGGGTCGCCGTGATGAAGGGGAGATTGATATCCGTCTGCATCGTCGAGGACAGCTCCATCTTCGCCTTCTCCGAGGCCTCCTTCAGGCGCTGGAGTGCCATCGCGTCCTGCGCCAGGTCGATGCCCTGGTCCTTCTTGAACTCCTCGACCAACCAGTCGATGATCCGCTGGTCGAAGTCGTCTCCACCCAGATGGGTGTCCCCGTTCGTGGCTTTCACCTCGAAGACTCCGTCGCCCAACTCGAGCACGGAGATGTCGTAGGTGCCGCCCCCCAGATCGAAGACGGCGATCTTCTCGTCCTTCTTCTTGTCGAGGCCGTACGCGAGCGCGGCCGCCGTAGGCTCGTTGATGATGCGGAGCACGTCGAGTCCTGCAATCCGTCCGGCGTCCTTGGTAGCCTGGCGCTGCGAGTCGTTGAAGTATGCGGGGACCGTGATGACCGCCTGGTCCACGGTCTGTCCCAGGTAGTCCTCGGCGGTCTGCTTCATCTTCTGGAGGATGATCGCCGAGAGCTCCGGGGGATTGAACGTCTTGTCCGCGTTCGGGACCTTGATCTGCACCCGGTCCTCCGCATCGCGGACGAGCTCGTAGGGAACGAGCTTGCGCTCCTCCACCACCTCACTGTATCCGCGACCCATGAAGCGCTTGACGGAGAACACGGTGTTGTTCGGATTGGTGATCGCCTGACGCCGTGCTACCTGTCCGACCAGTCGTTCTCCGTCCTTCGAGAAACCCACCACGGATGGGGTCGTGCGGCCTCCCTCGGCGTTGGGAATCACAACGGGCTCACCGCCCTCCATGACGGCGACAACGGAGTTGGTGGTTCCCAGATCGATACCTATGACCTTGCCCATGTGCTCTCCTCGAGTTCCTGTTCGGTTCGCGCGGCCACAGCCGGCGGAAATCGTCGACGCGGTCGAAGTGCCACTTTGCCGTAGGCCAGCAGGAGCAATGTCCGTGCCGGGGAAACCACCCGAAAAGCCGTCATATCGGCGGTCGATCCTGCCGGATCGGCGGGGTGGGGCGCTGGATCGGCCTGCCGGGGCAGTCGATCCGACTCGGGTGGCGTCGGTCCTTCGAGAGGAGCTCGAAGGCTCTCCGGAGGTCCTGGTCGTTCTCGGGTCGGGGTTGGCGGGGGTTGCCGACATCCTTCGGGACGCGATCGAGGTTCCGTTCGGGCGCCTGCCGGGGTTCCCCGAGGCGGGCGTCCTCGGCCATCCCGGCCGCTTCGTGGGTGGAACCCTCGGTGGACGCCGCATCCTGGCCCAGCTCGGCCGGTTTCATCTGTACGAGGGACATGGGCGCCGGCTCGTCGAGGCCCCGATCCTGGCAGCCAGGGCCCTCGGCGCGGGCCTGGTGGTCCTGACGAATTCCTCCGGTTCGATCGCTCCCGGACTCGAACCGGGCCAGATCGCCCTAATCGAAGACCATCTGGACCTGCAATCGCCGTTCGGGTGCTGCTCGCCCGTCGAGCATGGGATCTCCGGAAGAAACAGCCGTGTCCCCACGAGGCTGAGGTGCGGGGAAAGCGGCTCACGGGAGATCGAGATGGTCCCGCCTCCCGTCGGAGGACTGTTCGACCCGGGACTTGCCGAGGCTGCGCAGAGCACCGCGCGCGACATGGGTATTCAGCTGACACCGGCGGTCTATGCGGCCGTACTGGGCCCGAACTACGAAACCCCGGCCGAGATCCGGATGCTCCGGGCTGCGGGTGCCGATCTGGTGGGAATGTCGACCGTGCCGGAGGCGAAGGCCGCACGCAGGGCGGGCATGCGCACCCTGGGGCTTTCGGTCGTGGCGAACCGAGCGGCGGGGCTGGGGAGGGGGAGGTTGGACCACGAGGAGGTGCTCCGCGCTGGAGAGGTCGGGGGAAAGGTCCTCTCACGCCTGCTCGAGCAGGTCCTCGCACGACTGGACGGGAACCGACCATGAACGCGGCCGCGGGGGAACGGAGGCGTGGGAGGAGAGATGCCGGCCCGGTCACCGGCGCTACCTACCAGTGGCGCGCCAGACCCGGCGGAAGGACGAGGTGGTTGATCGGGCCGTGGCCCTGGCCGAGGTCGGGCGCGGTCCGGATCGCTTCGGCAACGTACGCGAGCGCGCGGTCTACGGAGAGGTGCAGGTTGCGGCCCGAGGCCAGTCCAGCTGCGATGCCCGCGGAGAGGGTGCAGCCCGTCCCATGTGTGTTGCGGGTGTCGATCCGGTCTCGCCGCCAGACGTGGTGTTCGCGGCCGTCCCAGAGGACGTCGACCAGGACGTGGCCCGGACCGTGCCCTCCTTTGACGAGTGCGGCGCGGGCTCCCATCTCGACGAGTCGCACCGCCGCCTCGCGTTGGCCCGTCTCGTCCTCGATCGAAAGCGAGGTGAGGATGCGCGCCTCCTGGAGGTTCGGCGTCACCACGAAGGACCGCGGGATAAGCTCCTCGGCGACGGCCCCCACGGCATCCTCTGCCAGAAGCCGGTCTCCGGACGACGCGACCATCACGGGATCGAGGACGTAGAGATCGAGCCCATGGTCGTCGATCGCCTCCGCCACGGTCCGGACGAGTTCTGCCGTGGCCAGCATCCCGGACTTGATCGCGGACGGAGCCAGGTCCTCGACGACCCGGTCGATCTGTGCCCGGACCACGTCGAGGGGCACCGGGTGCACCGCGCCGACCCCGAGTGTATTTTGCGCGGTGATCGCCGTGAGCGCGCTCGTACCGAATACCCCGAACGCCTGGAATGTCTTGATGTCAGCCTGGATCCCGGCACCGCCTCCGCTGTCGCTTCCGGCGATGGTGAGCGCCGTTGGAGGGACGGATGGGTTCATGAGGTCTTCTGCGCTGGAGGATCGGGAAGAGTCGCTCGAAGCCAGTGTACCCTGTGCGCACCCGGTTGGGTTCGGCACGGAAACACCGTGCCTCTGAGCCGGTCCCGGGAGCGACTTCTGCGACGGATCTCGACCCGGCGGGGGCGCGAGGCCGAACGCATGGTTCTGGTCGAAGGGACCCGGGTTCTCGATACGGCAATGGACCATGGTGCCGAGCTGGCGTTCGTCGTCGTGGACGAAGCCGCGGCCGATGGGCCCCTCCGAGAGGTCGTCGATCGGGTCGAGGCGGAGGGCGCGGAGCTGGTGCCCGTGCCGGCGGCGACGCTCCGGGAGTTCGCGGACACGGAGAGCCCCCAGGGGATCATCGCCGTGGCGCGGGAGCCCCGGCCATCCCTTCTCGTCCCCTCCGAGACATCGAGAGCCCTCGTCGTCGACGCCGTCCGGGACCCCGGG
>JBBDIV010000033.1:0-6098 GCA_040880225.1 Gemmatimonadota bacterium
TGCTCTCTGGCAGAGGGCGCACGACGAGGAGTGGCTCATCGTCTTCGAGCACGACCCCGTGCACGTATGGGGGCGTCTCGAAGCAGACCGACGAACCATTCGGGAGGTACCATGACCGATCCTTCTCGACTACCGGTCCTCGTGAGTGGCGTACGCACACCGGTGGGCCGCTTTCTGGGAGGGCTGAGCCCCCTCGCCGCGCCGGAGCTGGGGGCGGTCGCAGTCCGCGAGGCCGTCGACCGCTCGGAAATCGATCCCGCAGTGGTAGACGAGGTGATCCTGGGCAATGTGATACAGGCCGGCGTCGGACAGGCGCCCGCCAGACAGGCGGCCCTGGGAGCGGGCCTGTCCGTCCGGATTCCCGCGCTGACCGTGAACAAGGTGTGCGGCTCCGGTCTCAAGGCCGTGATGCTCGCCGCGCAGTCCATCCGCGCGGGCGATTCCCGGGTCGTCGTGGCCGGGGGCTTCGAGTCGATGTCCAACGCACCGCACTACGTCCGAGGACTGCGCTCGGGGGTCAAGCTCGGCGATCAGACCCTCGAGGACGGGCTCATCCACGACGGGCTCTGGTGCTCGTTCGGCGACTGCCACATGGGAGGCCACGCCGAGTACACGGCGGACAGGGCCGGGGTGGGTCGAGCGGAGGCGGACGCGTTCGCACTCGACTCTCATCGGAAGGCCGTTCGAGCCATCGACGAGGGGAGATTCGAGCGGGAGATCGTTCCGGTGGAGGTGGTGGGTCGGAGGGAGACCCAGATCGTGGACACGGACGAAGGGCCCCGGCGGGACACCTCGCTCGAGGCGCTGGGACGCTTGCGCCCGGCGTTTCCCGCTGATGCCCCCGACGACATCGAGGAGCTGGTGGTGACCGCGGGCAACGCCCCGGGTCTGAACGACGGTGCCGCCGCACTCGTGTTGACTTCGCTGGAATTCGCTCAGGTGCACGGCCTGACGGTACGCGCCCGGGTCACAGGCTATGCGGCCGGCGGCATGAACCCCCGCGAACTCTTCTTTGCCCCCGTGGCTGCCGTCGAACGTCTGCTGGAGAGGACGGCGTCGTCGATCGAAGACTACGACCTGGTGGAGCTGAACGAGGCATTCGCGGTGCAGGCCATCGCGGACATCGAGGCACTGGGGCTGGATCCGGACCGCGTCAACGTACGCGGTGGAGCCGTGGCCCTGGGACACCCGATCGGAGCTTCGGGTGCGCGGATCCTCGTCACACTCCTGCACGCTCTCGAGGATCTGGACCGTGAAACTGGATTGGCCACCCTCTGCCTGGGTGGGGGAAACGCCGTGGCGCTTGCGATCCGCCGGGGGTAGCGCCCGGTCCGGCCTCGCGGCCACCCGACGGACGCCCGAGGCGCCTCGGAACGGGAACCAGGAGGGATCGTTGCCGACATCGCGTTTCTGGACGACCTCGAGCGGAGTGGCGTTGATCCTGGCGGGTGGGTGGGCCGTTGTGGCGCCCGCGCTCTCGTGGCTCGAGCCTCGCGCGGGGCTTCGATTCCCGGCTCCAGTCGAGATGTGGTTGCTGGGGGTGTTCACCGCGGGGGTTCTCCTGGTCCTCCTGGGACTCTCGGTGACCGTGGGCGGCCGACTGCCCGGAGTGCGAGCCCGGGAGGCACTCGCCCGCCTGATCGATGGGTCGGGCGCTGGTCCCGCCGGCACTCCCGCGGAGTCGGACAACGGCGATCCTCACCAGGGGTGGTGGTCGATGACGGTCGGAGCGAACCTTCTGGCGATCTATCTCCTGGGCTGGATCGTCCTGCGATGAATCCCCCGCAGTAGGAAATCCGAGCCATGGCGTCTCGGACGCATACAGAGAGGGGGAGGTCGGGGCGAGGTGGGCCTCCCAGATCACCAGGATCGAGAGGAGACCGGCGAACGCGCATGGAGATCTTCGAACGACTCAGTGAGCACGACCACGAACAGATCGCATTCTGGTCCGAGCCGGAGGTGGGCTACCGGGGGATCATCGCGATCCACGATTCGTCTCTCGGCCCCGCGATGGGGGGGACACGTTTCTGGGATTACCCCAGTGAGCGAGAGGCCGTGGTGGACGTCCTCCGGCTGGCGCGCGGCATGACGTACAAGGCGGCCATCGCGGGGGTCGATCTGGGGGGAGGGAAGTCCGTGATCCTCGGCGACAACCGCACGACGGACCGCGAGATGATCTTCCGGGCGCACGGTCGGTTCGTCGAATCGCTCGGGGGACGCTACATCGCAGCGGAGGATGTCGGCACCTCCGTGGACGACATGGACTTCGTGCAGATGGAAACCGGACATGTGGCGGGTCTGCACGGGCGCTCCGGTGACCCCTCTCCAGTGACCGCGCTCGGCGCTTTCCACGCACTGCGGGCCTGCGCTCTGGAGGTCTATGGAGACGCCTCCCTCGCCGGCAGGCACGTGGTCGTCCAGGGCGTAGGGCATGTGGGTCACCATCTCTGTGGCCTCCTCGCCGACGCCGGGGCCCGCCTCACGGTGTCGGATGTCGATCGCGAGCGGGTCGAGCGGGCACGCGATGCCCTGGGCGCCGAGGTCGTCGCCGTGGACGAGGTCTTTTCCGTCGATGCCGATATCTTCGCGCCGTGTGCCCTCGGCGGGGTGATCGACGATCGGACGCTTCCCCTCCTCGAGGTCGACATCGTGGCAGGGGCCGCGAACAACCAGCTCGCTCGGCCGGAGCATGCGGGCGCGTTGAAGGAGAGGGGGATCTTGTATGCTCCCGACTACGTCGTGAACGCCGGAGGGCTCATCAACATCTACGGAGAGCTCACCGGCTGGAGCCGGGATCGGAGCCGGGCTCGTGCCGCAGGGATCTTCGAAACCCTTCGACGCGTCTTCGACACGGCTCGAAGCGAGGCGATCACGCCCGCCGCGGCCGCGGATCGCATCGCGGAGGCGAGGATCGCGAGCGTTCGCAGACTCCATCGCAGTCGAGTCTGACCGGATGCCGCGTCCGGGGGCGGTTCCATCTTGCCCGGGAGGTCGACATCTTCCTCACACGGTCTGCGAGCGCACCGCGTCGGAGAGGCGCGGGCGATCGGAGTCCCCGAACCTCGATACAGGAGACAGCACCGCGTCATGTCCGATCCCTATCCGCATCTGAGCGCCGGTGACCCGGAGGTCTTCGCCGCCGTCCAGCGCGAGGGCCGTCGCCAGGCCACCCAGCTGGAGCTGATCGCCTCCGAGAATTTCGTCTCGCGCGCCGTACTCGAGGCGGCCGGCACGGTGCTGACGAACAAGTACGCCGAGGGCCTGCCCGGCAAGCGCTATTACGGTGGCTGTGAATTCGTGGACCAGGTCGAGGAGCTCGCCCGCGCAAGGGCGATCGAGCTGTTCGGGGCGGATCACGTCAACGTGCAGCCCCATTCTGGAGCGCAGGCCAACATGGCCGTGTATCTCGCGTTTCTGGAACCGGGCGATCGGATCCTCGGCATGAACCTGAGCCACGGTGGACACCTCACCCACGGTTCGCCCGTGAACGCGTCGGGTCTCCTCTACGAGGTGGGTGCCTACGGTGTGCGTGAGGACGATGGCCGGTTGGACTACGATGCCCTCCGCGAGCAGGCTCGCCGAGAGCGCCCGAAGCTCATCATCGCCGGGGCGAGCGCGTACCCCCGGATCATCGACTTCGAGGTGTTCGGTGAGATCGCACGCGAGGTGGATGCCCGCTTGATGGTCGACATGGCGCACATCGCGGGACTCGTGGCCGTGGATCTGCATCCGAGCCCCGTGCCCCATGCCGACGTCGTGACCACGACCACCCACAAGACCCTCCGTGGGCCCCGAGGGGGGCTCATCCTCTCGAAGGAGGAGCACGGGAAGGCCGTCGACAAGGCGGTTTTCCCCGGCACGCAGGGCGGTCCTCTCATGCACATCATCGCCGCCAAGGCGGTCGCGTTCAGGGAAGCCCTCGATCCGTCGTTCCGGGCATATGCCCAGCAGATCGTCACCAACGCTCGGGTGCTGGGTGAGACCCTGGTCGAACGGGGCTTCGAACTGGTGTCCGGCGGGACGGACAACCACCTCCTCCTCCTGGACCTGCGCGACCGTGGCGATCTCACGGGGAAAGTGGCGGAGCGCGCGCTCGAGAGCGCAGGAGTCACAACCAACAAGAACACGGTCCCCGGAGAGCCTCGATCTCCCTTCGTCACCTCGGGGCTCCGGCTCGGAACTCCGGCTCTCACCAGCCGCGGCATGAAGGACGACGAGATGCGCCGGGTCGGAAACTGGATTGCCGACATCCTCGAAGACTGGGGGAACGAGTCGCTGCAGGACCGAGTCCGCTCGGAGGTCGCCGAGCTGGCTCGCGGCTTTCCCCTCTACTCCGAACTCGTTGGAGAGCCGGTCGCGTCGAAAAAGGGGACGGAGGCCCCTGCCCTGTGAGGCGGAGATCCCCGCCCTACGGACACGGGTCACGCCCACGAGCTCGCCTCGTACCTTCCCACCGCGTCTCCGCGAGCCGCGGGGGGTCTGGCGTCTCGGACCACCTGGACCCAACTTTCGCGCTATGACCGACGTTCAATTCGCCGACGAGATTCTCCATCGCCTCAAGGAGCGGAACCCCCGCTTCCAGGGGAAGGCGTACCTCTTCGTCCTGTCGGCGCTCCACCACGTGATCCACGAACTGGACGAGCCGCGGCATATCTCGGGGGCCGAGCTCGCCTACGGGGTGCGCTCGCTGGCGCTCGAGCGATTCGGGCCGCTGGCGCGCACGGTGCTGGAGCATTGGGGCATCCACACGACCGAGGACATGGGCGAGATCGTCTTCGCGCTGGTCGAGGCCGGAGTTCTGATCACCCAGGAACAGGATCGCCCGGAGGACTTCCGTGGCCTCTTCGAGTTCGAGGAGGCGTTCGATCGGGACTACCCGTGGACGGCCGGCTAGACGGCATGCTCCCCCCGGAGCGGGTTTCCGTCCGGATCCGCCCCGAGCCATGGGACTCACCGGACGGCGAGAGAGATCTGAGGCCGGGAGGAGGTAACGACCGTGGAGCAGGACTTCCAGTTTCCGGCATGCCAGAAGTGTGACGCGGGGCTTCTTCTCCCCCTCTCCGACTACGGTCGGGACGGGGCACCGATCCGCTACAAGGCCTGGGTCTGCTCGAATCCGGACTGTGGGTTCAACATCCGGATCGACAACGGCGAGATCACCTTCGGGCGGGCGATCGGTCAGAGCTACAAGTAGCTCCGGCGACCTCGAATGAGCCCCTCGACGCCCGAGCCCGAGCAACTGCGCCCTTTCCCTCGTGGTTCCGACCGATCCTTCGGCCGCCCGGCCGTCTTCCTCCCAACCGGTGACGAGGCTGCCCGGTTCGATCGCCGGGCCATCGAAGAGTTCGGCGTGCCCGCGGCCGTTCTCATGGAGAACGCCGGTCGCGGTGCAGCCCTCGTGCTCGATCGCCTCTGGCCCCGCGGGCGCGTCCTCGTCGCGGTCGGGTCGGGCAACAACGGGGGCGATGGAGTGGTGCTCGCCCGGACACTTTTCGCACAGGGCCGCCACGTGGAGATCCTCTTGGTGGGTGACCGGCCCGACCCCGACCCGCTCCTCCACGGATGGCCGGTTCCGGTCCGCAGGGTTCCCGACGACCCTGCGCTCCTGTACGGGCTCTTGACCGAAGCGGCCGTCCTGGTGGACGCGCTCCTGGGAACCGGTGTGAGCGGGGCTCCCCGCCCGCCCTACGATCGGGTGATCCGTGGGATCAACCGCGTGGATCGGCCCAGAATGGCGCTGGACGTCCCCACCGGAGTGGACTCCGCGTCCGGGGCCGTGCCGGGGGAAGCCGTTCAGGCCGGGCTCACCGTGGCATTCGGCGACCCCAAGCTGGGGACGATGCTCTTTCCGGGTCGGGCGCACGCAGGCCGGCTCGTGGCCGTCGAGATCGGGTTCCCCCCATCCACCTCGGCCGCGTCTCGTTCCGAGCGGGACTCCGAGGAACTCGGAGGAAGCCCTCCCGGCAAGGCGAGACTCATCACTGGAGGCTGGGCCCGGGCGAACCGGCCCGTTCGGTCGCTTGTCACGCACAAGAAGGCAGCGGGCCATCTTCTCGTCGTGGCGGGATCCGGTGGGATGGCCGGTGCGGCGATCCTGG
>JBBDIV010000034.1:0-4113 GCA_040880225.1 Gemmatimonadota bacterium
GTGCGATCTGCGAATCCGAAGGGGGTGGGCCGGGGCCGTCGGCCGGTTCCGCCGGCTCTTCCCGTGATGAGGGGCTCCTACCCGCCGCTCGCTCACGGACCGCGAGTCCGCTGGATTGGTGGACCTGGTCCATGGTCGCCGCGCTGTCTTCGGTTTCGAGGGCGATCCGCACGCCACCCTCCACGAGGTCCTCGATCACGGATCGGTCGCGGAAACGGACCTCAGCCTTGGTGGGATGCACGTTCACGTCCACGCTCCCGGCCGGCGCGTCGAGGAAGAGGATCAGCCAGGGCCGGTGACCCTCGGGAATCGTCGTGCGGTAGCCGCGCTCCGCCGCCCGGAGCAACGCGGGCTCGCGGAACGGGCGCTCGCCATGGAAGAGATACGCACGGCGAAATCCCGGCCGCACCGCGTCGGGGCGCTGGACCACTCCGCAGAGGACATGTTCGCCCTCCCGGAAGGCCACCGGGATCAGCGCAGAGGCCGCCTCCTCCCCCCACAGCCCCGAGATCCGCCGGATCACGTCGGGGACCTCGGGAAGCTCCATCAGCGTCCGATCGTCGGATACCAGCGTGATCGCGACGGCCGGATGCGCGAGCGCCAGGGGTGTCAGGGCCTCGCTCACCGCCCGGGTTTCAACGGCCGGAGTCCGGAGAAACTTGGCCCGAGCCGGGGCATTGAAGAACAGGTTCTCCACGGTCACGGTCGTGCCCCGGGTACGAGCGACGTCGTCCACGCCTTCGATCGTGCCACCGCGCACACGGATCCGGGTCCCGATTCCGTCGTCTTCGAGCCGGGTCTCCAGGGTGAACCGCGCCACCGAAGCGATCGACGGCAGCGCCTCCCCTCGGAATCCGAAGGTGGGGACGCCCTGGAGATCGTGGGTTTCCGAGATCTTGGACGTGGCGTGACGGTCCAGGGAGAGGATCGCATCCTCTCGTCCCATCCCCCATCCGTCGTCCGAAACGCGCACCAGCCGCTTGCCCCCGCGCTCGAGCCGGACGTCGATCCTGCGCGCGCCGGCATCGATGGCGTTCTCCACCAGCTCCTTGACTACGGAGGCCGGACGCTCCACGACCTCGCCCGCCGCGATCTGGTTCGCGACGCTGTCTGGAAGGATGTGGATGGTCCGCGACATTGAGTCAGAAGCCGAAGAAGCGGCGGGCGTTGGCATCGGTATCCTGCTCGACCCGGGAGGGATCCTCATCGCGAAGCTCGGCGATCCGATCCCGGATATGGGGCAGGAACGCCGGCTCGTTGCGCTGCCCTCTTCGGGGAACGGGCGCGAGGTACGGACCGTCGGTCTCGAGCATGTAGCGGTCCGCGGGGACCCGGCGCACCGACTCCAGGCCATCGAAGGATCGAAAGGTGACGAGGCCCGTGAACGAGACGGACCACCCGCTTTCCAGCGCAACCTCCAGCAGCTCGAGATCCCCGGGAAAGCAGTGGAGGACCCCCCGGACTCCCGCAGCTCCGGCCTGCCGTACCCGCCCCTTCATCTCCTCTTCCGCGTCGCGGCAGTGTACGACGAGGGGCAAGGCGGTCTCCGCGGCAACCTCCATCTGCAGGTCGAATGCACGGAACTGCGCCTCGCGAGGGGCCAGGTCGTAGTGGAAGTCCAACCCACACTCGCCCACCGCCACGATGCGCGGATCCGAGTGGAGGAGCTCGGCCAGTCGAGCGCGCGCGCCGGGCGGAAGGTGTTCCGCGTGGTGGGGATGAACCCCTGCCGTCACCCGGTGTCGAGGAAGGGGGGACACCGATCCGGCTTCGGAGACACCGTTCAGGATCGCGAGTGCGGCCCGCGTGTCATCGAGGTCGGAAGCGACCGTCACGACGCCCTCCACGCCCGCTTCGGCGGCTCGGCTCAGGACGGCCGGGACTTCACCCTGAAACCGCTCGTGTGTGAGGTGGCAGTGCGTATCAAACAAGGATCAGACGGGGATCGCCTTCTTGCCCCCACGGCCCTTCCGACGCTTGCGCTTCTCCGCGTCCTCCTTGGTACCCCAGCGCTTCTGGATCTCGAGAAGCGCGGGAGAGGCCACGAAGATCGAAGAATACGTTCCGATCACGACCCCCAGTATGAGCACCAGAGTGAAATCGCGGATGACGGCGCCGCCGAGCACGAGAAGGGCGCACAGGACGGCGAGCGTCGTGCCTGAGGTCATGACGGTCCGGGGCAGGACTTCGTTGATGGATCGGTTGATCAAGCTGAGCGGCTCTTCTCGGCGCCCTCCCTTCCTGTTGAGATTCTCCCGGATCCGGTCGAAGACCACGATCGTGTCGTTGAGGGAGTACCCGATGACCGTCAGGATGGCGGCCACGGTCGGGAGCGAGATCTCGAGACGGAAGAGTGCGAGAAAACCGAGTGTCAGGAGGATATCGTGAACCGTGGCGACCACCGACGCTAGGCCGAATCTGAACTCGAACCGGATCGCCAGATAGAGGAGTGTCGCGAGGAACGAGATCAGGATCGCAAGCAACGCTTGTTGCTGTAGCTCGCCGCCGATCGTAGGACCTACGAACTCCCGATCCAGCACCTCGAACTCACCGATCAGCGGACTCGTTTCCAGAGTCGCCGCCACCTCACCGGCAATCGTCTCCGGGTCGGACGTACCTTCGAGAGGAATGCGGATCGTGAACTCGTTCTCCGCCCCGAACCGGCTGATCGGGGGGGCTTCGGCGCCTCCCAGCGCCTCCCGGAGATCGGCTACGGTCGTGCCCTCGGAAACCTGGACGACGACCCGGGTGCCCCCGGTGAAGTCCACTCCGTAGTTCTGCCAGTTCCCCGTCGAGATGATGTTGAAGATCATCGCCCCGATCCCGATCAACAGCACGACGGCGGAAGCCACATAGGCCTTCCGGCGCCAATTGAGAAACGGATACTTCGCGTCGCGGAAAATCCACAGTTGCATCGTGCCAGGCCTCTGGGAGGTTGAATGGCGGACAGCCTCGGAGGCTCCGCTAAATGCTCAGGGTATCGGTCGCCGTTTTGCCGCGGAGGTAGATCAGGTAGAGCGTCCGCGTCACGTATAGTGCGGTGAAAAACGACGCGATGATGCCGATCGAGAGCGTGACGGCGAACCCTCGAACCGGTCCGGTGCCGAACTGAAACAGGATCAACGCGGTGATCATGGTCGTGATGTTCGCATCCACGATGGCGGAGAGCGCATGGGCGAAGCCTTCGTCGACGGCCGTCCGCACGACCCGCCCCTCCGCGAGCTCCTCCCGGATCCGTTCGAAGATCAGGACGTTCGCGTCCACGGCCATCCCGATGGAGAGAATCAGACCCGCGATGCCCGGGAGCGTGAGGGTCGCGTTCAGCGCAGCGAGTCCCCCCAGCACCAGAAGCACGTAGACCGAGAGAGCCAGCACGGCGATGATCCCCGAAAGTCGGTAGTAGGCAATCATGATCAGCACCACGAACGCCAGTCCGATGATCCCCGCCATCATGCCCTGCTGAATCGAATCCTGCCCGAGCGAGGCTCCCACGGTCCGTTCTTCCATCAACCGGAGAGGCGCGGGCAGGGCGCCCGCCCGAAGCACGAGCGCCAGGTCCGTGGCCTCCTCCATCGAAGCACCGCCGAGCTCGATCTGTCCGCGAGCTCCGATCCGGGAATTGACCACCGGAGCGCTCACCACCTGATCGTCGAGCAGGATCGCGATCCTCTCGCCGATACTCCGACCTGTCAGGTCGGAGAACCTGCGTCCTCCAACGCGCGAGAGCTCGAACTGAACGATCGCCTGGTTGAACTGCGGATCCCGGGTGGCGCTCGCGTCTTCGAGCATGTCGCCCGTCAGGAATGCCTCATCCTCGAGAACGAAGAGCTGACGATACGTTCGCGCCCCCGCGGCCACGGGTTCCCATCCCCACTGCAGGGAGATGTCTCGGGGAATCACGGCCTGCACCTGTGGCAGCGCCAGGAACTGGTCCACGAGCTGCATGTCCTCGGTCGCCACCAGGAACTCGCCGTCCGCCTGCCCGGTCCCGAAGAGCGCAGTGAGCGGACGGAACACCTGGCCGTCCTCCGGGGATTCGGCGTCCTCGGCAGCCGAATCCGCCGCGGCATCCGTCGGATCCAGCTTCGCCGCGGAAGCCAGATCGCAGTAAAG
>JBBDIV010000034.1:4123-5611 GCA_040880225.1 Gemmatimonadota bacterium
AGCGACGGTCGAGTCCCCTTCGACGGGAGTGGTGTCCGTGTCACCGGCGTCACGATCGAAGAGGAGAGCCTCGACGGACTCGGAGTCGGGCGCGGCCTGTGCGGTCGCCTCCTGACCGAGCGCGCGGATGGAATCCTCCCCGAGGGCCGCGACGATCATCTGGTCCATGCGGGGAAGGGACCCGAGGACCGCGGAGGTAGACCGTACGAGCTTCCATTCGAGCTGTGCGGTCTGTCCAACCACATCCCGCGCCCGCTCCTCATCGTCGATGCCCGCCAGCTCCACGATGAGCCGGTCCTGACCCACCTTCTGGATGAGCGGCTCTTCGACGCCCAGCTCGTCCACGCGGTTCCGGATGATGGTTTCGGCCCGGTCGATCGCATCCGATCGAGCCTCGATAGGCATCGTACCCTCGGGGTCGTCCACTTCGTAGACCAGGTGCATTCCCCCCTGGAGATCCAGTCCCAGCTTGAGGGGCGAACCCGTCTGCGAGTAGTTCTGGAAAAGGTACACGCCACACATCGCGACCAAGGCCAGGATCACGATGATCCGCGCTCTGAGAGTCTTGAACATGGAACCGGAAGTGAGCGAGGAAAACGGACCGGGACGCGTGGGAGACCCGGTGCCGGCCGGACCCCCTCGACCCGAGCCGCCGGGCGAATCCCCGACGACCTATGCTAAGCCATGCAATTTCGCCCGCGGACTCCGGAGTGTCAATTCGGGCGTGGTGCGATCCCTGCATGTGAAAGTGCGATCTCGAACCCCGGACCGCCCGTTCTCGTCAGAGCGCTGCGCGGCGTAGAATCGCTCGGACCCTCGCGAGAAAGCGGCTCGGTTCGACGGCTTTCGGCAGGTGGTCGGCGGCGCCGGCTTCGAGAAGCTCGGCTTCGGTCGGTGTCGAGTCCCGCACGCTCGAGGATACGGGCGAGCCCATGCTGGGCGGTCAACGTCGGGGGATCCCGGAGCGACGCCCTCGGGGGCGTCGTGAGCGGGATTCCATGGGGTGGAGGCGAAGGAAGCACACGGAAAGCGTCTACGGTTCTGGATCAGGGGGATGTTGGCTACGATATGGATCGATCCCCGAAACCACTCCGCCCCAACTGCGGCGGGCCCGACCCGGACGAGCTCCTTACTGCACCATCCGGTGACGGGCCACCTCGCGGCCCAGCGGGGTGAGCTCGAGCGCTCCCCCGGGCCGCCTGGCTATCCAGCCCTCACGCTCCGCGCGCCGAGCGACCCGTCGCGCGAAGTCCGCGGTCCATCCCAGATGCTCCTGGAGGTGAGACATCCGGTTCTCCTCGGTCGCCCTCGGCCCCTTCTCGTGGTGGAGGAGATGGATGGCAAGCATCAGGCCCGAAAACTCCAGCCGCTGCCTGGCGCGGCGACGGACACCGGCAATCACGCCTCGGTCGGGGGCGAAGAGGAGCGAACCGAGAAACGCGAGCCCGGCCGTGGTCGCGATGCTTCCCGCGATCGACGCGTCGATCG
>JBBDIV010000035.1:0-5461 GCA_040880225.1 Gemmatimonadota bacterium
CACCCAGGTACGCCAGGTCCGTCACGGCACCCGGTGCCTCCGGCTCCGGCTCCGGTTCGGGATCCGACTCGGTTTCCGGCTCCGACTCCGTCGACTCCTCGGTGACCGTGACGTCCGCCGTATCGCTGGCTGTTCCCATCTGGACCAGAACTTTGGTGCTTCCTGTGCCGGTCGACGTCACCGTTCCGTCGGAGGAGACGGAGGCGACACCGTCATCGAGGGAGCTCCACTCCGGCGAGGGCTCCTCCTCGGCGGCGAGGCCGATCCCACCCGTCGACGCGACAAGCGTCGGCTCCGCGGTTTCTACGGTGATTCCGAGCTGTTGGGTAATCCCAACACCCGACAGAGTCACCGACGATGGGTTGATGTGTACGACCGTAGTCGGTTCATCCACCGGCTCGGCGACCGCGGTGACCGACGCGGTCGCTTCGGCGTCGATCCGTTCCGAACCGAACGTCGTCACGCTCGCGCCCACGCTCGACACCCCTTCCCCGATGCCGGTCAACGTACCGCCCCCGTCCACCGTCACGACCGCCTGGTCGGCCACGCTCCACTCCACTTCGGGATCGGGGACATCGTTTCCGAACTCATCCACAACCCTCAACTCGAGGGTCTGCGTGCCCCCGACCTCGAGCGCCACCTCGCTCGGCGACAACTGGACCGTATCCGGCACGCCGGGCAAGGCCTGAGCGCGAACCACCCTCTTACTCAGACGGCGTGAAAGACGGTTGTCCGAGGCCGTGATCTCGAGCTCGTGCACACCCGCTCTCTGTCCGAGTATCCAGTTGGTCGTCACGATGCCCTGAGTATCGGACCGTCCTACGGAAGGCGACACCTGACCATCCGACGCCACGAGTTGAAAGGACACCGCGATATCCGGAACCGGACGCCCCGTCTCGTCCGTCACCCGAAGTCGCACAGCTTCCGGAATCCCCTCTCCGACCGTACCAGCCAGGTGGTCGGAGGACAGGAGCGTAAACTCGAGGGTGTCGAAGTTGTGGAGCGTCGGGTCGACGTTCGCACCTTGACAGGCCGATAGCGCCAATGCAAGCACCATGGGACCGGTTGCTCTCTGCACCCAGGACCACACTCTGCGCCGGCAGTGCAGGTTGGTGGCCCTTCCCTGGGCACGGGTCTGGTTCGTCATAGTGCTCTTGCCTCGAGTTGGCTCCAAGTGGCGCCGACTCAAGGGGCATTCCCTCGAGGTCGGCCATTCGGGACGCCATCCTGTTTGGCAAAAGGAGTACCACTGGGAGGGGAACCTCAGGTACGGAAGCTCTAAATGGCGCAGTTGAGCCACTTAGGCAGGTTCAGAGGAGGTTCACGCCCGGCGCGGGAAGGTGGGCAGACGGAAGAAGAAACTTCTGTTTCCGGCAATGTTTTCGAGAACGCCCGATCGGGGGTGGGGCAGCCGGTCCACGCCGGCCGCCTTCCCGTGGGAAGGCGACGGGCCGCGGCAGAACGAGGAACGAGAGGAGACCGGAAATCGGGTCGCAATGCGGGCCCACCACCCTCTGGCCCGAGCACTGGGCAACGTCTAGCTTAGAGGCTGCGGACGACCGAGTGACATTCCCCAGACCCTTCCCTGCCCCGATGCGCCTTCGACCCACACGTAGTCCGATCCCTGCATCCGTGAGAATCCTAGCGGTGCTCGCGCTGATGGCCGGAGGCATCGCCCCCGCTCCCGCGCTCGCGCAGAGCATCGTCCGAGGTGAGCTGCAGGGGAGCGTCCGGGAGGCCGGGGGGGGCGAGCCTCTCGCCTCGGTGGCGATTACCCTCACGGGCGCGCGAACCGTCTTCACGGAGACGAACCGATCGGGGGAGTTCAGCATCGCGCGGCTCCACAGCGGCGACTACGACCTGCGGGTCGAGGCCCCGGGATTCATCCCCCGACTGGTGCGCGGCGTCCGCGTCGGGAGCGGCCAGTCGGTACAGGTCGGTGTGGAGCTCGCACCCGCGCCCCCGCCCGTCGTCACCGTGGATACCGTCTCCATGGGCCCGTCGGGCGAGCCGCGCTTCGACGGGCTGGGGGGGCGCTGGATCCCCGGAGCCGAGATCCGACGGTTTTCCGATCCCCGCATGAGTCTCTCCCGGTTGGCGGACCTCGGCGTGAGCATGGATGAAGCGTTCGGATCGGAGGGGCTCCCCGGCGAGCTGAGCACCATCGTGATGGACGGTGTGCCCTTCCCGACCGCTCGACACCCCGAGCAGCGCGGCATGGGAGATCTCCCCCTTCTGCCCCGGATCGGGCTTTCCAGCGTCGACGTACATCGACATGCGGATGTCGAATGGTCCGGCGCCGCCGGCTCCTACGTCGCAGGCATCTCGCGTCGGGGAACGAGCGAGCCCGGCTTTGAGCTCTTCGGCTCGGCTAGCGCGGCTTCGCTCTGGCAGAGCGAAGGGCTGGACGACGGGGCCGCCCCGAGCGGGACGTCGGGCTGGGGTGGAGGAGCGGCGCACCTGCCCCTCGACGAGTCCGGCTCCACACTGTTCGTGGGAGCCGAGGGCCTGTACGGTCAGACCCCGCATCCGTCTCCGGTATCGAGCGCGCTCGCGTCCAGGCTGGCGTCCGCGAGCCCGAGCGATCCGGAGCTGGACGCAGCCGAGCTCACCGAGCCCTGGATGAACGAGCTCCGGGCGATTTCCGGGCTCACGCGACTGGACTGGGCGGGGGAGTCGACCGAGGTCACCGCGCGAGCGAGCTTCTCGACGCTTCGCCAGGGGGGTAGCGAGCTCTTCGCACGTCCACTGGACTACGGGTCGATCGGAACGTTCGACGGAACCGACGCCACCATCACAGGCTCGATCCTCACCGAGATCAGCCCGGATCTGAGGCTCGAGGCACGAATGGGTCTGCAGCGGAGCTCCCGCGAGTGGGGAGGACTGGACACCGCGACCGAGGCTCCTCTCGTGCCCCCCACCCGGTTCGTCACGGACGGCGTGTTGTTCGGCCCTCGCCCCGGCCTCGCCGGCACCGTCGAGCGCACGACCTTCCTCGCGACAGGGGTTCTCCACTTCGACTACGGGCAACATCGGGTGAAGACGGGGCTGCAGGGGATGTTGTCCTCCTACGACTACGATCACCTCCACGCCTCCGCCGGATCGTTTCTGTTCGGGGCGCCGGGGGACGCGCAGAGCGGAGAAGGTGCATTCGTACGGATCGGGGGAAGCGACGGCTCGCCGGTCCCGGCCGGAGCCTTCAACGTGCCCGAGATCGGGCTCTTCATCCAGCATCAGTGGAATCCCGGAAGCGGTCTCCGGCTCATTTCGGGCGTCCGCTTCGATTACGAGACTCTTCCGGTGGACGAGGTCGTGATCGACCGGCGCTGGCTCGACCTGACGGGGATCAGGAACGATAGGCTCCCCGACGGCATCCCGAAGTTCAGCCCGCGCGTGACGCTGGAGTGGGATCCCTCGGCGGCCGGTACGACCCGGGTCTCGGCATCGGTGGCGGTCCAGTACGACGGGCTCGATCCGGGCGCGATGAACGAGGTCGTGACGGCCCCCCGCAGCGTACGTGCGTACCGCCGGGTCGGGGGTCTGGAGTCCTGGCCCGCGCTGCCCACGGGAGGTGGGGCGTCCACGACCGATCGACGGGTGGTGGCCCTGTTCGGGCCGGAGCCGGAGGCTCCACGTACCGCTCGTGCGACCGCGGGGCTGACCCAGCGCATCGGGGAGAATGCGGTCATCGGGATCTCCGGAACGTTCCGCCGCACGGAGTTCCTGCTGAGGCGCGACGATCTCAACCTGAGCCTCGCGCCGGGCACGGCCCGGGTGGAAGGCCGGCCCCTCTGGGGACATCCGGTGAAATCGGGCTCGGTGATCGTCGCCGATCCGGGCTCCAACCGCAGATTCGAAGACCGCGACTCGGTCTGGTCGCTCAACTCCGACGGGTGGTCCGAGTACACGGGGCTGACCCTCTCCGCCGAGGTCGGGGCGACGGACCGGGTGGATCTCTTCGGGAGCTACACCTTCTCCTCGACCGAAGACAACCTGCTCGGGTCCCGGATTGGGATCCCCGAAGCGGCTCTTTCGCCCCGGTTGGATGCCGACCTGAACGCGGATTGGGACGAGGGAACCTCGGATTACGACGTCCCGCACCGCATCACGGCGGGTGCTCTGGTCCGGTTCCCGGTGCTGGAGGGGCTCGAGGCCTCGGGCGTGTATCGGTTCCGCTCCGGGCTCCCGTTCACGGCCGGATATCGGCCGGGAGTGGATATCAACGCCGACGGCTCGAGCTTCAACGATCCCGCGCTCGTCCCCTCGTCCCTGGCGGGTCTGGAGGCGGCCGACGCGAGTTGCCTGAGCACGGATCTCGGAAGCATCGCGACCCGAAACGAATGCCGCGGGGAAGCGATGCACCACCTCGATCTCCACTTTTCGCTGGGCCTGTTCAGGCTGGGCAATTCCGTCGCGGCGCTCACCTTAGACGTCTTCAATGTGACCGACGTCGAGCTGGGACCACCGGACACCGCCCTCCTCCTGGTGCGGGAAGGCGAGCCGCTCGAAGGGGACGCGGGCTCCGACCGGATCGGGGTTCCGCTCGACCCCAATCCGACCTTCGGGGAGGTCACGCAATCGTTTCGACCCGGGCGCCTGCTCCGGGTGGGCTTCAGTGTGGAGGTACCATGAACGGCACCTGGAACAAGTGGGCGGGGGTCGCGCCCCCCGCGCGGTCCTGACGGGCGGCTGCGAATCGGATCTCACCTCCGAGCATGCCCGACAGATCGAGTCGACCGGAGCGGTGGAGGGCTCCGTCTATCTGGACGTCGACGGCAACGGCACCCGGGGGGGGCCCGACGAGCCCTATCCCGACCTTGGCATCCAGCTCGTGGGAGCGAACGGGGGCGTGGTAGCGGAGGCTAAGACCGACGAAGCGGGCGAGTTCCGGATGGGCCTGGTTCCGGTCGGCAACTACAAGCTCGAGGTCGACCCCTCAACCCTATCGGGGGGCCTCGCGGTGTTCGGCCTGGAGGAGGTCTCGTCCGTTGCGCTGGGCACCCAGGGCACGGACAACAACCTGGTGACCGTCTACTCCGTCGAGTTTCGGGTGTCGTTCCCGGTGTACAGCCTTTCCGAGGTAAAGGATCTTCCCCCTGGACGTCCCGTGACGACCCAGGGGTTCGCCCTCAACTCCCGGCCCAACTTCGGTGACGGTGTGGTACATTTCCAGGAGGGAGACGTCTATCTCCGGGCGATCAACGTGGCCCGGGCCAACATCTCACCTGGCGACAGCGTGAGAATCGTCGGAAAGACCTCGATCGATCAGGGTCTGCCGATTCTCGAGGACGTTTCGGTCGTACGACTCGTGTCGCAGGCTGTGTTGCTCGATCCCGTGGAGCTCAGCACCGCGGATGCGGCGTCGGCCGACGGTGGCCTGCTGGACGCGGCCCTGATCCGCATCCAGAACGCCACGATCACGGACACGGAGCCCGCCCCCGGCGGTGGATTGATCGTGACC
>JBBDIV010000036.1:0-34253 GCA_040880225.1 Gemmatimonadota bacterium
GCGTGGATGTGATAGGGCTCTACATGAGCGAGGAGATCCCGCGTGGCACGCCGGCAGAGGAGACCTGCCGCCGGATTCGGGACCAGGGCGGGGTGGTGTATCTTCCTCATCCGTATGCGAGGGGCAAGGGCGGATCGGGGATGCTGGCCGAGACCCTGGCACCGTTCCTCGATGTCGTCGAGGTGTTCAACGCCCGCCTCCGCTCGAGCGATCGGAACGCCCGGGCCGAGGACCTGGCGGGCCGACACGGGCTGTTGCGGTCCGCCGGCTCGGACGCACACACCGTCCACGAGATCGGGAACGCATGGGTGGACGTCCCGCGTCATCGGAACGAGCCGGCAGCCTTCCTCGATGCGCTCGGAGATGCGAGCGTGCATGGGCGGCGCGCGGGACTTCATGTGTTCGCGCTGTCCAACTGGGCGAAGCTCCGAAAGAAGATGCCCGGCTCGTGAGGTCCGGTTCCGGTGCGGACCCCTCGGCTCGGTAACACGGGCGAAGAAGGTACACGTATTTCAAAAATGGTCTTGGAATGAGTTATCAGATACCGGAGGCACGAATCCCGGCGATCCGGGCCGCGACGGACGCGCTGGAGGGAGCGCGGGAAGTGATCCTCACCACCCACATCAACGCGGATGGGGACGGGGTCGGCTCGCAGGTGGCGCTGCTCTCGTTCCTCCTGGAGCGGGGGGTCGAAGCCTGGATCGTGAACCCGACCCCGTTTCCCGAATTCCTGCGGTTCCTTGTGCCGGACTTTTCGAAGGTTCTCGACGCCACGGGCGAGGTCGCTCGGCTCCGGTGCGGGGCGGCGGACCTTTGCATCGTCGTCGATACGGGGGAGAAGTCCCGGATCGCTCGCGTTCACCCGCTCGTGCGGCATGTTCCCAAGCTCGTGATCGACCATCATCCCGTCGCGGAGGACGCGATCGAGGGGATCTCTTTCCGGGATCCCGGTGCGGCCGCGGCCGGGGAGCTCGTGTTCGATGTGTTGTGGAACGCGGAGGGTCCCTGGACCCGGTCCGCGGTGGACGGCCTCTACGTGGCGCTCATGACGGACACGGGCTCCTTCCGTTTCTCGAACGTCACCCCGGGGGTCCACCGAGTCGTGGCGGAGCTCCTCGAGCGGGGCGCCTCGCCGGAGTCGCTGCATCGGGAGATCTACGGTCGCGTGCCGCTCCGGCGAATCCGGCTTCTGCAGGAGGTGCTCCCGAGCGTCGATGTGAGCTCGGACGGGCGGGTGGCCTGGATCTCGGTCCAGGAACAAACCCTCCGGGATCTGCAGTGTACCTCGGAGGACCTGGAGGGCTTGGTGGACTACCCCCGAGAGCTGGAAGGCGCGGAGGTGGGGATCCTGTTCCGGGAGCTGGCGGAGGGGCAGGTCAAGATCTCGCTCCGCTCGAATGGACCGGTCGACGTGAATCGTCTGGCCCGCTCGTTCGGGGGCGGAGGGCATGTGCGCGCTGCGGGCGCGCTCCTCTCGGGGTCGCTCGACGAGGTGCGCGAAAGGGTCGTGTCCCGCACGGTCGCCGCGGTGACCGAGGAAGCCTGAACAGGCGCGCGACCCGCAGGGTTGCGTCGGAACTGTAACGGAGGGGCTGCGTACAGGTATGGCGGAACAGGACCCGGGTGTCCCGGGGGCCGTCGCTCGCGCGCTGCGACGACTGGTCTCGGAGGTGCCCCCCGAGAAGCTGGAACGAATCTGGATCTTTCCACCGATGGTGCGGGGGCGGACCGAGAGCGGTGTCGTGGCCGCAGGCTGCTATACCGATTCAGATCGCCGCGCGCTCGTGACGGTCGCGTACCGCGCCGAGGAGACCGGACGAGGGATCACGTTCCACGCCACGCTCCAGGAGGAGGGTGAGGCCCCCGCGGATCGGCTCCCGCGGGTCATGGAGGGTGTGGTCCAGCGCTCCGACTCGGCTCTCGGTTCGCCGGAAGGGGTAACTCTGAACGGCGATCCGAACGTCCTCGACGCTCTCATCGAAACCTGGCGCCGGCAGGGGAGCGCCGGCGCTCAAGGCGACGCGAACACCGAGCTTGAACCCACATGAGTCAAACCACCGTTTCCCCGGTCTCTCCCTTCGTGCGGCTCTTCGGCCGCTATCTGCGCGAGCAGGGTCTGCCCGTGACCCAGCAGCGGCAGGCGGTCGCCGAGATCGTGTTCTCGTCCGAGGCCCATCTGTCGGTCGACGAGATCGAGCAGCACCTCCGCGAGGCGGGTGAACGGATCGGCAAGGCCACCGTGTACCGGACGCTCGATCTTCTGGTACGGAGCAAGCTCGTGGAGGAGCACGACTTCAACGAAGGGTTCAAACGCTATGAGCATCGGCTCTCCAGGCAGCCGGAACACGAGCACCTGATCTGCCTCGAGTGCGGGGACGTCACCGAATTCAAGAGTGAGGAGATCCGGCGCATCAAGGCGACGATCGCCGATCGCCACGGCTTCCGACCGACCCGTCACAAGCTCGAGATCTACGGGCTGTGCGCGGCCTGTCAGGAGGCTGGAGCGGAGGTGCCAAGCGAGGGCCTGACCTGTCCGATCGAGACGGTCTGAACACGTCCCCGACCGGAGACGCTGTCGTGGGAGCAGGTAGGGCCGGCCAGCAGGACTTTGCGGGCGCGTTTCCCGAGCGTGCCATGGAGCGGGCCACGGCCTCCTCTCGCATCGATGGCAACCGCATCCATCTCCAGTTCGAGGGTCCCGTCGCGTTCGACGCCTGGCTCGAGGCGATCGCGGGTGCGAGCCGGTTCATCCACTTCGAGAACTACATCCTGCGCGACGACCCGATCGGGCGGCGCTTTCGGGATGCGCTGATCGAGCGCGCCCGCTCCGGGGTCCGGGTGCGGGTCCTCTATGACTGGATGGGCTGCTGGGCCACGCCGCGCCGGTACTGGAAGCCGTTCAGGGAGGCGGGGATCGAGGTCCGTGCCTTCAATCCCCCCTCGATCGCGGACCCGCTGGGGCTGCTGCAGCGTGACCATCGGAAGCTGGTCGTGGTCGACGGCGAGGTGTGCTTCGTGGGCGGGTTCTGTGTGGGTCAGGCGTGGGCAGGGACGCGTACCGATCCTCCCTGGCGCGACACCGGGGTGGAGATCCGAGGCCCCGCTGTAGCGGCGGCCGCTCGTACCTTCGAGCGCATCTGGGCCGAACGCGGGCCCGCCGTGGCCGAGGGTGAGTGCTGCGATCCGGCCCGGGTGGAGGCGGCGGGGGACGCCGCGGTGTGGCTCATCGAGGGGCTCCCCTGGCGGTCCCGGGTCTACCGTGCGACCCAGCTCATGGCCTCGGTCGCCAGTCGTCGCCTCTGGATCACCGATCCCTATTTCGTAGCTCCTCGCCCGGTGTCCGAGGCCCTGATGGCGGCGGCCCGGGACGGCGTGGATGTGCGGATCCTCGTGCCGGCACACAACAACTGGCCCTGGGTGGGTAGCCTCTCGCGTGGGGGCTACCGCTCTCTCCTGCGCGCCGGAGTTCGGATCTTCGAGTGGGAGGGGTCCATGATCCATGCCAAGACGTCGGTGGTCGACGGCCGCTGGTGCCGGATCGGATCCTCGAACCTGAATGCCGCGTCGTTGCTGGGGAACTGGGAGCTCGACATCGGGGTCCTAGACCACACCCTGGCGACTCAGGTCGAGGGCCTGTTCCTCGCCGACCTCGCCTCGTCAGTGGAGATCGTGCTTCCGGGTCGGGCCGTGAAGGTGTCCGATGCAACGCCCGCGTCGTCGTCGGGGAAACAGATCGAGGTCTCCGCCCGGGAACTGGCCGACCGTGTGAGCGAAGGATCCCTCGGCCCGGGCTCGGAACCGGGCCCATTGAAGGGTGCGCCGGGTCTGGGCACCGCACCGCTCGACCCGGAAGGGTTGTTTCCGGAGCGCGTGAGGAGTCGACTCCACGCGGGGGGCCAGACCCTGACACTTGCCGATCTGGTTCGTGCGGGCTCGGCGCTCGGCGACGCCATTGCCGGCCACCGTGTGGTCGGACGCGAGGACCGTGTTCTGCTGACCACAGTGGCGGTTCTTCTCCTTCTAGTCGCCGTCATCTCCGGCTTCTTCCCAAGACTCGTGGGATGGCTCTTCGCGTTTCTCACCGGTTGGGTCGGGCTCGTGCTCGCCATCCGAGGCGGTATTCAGGCGTGGCGTGCGCGGCACGAACCCGGCGATCCTACAGAGGGGGCGTGATGGCGAGCAGAATGCGGAGGGGACGGCGAAGATGACGGAACCAGTGGGAATCATGGTCGCGCTGACGGCGGGCATCCTGTCGTTCCTGTCGCCCTGCGTCCTGCCCATCGTGCCATCGTACCTTTCGTTCGTGACGGGGATGAGCCTCGAGGAGTTGGAGGAGGGTGCGGACCGGGCTCGAACCCTGACGTACTCGCTTCTCTTCGTGTCGGGGTTCTCGATCATATTCATCCTGCTCGGGGCTTCCGCGTCGTTCCTGGGCCGCTTCTTCCTCTACTACGAGGACTGGTTGGCCCGGATCGGCGGGATTGTGATCCTCGTTCTGGGACTCCACTTGACGGGGATCTTCCGCATCACCCCGCTCTTCCGTGAGAAGCGCCTTCACGTGGCGAATCGACCCGTGGGATTTCTCGGAGCGATCGGGGTCGGCATGGCCTTCGGAGCAGGGTGGACGCCATGCATCGGACCGGTGCTGGCGGCGATCCTGACCTTCGCGAGCACGCGGGAAACGCTCTGGGAGGGAGTGACCCTGTTGACGGTCTACTCAGCGGGCCTGGCGGTTCCTTTCGTGCTCACCGCACTCGGGGTGGACCGGTTCCTGAGCTTCTCGAAGCGGTTTCGCAGGTATCTGCCCGCAGTCCAGGTGGCATCGGGTATCCTGCTGGTCGTGCTGGGGCTTCTGCTCGTCACCGGAAGCTTCACCCGGCTGACGGGATGGCTCGCTCCGTACACGCCGGACTTCATCTACGAGCGAATCTGAGACCCGCTCCGTCGAATGGGTCCCCGTCCTCGTCGGCCAGAGACCGCTCGATGAGCTGGCGTCGGAGGAGGGTTTCGTAGAGCCCGTTCGCTTCCACGAGCTCCTGATGGGTGCCCGACTCCACGATCCGGCCGTCCTCCACGACCAGGATACGATCCGCGTTCATCACGGCGGTGACCCGGTGGGAGATGATCAGCGAAGTCCGAGTCCGAAGCGGGTCCCGGAGCTCCTCGAGAATGCGGGCCTCCGTCTGGGTGTCGACGGCGCTCAGGGCATCGTCCAGGATGAGGACCGTGGGAGAACGGGCGAGGGCTCGGGCCAGGGCGGCACGCTGCTTCTGACCCCCTGACAGGTTGATTCCCCGCTCACCGAGGCGGGTATCGTACCCTCGCGGGAACTCGCTCACCTGGTCGTGGAGCTGCGCGACCTCGGAGGCGCGCAGGATCCGAGGATCCAACTCCTCCCCCTCCGTGTCCGGCTCCAGTCCGAGGCCGACGTTCGCTTCGATCGTGTCCGAGAAGAGAAAGGTGTCCTGGGGCACGATCCCCATCGCGGCCCTGAGGCGCCGGGGGTCATACTCGCGAAGGGGTACGTCGTCCAGGAGGATGCTCCCGCCGGTCGGGTCGTAGAGCCTCGGAATCAGCGATACGATCGTGCTCTTCCCCGAACCGGTGGGACCCACGATCGCGACGGTCTTTCCGGGCTCGACGATGAACGAGACATCGCGGAGGATATCTCGCTCGGTGCCGGGATACCGGAAGGACACGTGGCGGAACTCGATCCGACCCTCCAAGCCGTCGGGGGCTCGACCCCGGCCGGGCTCGAGCCGTGGCTCCGCCTCCAGCACCTCGTTGATCCGTTCCATGGAGGCTTCGCCGCGCTGGAAGAGGTTCACGACCCAGCCGAGGGCGATCATGGGCCATGTGAGGAGGTTCAGATAGAAGATGAATGCCACGAGGTCCCCGACCGAGATGGCGCCGGTCATCACCTGGCTCCCTCCGATCCAGACCACGATGACGGTCGCGACGGCCGTGATCAGCCCGAGGCTGGGATGGAAGAGGCCCTGCGCCCGGACCAGGTGGAGGTTCCGTTCCATGTACTCATGGTTCAGCTCGTCGAACCGTCGGGCCTGGTCGGCTTCCTGCACGTAGGCCCGGATCAGTCGGACACCCGTCAGGTTTTCCTGGACCTGGGTCGACAGCGTGGAGAACTGCTCCTGGATCCGCTGGAAGCGCCGATGGATCACCCGCCCGAACCAGAGCACGAGCGGAGGGAGGAGGACCATGGGGATCAGGACCAGGCCGGTCAGTCGTGGCGAGATCCACAGCATCAGCCCCAGGGTGAAGGCCGACATCACGAGGGTGTTGACGGAGTACATTACCGCGGGACCGACCGCCTGGCGCACCGCCAACGTGTCGTTCGTGGCTCGTGTCATGATGTCCCCGGTCCGCTCCTTGCCGTAGAACGATGCATCCAGCCGGAGAAGCTGTCGGAAGAAGTCGGAGCGGAGATCGCACTCGATGCGTCGGCTGATCCCGTTCAGGAGCTCGCGCATTCCGTATCGGCTGAGTCCCCCGAGCACGGCGGCGGCGACGATCAACCCCGCGTAGAGGACGATCCGACCCCGGGTGACCCCCGGAGCCTCCAGCGTGTCGATCGCGAGCCTGAGGAGCCACGGGCCGGCGACGCTGAAAGCGTTCGAGACGACGACGAGCACCATTCCCGCGATCATGCCCCGGCGATAAGGGTGGAAGTAGGGGAGGATGGTGCGGAGGTGGCTCATTCTCTACGCGGCCGGTGTAGATGGATGCCGGAAACCGACCGGCGAACCCACAGTCGGTCCGGAGGAGCTTCCCGAAAAGAGGGAGAGGACGTGGCGAGGAGAATATAGGTTGATTGCCACCTCTGAAGTTCCGTGCCCCTGGCTGCGGCGACCCGGCCTTCTCGGCCTCGCCCTGTTCGGGCTGCTGGGATGCAGCGATGCCCCTGGTGTCGACGGCGTGGCTTCGGGAGCCGCGGTCTCGGGCGAGAGCGACGTTCCGGGTGCGCGGTCCGATCGCGATCGCGCAGCTCGAACCCCCGCTATCGGTTCGGACGCCGTCGATCCCGTCTCGATCCCGGCGGGTACCCTCGTGCGGGCGCGACTGGATGCAGGCGTGTCTTCTCGTAGCCACGGTGAAGGGGATCGATTCGTGGCGACCGTGGTGGACGAGGTCCTCGCGACGGATGGGATGGTCCTCATCCCGGAGGGGGCCCGCGTTCACGGATCCATACGGCTTTCGTGGTTGGACACCGGAGTCGACGCGGAAGCGTTCGTGCTCGGCTTCGATCATCTGGTGATCGGCGGCGACAGGCTCGACCTCGATGCGGAGCTGCTCGGGACCGAATTCGACGGAGCCGGCCATCTGCCGGAGTCGGGGGCCGGAGCGCTCCAGACAGGTGCCCCGGTGCGGGGCGATGGAACGGGACCGGAGGGCAGCGTGGTGGAGCCGAAAGACTCGACGGAAGCGACGGGGGGGCGGGAGGCCTTCACCAGGATCGGCGCCGGGTCCATCCTCATGCTTCGACTCGAGAGTCCGATCGTACTCGACTCCTATTGAGTTCGGGAATTTCTCAGAAGCCCAGGGCCGCGCCACTCCGACGTGGAACCGCGTCATCGAGGCGGGTTCCGTCCGCCCGGATCAGGATCGCCCGCACGTTGCCCGACACCCCTCCCCGTTCCCGTACCGTGTGTCCGAGACTGTGGAGTGAATCCACCACCGCGGGGCTGCCGGGTTCGGCCTCCCGTGAGTCAAGTCGCCGATCCCGTCCCGTCCTTGCCGAGTCGCTCCAGGATCTGCGTTGCGGAGCGGGTCAGTAGAGCGGCGCCGAGCGGAAGCACACTCTCGTCGATGTCGAAGTCTGAGTGGTGATGCCCCCGAGCGCGCGGAAGCGCTGCCCCCAGCCAGAAGAAGGCGCCCGGGGCCTCCCTGGCCAGGAAGGAGAAGTCCTCGGCTTCCATGTTCGGCTCGCCCGAAAGGAACCCGTCCTCCCCTCCGACGAAGGGCGCCGCGGCCTCCCGGAGATAGCGGGTGATCAACGGGTCGTTCACGACCGGCGGATAGCCGTCGCGAAACTGGACTTCGCACCGGGCGCCCATGGCGTCCACCGAACCGAAGGCTCGCTGGATCCCCGCGCGGATGCGGGACCGCGCCTCCGCCTCGAAGTACCGGAGCGTTCCCATCAGGACCACTCGATCCGCGATCACGTTCGGCGCCGTGCCTCCGTTCATCGTCCCGAAGGTGAGGACGCCGCGCATGGTAGGGGACAATCCGCGACTCACCACCTGCTGAGCTGCGACGACCCCCAGCGATGCGAGCGCGATCGCATCCACCCCGTCGTGCGGTCGGGCGGCATGGGCACCCTTCCCCCGGACCGTGACCACGACCTCGTCCGAGCCAGCGAAGAACGGGCCTTCGCGGAGGAAGATCCGACCGGCTGGAAGGTGCGCGCCGACGTGGAGTCCTATCACCGCGTCCACGCCCTGCATCACCCCCTCCTCGACCATCCGCATCGCCCCGCTTTTGTTTTCGGTGTCCGCTCCCTCTTCGGAGGGCTGGAAGAGGAGACGGATCCGGCCCGGAGGAAGTGACCCCTCCTCCTTCAACTGCGAGAGCAATCGGGCAACCCCGATGAGTCCCGCGGTATGGAAGTCGTGCCCGCAGGCGTGCATGACTCCGGGCACCTGGGATGCGTACGGCGCGTCGCTCTCCTCCTGGATCGGGAGTGCGTCCATGTCTGCCCGGATCGCGACCGTGGGACCGCTGCCGTTTTCGAGCTCCGCCACGACGCCCGTGCGGGCTACGCCGGTCCGTACCGAGAACCCTGCCGATTCGGCCTCGTGGGCCGCGATCCCCGCGGTCCGGATTTCCTGGAAGCTCAACTCGGGGTGTCGATGGAGGTCCCGTCGTATGTCGATCAAGTTCGGTCCCAGCGCCCGGGCCCGGTCCAGTAGTACCATTGTGGGTGCGAGTCCAGAGAAGAGGTGCACGGGTACGGGCGACCGGTCGAATGTGCGTTGCCGCGGATCCGGCGGGCCCGTTAGCTTCCCGCGGCGAACGAGGCTATGCGCCGCTCGGGGAGTCCGTGGCGAAGATACCATCGCCGACACCGGCTCGACACCCGTGTGGCACCGACCCGCCGGAGACCTGGGTTCCGGGTTCTCCCAACCATGGGCCCGATGCCACGAAATCCCACCTCCGCTCCGGACCGGAAGACCGACGACGCCCCCGCGCTCTTCGGCGGGATCATGTCGGGGACTTCGCTCGACGGTGTGGACGTCGTCCTGCTCCAACTAGGGGGTTCGGAGCCTTCGGCCCTCGAGTGGCGGCTGGTGGCCTTCGACGAGGCTCCCTACCCACCGGATCGTCGCGCCCTCCTTCGAGACGCCATTGGTTCCGGACGCGCTCGGGATCTGGCGCACCTTCACCGCGAGCTCGGACGTGGCTTTGCGGACGCGTTCGAGCAGCTGTTGGACCGGGAGGGGGTCCAGGCATCGGAGGTCACTGCCGTGGGAAGCCATGGGCAGACCGTATGGCACGAACCCCCGAATGCGAACGGGCCGGGGGTCACACTTCAGCTCGGAGATTCCACGATCCTCGCGGAGCGCCTGGGAGTGGCCGTGGTGAGCGACTTCCGGAGCCGCGACATGGCCGCGGGCGGACAGGGCGCCCCACTCGTTCCGTGGGCGGACTGGGTCCTGCTTCGACGACGAGGGATCGGTCGGGCTCTGCAGAATCTGGGAGGGATGGGGAATGTCACCTTCCTCCCCGCGGATGGCGGCCTGGACGGGGTTCTGGGGTTCGATACCGGTCCCGGGGTGGCGCTCATCGACGGGGCGGCGCTTCGAGCCTCCAACGGTAGGGAGCCCTGGGACCGGGACGGAATCCGGGCGCGGCGGGGAAGTGTACGCGAACCCCTCCTGGCCGACTGGATGGGGGACGGGTTCTTCGACCAGCCCCCTCCACGGTCCACCGGGAGGGAGCGCTTCGGCGAAGCCCGCCTCGACCAGATCGTGGAATCCGTCCGACCCACCGACTCCTCCGATTGGGATGACCTCATCGCCACCCTCACGGAGTGGACGGCTCTGTCCGTAGCCGCGGCGTACGAGCGGTACCTGCCGGCGGAGGGAATGGACGAGGTGGTCCTCACGGGCGGGGGCGCGAGGAATCCGGCCCTCGTCGACGCACTGACCAGACGGCTCCGACCGCTGCCTGTTCTCACCGGGGAACACGCACTGGGGATCGATCCGGATGCCCGGGAGGCGGCCGCGTTCGCGCTCTTCGCCTGGGCGCACCTCCGCGGCGTGCCGGCCAACGTGCCCGCCGTGACCGGTGCCTCCGGTCCCCGCCTGCTGGGCTCGCTCACACCGCCAGGTAACACGAGTGTCGCAGTGTCGGCCCAGGGACCCGAGCCGCAGGTTTCCGGAGAGGCGCGATGATCGGGGCGGGGAGCGGGGGATCCGAAGCGGTCTCGGATGGGCCGGAACTCCGCGCCTTCGTCCTTCTCGGTGCTCTCCTGATCGTCGTCATGGCCGCCGTTCTCGCTTCGGTGTCGACCCCGGCACCGCATACCGGAGGGGACAACGCGGGGTATCTTTCCCTTGCCCACGCCCTCGCCGAAGGATCGGGTTACGTCGAACTGTGGGATCCGGCAGTCCCCGCCCACACGAAGTATCCGCCGGTGTTCGCCCTGACCCTGGCCGCGCTCGTGCTCGCGGGCGCCTCGACCTGGGGTGCGTTCAAGCTTCTGGTGGCCGGCTGGCTCTCCCTGGCCGTGGTCTGCGTGTTCACCTGGGCCGCCGCGCGGAGGGGTGCGGTGGTCGGAGCCGCGGTCGCCGCGCTCACGCTGCTCTCCTCGGGCTGGCTCGAAGCCAGCCGCTGGATCCTGTCCGAGCCGCCATTCCTCGCGTTCACATTCTTCGCTCTCTGGGCGGCCGAGCGCGGCATGCGGGATGCGGACTGGAGTGCCGTGCTTCGATCGTGGCCCCGTCCCCTCGCGGGCTCCCGGTCCAAGGGGAGCGGAGCCGTCCAAGGGGGTCCGGAGGGAAGGGAAGTCGAGAGTGCACCGTTCGGGGGCTGGCTCTGGGTTCCTCTCGCGACGCTCGCTACCGCAGCCGCCTTCTTCACGCGCTCCGCCGGACTTCCCCTGGTCCTCGCGCTCTTCGTGGCGCTTCTCCTGGCGCGACGGATCCGGGCGGCTCTTCTGTTCGTGGGGGGGCTCGCACCGCTCGCCTCCTGGTGGGTGCTCCGCGCTCGGTACGGAGGCGAGGGGGCCTACCAGGCCGAATTCTGGATGGTCAATCCGTACGAGCCGGAGCTGGGTACGATCGGCTGGCTCGATCTGCCCGGCCGGATCTGGAACAACCTCGTCCTCTACGTGGGGGAGGTACTACCCGGAGAGTGGTGGGGGAGCGTGAATGCCGGAGCCTTGGCAGCTCTCGGAATCGGGCTCACGGGACTCGCGCTCGGAGGCTGGTGGCTGCGCGTACGGAAGGGCCCACGGGTGGCAGAGCTCTTCGTGCCGCTATATTTGGGCCTGATCCTCCTCTGGCCGGAGGTCTGGTCGGGAGACCGATTCCTCCTCCCGCTGCACCCGTTCATTCTTCTCTACTCGGGGGCGGCCGTCGCGGGCATGCTTCGCCCTCTCGGTCGAGCTTCGGTGACGGGCGCGCTCGCGGTCGGCTTCCTCGTGCTGGCCCTGCCCGCTCTGCCGGGCTGGATGAGCAAGGCGGAGAGCGCGTCGGCCTGTCGTAGGGTGGCAGAGTCGGGAGACGTGTTCCGATGTCACGGAGCGGGCTTTCAGGAGTTCCGGGACGCGGCCGCCTGGTCGGGCGCAAATCTTCCGGAGGGTGCAGTAGTCCTGAACCGGAAGCCGCGGATCCACTACCTCCTGGGAGGAGCGCGCGGACGCGTATTTCCCTTCACCCGCGATCCCGCCGTTCTGCTCGACGAGGCGGACCGGGTCGGCGCGCGCTATCTTCTGCTGGATCATGTCGACGGGATCTCTCCCTATTACCTTCCCGCCGTGATCCGGGCCCGACCACTGGCCTTCTGCCATCTGGTGGGGTGGGGCGGTGGCGAGCGCACTCCCGGAACGGACCTTTTCGGGATCCTTCCCGTGGAGCTGCGGCGTCCGGGTACGAACCTCGAGGATCTCGGTGTGTGCCCGGAGTCCTACCTCGCCTCCGATCGAAGGGAGGCGGAGCGGGAAGGCCTGCGGGTCACTCGGTTCGTGGGCCGTCCGGACGGCGGGTAGCCCCTCTGCGCAGCTACACTACTCGTGGTCCTCGCCGAGAAGGGCTCCGAGGAGGACTCCGTATGCCAGGAAATCCAGGAAGGGGTCGTCCTCCGCGTCTCCGGTCTCGAGGAGGATCGGGAGGAGAGGGATGCGCCGCACGGGCGAGAGGGTCTGTAGCCGGGAGAACAGTCCGCCGAGCGGCGTGGCGAAGTAGTCGGCGGTGCCGGCAAGGGCTCCGCGCAGTGGCGCGGGCCCGGGAAGCAGCGGGTCGAGGAGTGCTGCGTAGATCAAGCCCCGTCCCGCTCCCGCGAGCAGCTCGTCGCCGAGCTCACGGGGCTCGGATCGGGGATCCTCCTCGCCTATCCGCTCGATGAGGAGTCGTCCGGCAAGCACGACGCCGGCGGCTCCCCCGCCGGCCAGTGCGCCGCGCGCGCGCCGGGCCGTCGAGGGTCGGTGACCCGCCGTCCACTTCCGGATCCCGGAAACCACCGCGGCCGTGGCTCCTCCTGCGAGCAGACCGAAGACGGCGCGGGTCGAGGAATCGTCCGGACCGGCTCGCTTCCCGCGTGATCCTCCGCGCCGGGTTCGGGTAGAGGCTCCGGATCCCGGGTCCATGACGGTCCCGAGAGCGCGGCCGAGGGTGTGCCAGAGGGAGGAGTCGTGTCGCGGCATCCGTGGGTTCTCTCTTCGTTTGGGGTTCCGTCCGGAGGAAGATTGGACAGGTTTCTGTTGAAAGGTCGCAGACCACGGTTCCGTGGGCAAAGGTGGCGGTGCCTGCGCCGGCTTGCCGTCCTTGCCGCGGCCGGTGTCTGGCTCCCCTCCGGCGGCGGTGCACAGCCGGTGCCGCCGGACGCTTCGTACAGGACACTCGAAACCCGGCACTTCCGGGTGACGTATCCACAGGGCCTCGACCTTCTGGCCCCGGTTGCCGCGCGGCACGCGGAACGAGCGCATCGGATCCTCACCGAGAGCTTTCTTCCTCCGCCGTCGAGCACGATCGACCTGGTGCTGACGGATCACACCGACGCATCCAACGGACTCGCACGGATCTTTCCGTCGCCCCGGTTGGTCATCTGGGCGCAACCTCCCGTCGAGGGGCTGGCGCTCTCCCACTTCGACGAATGGTTGGAGCTCGTGATCCTCCACGAGATGGTGCACATCTTCCATCTCGACCATGCCGGGACACCGGGGACCATCGTGCGCTCCGTCTTCGGCCGGGTCCCGTGGACCTGGCCCGCGTTCCCCGGCTATGCGACTGCGCGGCTGGGAATCGAAGGCGTGGCCGTGCACCTCGAGTCCCTGCATTCCTCGGCCGGGCGCGTGCACGGGGGGTACCACGACGCCGTCGTCCGGAGTCGTGCTCTGGGCGGGGGCTTCGAGTCCGTGGACCAGGGGTTGGGACGGTCCCCCGTGTGGCCGGGTGGCGACCGTCCCTACGTATTCGGTGGGGAGTTCTTCCGATACCTCTCCGAGCGTTACGGTGAACCGGCGGTGGTCCGGTTTCTCGACGCGGTTGCCGGGCAATGGATTCCGTACCGGCTCGATGCCGCGGCCGAAGATGCGTTCGGACTCGAGTTCGAACGGCTCTGGTCCGACTGGGTCGAAACCGTGGAGCGGGACGCCGAACGGATCAGGACCCGAATGGAGGAGCGCGAGGCTCTGGAGCGCGGATCCCGAGGAACCCGGCCGGAGAGTCTCACCGAGGGGGCTCGGTACGGGCTTCATCCGGATCCGGGACCGGACGGCACCGGCGTCGCCTACGTCCGCGCGGACGGTCGCAGCGAGACGGCTCTCGCGCTGCTCGGCCCCGACGGTGACCGCGTGATCGCTCGTTGGAACGGTCTGGATCCACCGCGGTGGACGGCGGATGGATCCCTCGTCGTCCCGCAGCTCGAGTACGTAGACAATTTCCGGGTCCACCGGGACCTCTACCGGGTGACCCTGGACGGGGAGGTGACCCGGCTGACGTCCGGCCTGCGCGTCCTCCACGCCGATCCGAGTCCGGCAGGAAGCGAGATCGCGGTCGTGCTATCCGACCGGGGGAGTACGCGACTCGCGGTCGTGTCGCAGGAGGGGGAAGTGGTCCGAGTGCTACGGGAGGCCGAGCCCGGGGTGGTCTGGAGCTACCCGGCGTGGTCCCCGGACGGGCATCGGCTGGCTGTGGCCCGGCGTACCTCCGAAGGGCTCTCCGCGATCCTCGTGCTGAGCTCCCGGGGGGACCTCCAACATCGCGTTACCGAGGATCGCAGCCTGAACACGGCCCCGGCCTGGGCGCCCGCCGGAGATGTGCTTGTCTGGAGCTCGGACCGGAGCGGGATCCCCAACCTGTACGGGGCTCGCTGGGAGGGTCCGGGTACCCCCCCTTCGGAGATCCGCCAGGTCACCGACGTGGGGACCGCCGTCACCTTTCCGTCCATCGATCCGACGGGGGAGTGGATCTACGCCTCCGTCCTGAGCGGCGACGGATGGGAGATCGGACGGATTCCGATGGACCCCGCGCGGTGGCGTGAACCGGCGCCCATCCAGGCCTCGTACCTGCCGCTCGACGGAGGCGATGAGGAGCCGGAGGGCACTGCGGGAGCGGAGGATGGGCCGGATCCCGCGGAAGCCGGGGCCGACGGGCAGGCTCTTCTCGATTCCGCCCAGCGCTACTCCGCCTTTCCCACCATCCTTCCCCGGTATTGGGAGCCGGCCCATGTCGACCGCCCCACGGTCCTGGGGCGGCCGGTGCTCCCGGACGCCTGGGGCGCGCGCACGTCCGGGGTCGACCTCGTGGGCCGGCACGAGTACCAACTCGCCTTCGCGACGGACCTCGGCGAACCCGGTCGTCGGAACGACTGGACGGCTCACTATCGCTGGGCCGGGCTCGGGAACCCGGCTTTCGTGCTCGAAACGGCCCAGGCGTGGGACACACGTTCGCCCTTTCCGGTCGACGGAGAGGAGATCCAGGGTTCCGACGATCCGGATGCCGTCGTACCGGTCGTCCGAGAGCGATGGTTCGGGGGCGCGGTCGAGTGGCGTCGCCAGAGAGCCCGCCATTCGGCGACGGTTACGCTGGGTGGACGCAGGATCGACCTGGATCGGTACGTCTACGAATTGGACGGAGAGCAGACCGAGCGATACGAGCTCATCCGACCCTCCACCCGCCTCGACGAGGTGCGAATGGGAGTCGGGATATCGACGGCGCGGGCGTATCCGTTCTCGGTGTCCCTGGAGGATGGTCTCATCGCCACGGCCGCGGTGCGACAGCGCTGGGACCGTCTCGTGCCGGACAGCCTGAGTGGACGGCCGGGACTGGACGCTGCGGTCCGCGAGGCCGTGCTCGGCTTCCGGGGATATCGCGGGATCTCCGGCCGCGGATTCGCGAATCACGTTCTTGCCTTGCGGGTGGCCGGCGGTGTCGCGGACGGCCCCGCTTCGCGAACGGGCCATTTCGCGGTGGGCGGGCGTGAACGCCGGTTTCCCGTGCGTGGCCTGGCCGCGGGCAGTCTCAGGGGGAGTGCGGCATGGGCAACCTCCATCGAATGGCGGTTTCCGCTCATGTTGGTGCATCGTGGCGCCGGAACCTGGCCCATCTACCTGGATCGCCTCGCGGGCTCGGTGTTCCTGGACGCCGCTGGTGTTCGGAGCGAGCTCGAAGCCGGCGGGATGGACTGGGACTCGAGGAGCTCGGTGGGCCTGGAGATCGCTACGACGGTATCCATCTTCTTCGAGGGGCTGGACCTCTTGCGGGTCGGAGTCGCGGTGCCGATCGGCCCGGCCGGAGACCGGAGTGGTCGGGCCTCGTTCTACCTCGGGACCGGCTGGTCCTTCTGAGCGATCATGGCCCCGTCCCCGGCTCCCCGCCCGCCGGGTCCTGGGGGGCCGGGGTCAGGTCCTTCATCCCCTCCTCTTTTCCGGCCACGCGCGCCATCCGCTCCACCGACTCGTGCATCGCGTCGACGGTCGCACGATATCGCTGCCACGAGCCGGAACCCCGGAACATGCGCGCCTCGGTCGCGGCCGCGTTCAGTTGACGCACCTGCTGGAGGAATCCCTCTACCTCCGACCGCAGCTCCAGGTACTTCCTCGGCGAGCGCCCGAAGGGATTGGCGGCATTCCAGACGCCGGCCTCGACCAGGAGGATGCCGGCCAGAACGGCGAAGAGCTTCGGAATGTTTCCTTCCAGGAAGAGAACGCCGAGAAAGGCCAGGAAGAGCCCGACGATGGGGAGGACCAGCTTGGCGAGGCGACGGGTCGTTTTCATCGCTGAGATCTCCGGGTGCCGGCGATGGGTTGCGGACCTTTCCGCAGGGCGCACGGCCCGAAGATACGGGTACGATGGCGACGAATGCCAGCACCGATCACCGGGTCGCAGGGAAATCCTCGACACTCCCTTGACCCACTAGATGTCGTGCCTTATTGTGTGGTTCGCACCCACATTTTGTGGTGCGGGGTCGGGTTTTCCACGTAGGGACCCCCGTAGATCGGGGGCTTTGAGGACTTTTCCACTCCCCGCGGTGGCTGTCCACACCGTTTTCCACAAGGGATTCCACATACGACCGGCGCGCGACCGTATCACCATCACCGCACGGAGCAGCGAAAACATGCCGTCCACACCCGAAGCGACCGACGAGCGCGACACCCGACTGTTCGACGACCGAACCCCGAACGACCTGCCGTCCGCCCCGATGACCGAGAACGCCCGTATCGTTCTGGCCCGTCGGTATCTCAAGAAGGACGAGGAGGGAAACCCCACGGAAGAGCCCGAGGTGATGTTCTGGCGCGTGGCGAGAGTCATCGCGGACGAGGACCGACGCCACGGAGCCTCGAAGGCCGCGGTCGAGGAGCTTGCGAGGCAGTTCTACGAGCTGATGACGACGGGCACGTTCGAGCCGAACTCTCCGACCCTGATGAACGCCGGCCGTCCGCTCGGCCAACTTTCGGCGTGCTTCGTGCTACCCGTCGAGGACGCCCTCTCCAACGGACGCAGTGGAATCTACGATACGTTGAAATCCATGGCGCTCGTGCATCAGTCGGGTGGTGGCACGGGCTTCTCGTTCTCGCGCATCCGTCCGACGGGAGACACGGTCCGATCGACCATGGGAGTGGCCTCCGGTCCGGTGTCCTTCATGCGGCTGTACGACGCCTCGACCGAGGTCGTGAAGCAGGGGGGGACACGGCGTGGGGCGAACATGGGGATCCTCCGGGTCGATCACCCGGACATCCGGGCGTTCATAACCTGCAAGGACGACACCTCGCAGGTCACGAACTTCAACATCTCCGTGGCGATCACCGACGCCTTCATGCAGGCTGTTCGCGAGGGGTCCGACTACGATCTCCAGAATCCGCGGACGGGCGAGATCGTGGGCACGGAGAGCGCCCGTGACATCTTCGACCTGATCGTGGACGGAGCCTGGAAGACGGGAGAGCCGGGAGTGTTCTTCATCGACCGGGCGAACGAGTACAACCCGGTGCCTGCGCTCGGCTCGTATGAAGCCACCAACCCGTGTGGAGAGCAGCCGCTCCTTCCGTATGACGTCTGCAATCTGGGAAGCGTGAACGTCGGGAAGTTCGTGAAGCTGGATGCGCCCGAGGATGCGGCTCCGGAAGATCGGATCGACTGGGAAGCCCTGCGGCGGGTGGTCCACCTTTCAACGCACTTCCTCGACAACGTGATCGACGCCAACCGCTATCCGTTGCGCGCGATCACCGAGCTCGCCCAGAACATCCGCCGGATCGGGCTTGGGGTGATGGGGTGGGCGGACCTCCTGGTGCGGGTTGGCGTGCCGTACGACTCTCCGGAGGGCGTGGAGCTGGGACGCAGGCTGATGGGCTTCATCAACGAAGAGTCCCGGGTGGCGTCCGAGAAGCTTGCGGAGACCCGGGGCCCGTTCCCCGCCTGGGAGCATTCGATCTGGGGTCCCGACAAGACCTGCGCGCGGCGTGAGGACGGAACCCGGATCCGCGGCGAGCGCCGGATGCGAAACTGCAACCTGACCACGGTGGCGCCGACCGGAACGATCTCGATCTTCGCGGGGTGCTCGGGCGGGATCGAGCCGCTCTTCGCCGTCGCCTTCATGCGGAATCAGGCGGGCGAGATGATGCCCGACGTGAACGACGACTTCGTCCGCGTCGCCAGGGAGCAAGGCTGGTATTCCGAAGAGCTCATGGAGAGCATCGCTTCGGAGGGCCACATCCATTTCCCGGAGGTCCCGGAAGAGGTCCAGCGCATCTTCGTAACCTCACACGACATTCCGCCGGAGTGGCACGTCAGGATGCAGGCCGCGTTCCAGGAGCATACGGACAGCGCGATCTCGAAGACGACCAACTTCGCCCACGAGGCTACGAAGGAAGAGGTCCGCGAGATCTACGAACTGGCCTTCGATCTCGGCTGCAAGGGGGTGACGGTTTACCGCGACGGTTCCCGTCCGATGCAGGTTCTCTCTACCGGGAAGACCGGCAAGGGCGAGGCCTCGGTCGAGGGGACGGCGGAGCTGGAGGCGCAGCTGGCCGATGCCCGTGAGGAAGCGCATCGGCTCCGCGTGGAGATGGAGAGACTCGAGCGTCATCTGGAGGAACAGGACCTGGAGGCTCGTGCAGGCCGACACAAGCGCCAGCGCCCCGAGCTCCTTCGGGGTCGGACCGTGAAAATGAACTCGCCTCTCGGGGATCTCTACGTCACGATCAACGAGGACGAGAACGGACGTCCCTTCGAGGTGTTCTGCACCCTCGGGAAGGCCGGCGGTGCGGCAATGGCCGACACGGAGGCCATCGGACGACTCGCATCGTTGGCGCTCCGCTCCGGCATCCCGATCACGGCCGTAAGGGACCAGCTCCGAGGCATCAGTTGTGATCGGGCTGTGGGCGTGGGCCCGAACAAGGTCCTGTCCGCGCCCGACGCGGTTGCGCAGGCCATCGAGCGCTACCTGACCGAGCGCGAAGGGGTTCAGGAAGAACTCCCGATCACGGCGACCCCGATCTCGGGCGGGGGAGGGAGTCAGGCCGACACGCTCACGGGTCTCTCGGACTCGCATCTCGACCAGTCTTTTCTGGGCTCCTGCCCGGACTGTGGGTCGAGCGGGCTCGCATACGAGGAGGGATGCGTGAAGTGCCACGTATGTGGGTACAGCGAGTGCGGATGACCTCCTCGAGTTGACTCCTCGGGCGGCGCGTTGCGAGGGAGCGGTTGATCGTAGGTGTGGTTTCGGCCTACTTGCGGTGGACGGCTCCCTCGTGGCGTGATCGCCCCGGACGCCTTCCGGGTCGCACCCATCGACGATTGGGATTCGACGCAGTATTCGGCCGCAACCTCCTGGTGCACGGTGCGCTCCCCTTTTTCAACAGCCTTCTGGGGCAGGAGCGGGGGCCTATCTCCGGCTCTCATGATTCGCGGGCCCGATCCCATCGGGGCGAGCAGGGGGTCCGTCAATCGCCTCCGCGCCCGCTCGCGAACACCAGCATCCGGTACTCGATGAATCCGTTCACCAGCCCGACCTGAAGCGCGTTCCCGCCGATCATGTTCGCGAAGAAGGGGTGGCGGATGAGCCCCAGCGCGACAAAGATCGGGCTGAGACGGGCGATCACCCTATCCCGAATACGGCCAGGCCGGACCAGGCCCGTCAGGTCCCGGTCCTCGAGCAGGTCGAGGCCCGCCTGCTTCGCGGCGGTCGCACACGTCTCCACGGTGCACATGGACCGCGCGTGCCAGCCGACACGAAAGCGCTCGATCTCCGCGCGGTCGCGCGACGAGAAGGACCGCGCGGCGCGAGCCAGGAAGTCGTCCACCAGGATCATCCGCCCCCCCGGCGCCAGATGAGCCTCGACCGACGCGAAGAAGCGTTCCGGCGCGATGCTGTGCACGAACGATTCGATCCCGACCACGAAATCCGCCCGCAGGTCCAGCTTCATGCTCTGGAAGTCGGCGAGCGAGAAATCGCAGCGGTCCCCGCGATCCAGTCGGGTCTTGAGGCGAAGGGCGAGCTGGTGCTGCCGGCGGCTGATGGTGACGCCGTGGAGTCGGGCGCGAGGGAAACGCTCTGCCAACTCGAAGAGGGTTCCACCGACCCCGCATCCCATGTCCAGGATGATCGGCCCTCGACCACTCGCCTGCGTTGCAGACCGTCGCGGTCCTGTGCGATCCGGTGGTGGGAGGCTGGCTTCGATCTCCTCGGCCACCAGGTTGTTGACGTATCCGGCCGCCTGCCGGGGGTTTTGCACCCCGGGTCCCCATAGTTCGCGGTGGATCGCATGACGATCCCCGCTTCGTCCTACGAGGAGAAAGCGGTGGGTGTTGCTGTCGTAGTAGTCGCCGATGGGGCTGCCTGAGCTCAAAGAGCCCCTCCTCGCGATGGAGCGAGCATGGAGGGTGTGGTGGCGACCGATCGGCCCCTCCGAATCCCGACCCCCCGGTTCCTTCTGGGCAGCATATACCTTCGAGCGCCTGGAGGACAGGCCGGGGAGGTGTGGTCGCGGTACCTGGCCGCGTCGGGAACGGACGGACTTGATCCGCCCGCGTATCCTTCGGTAGACTCCCTGCGACACCGGGCCGGGAGGACATCACGCTCCCGGCTCCCTTTTCGTCACGATCCAATGGCGTCGCGGGTCCGGATCCGTTCGGGTACCCGGACACCGGACCGTCCGTCCAGAGGGCTCCAACGCATGACCCAGTCCCCAGACATCCGCACTCAGGCGTTCATCGAAGAGGCCGGAGAGTGGAGTGCGCACAACTACAAGCCCCTGCCGGTCGTCCTGGAGCGCGGAGAAGGCGTCTGGGTGTGGGACGTCCAGGGTCGCCGCTACCTCGATATGCTCGCCGCGTATTCGGCGCTCAACCAGGGGCATCGGCATCCCCGAATCCTGGAGGTCGCACACGAGCAACTGGAACGACTCACGATCACGTCACGGGCGTTTCACAACGACCAGATGGGACCGTTTCTGGGAGAGCTCTGCGAGGTCACCGGATTCGAGAAAGCGCTCCCGATGAACACCGGCGCCGAGGCCGTGGAGACGGCCATCAAGCTGGTGCGGAAGTGGGGACACGAGGTGAAGGGGGTGGAGAAGAACGAGGGCGAGATCATTGTCTGCGCGGGGAACTTCGCCGGCCGTACCACCACGATCATCTCCTTCTCGTCCGAGGAGCAGTATCGCGACGGATTCGGACCCTTTACTCCGGGGTTCCGCATCATTCCCTACGGGGATGCCGATGCGCTCCGCGAGGCCATCAACGAGAAGACCGTCGGATTCCTCATCGAGCCGATCCAGGGGGAGGGGGGCGTCATCGTCCCGCCCGAAGGGTACCTGGCGGAGGCGAGGAAGATCTGCACCGAAAGCGGTGTGGCCTTGATGGCGGACGAGATCCAGACCGGACTCGGACGCACCGGAAAGCTCTTCTGCTGCGACTGGGAGGATGTCCGCCCCGATGTCCTGATCGTGGGCAAGGCTCTCGGCGGGGGGGTGTATCCTGTATCGGCCGCGATCGCCGACGGAGAGTTCATGGACGTCTTCCGGCCGGGAGACCATGGGTCGACCTTCGGAGGCAACCCGCTGGGGGCGGCCATCGCGCGGGCGTCCCTCAAGGTCATCGTGGAGGAGGGCCTCGCCGAACGCTCGATGGAGCTCGGTTCGTGGTTCATGGACCAGCTACGCGCGGTGGGATCGCCGTATGTGGAGCATGTCCGGGGGAAGGGGCTGATGATCGGGGTCGTGATCCGCGAGTCCGCCGGGCCTGCTCGAGCGTTCTGTGAGGCACTGATGGCCCGGGGGATCCTCGCCAAGGAGACCCAGCGTCAGGTCGTGCGGTTCGCACCTCCGCTCATCATCGAGAAAGAGCTCCTGGAAGAGGCGCTCGAGGAGATCGGTCCGGTGCTGCTGGGAGAGGGGGTCGAGGTCGGCGTCGGCTGAGCCCTTCCGGGACGGGGGACGCACCTACCACTCGATCGTGCCCTCCTTGGAGGTGTCGACCTGCTCAGCGTCGCCCTCACCCAGGAGGACCGCGTCGACCTGGGAGTAGAGGAACTCCCTCGATTTCGGGTCTCGAGGGTCGAGCCCGTAGTGGTTGATCAGGAGTGTCTGGTGCTGCAGCCAGTCCTTCCAGCACTCTCTGCAGATTCGCTCCTGGATGCGCTCTCCCCTCTCGTTTCGAAACGGGGGCTTCTCGAGCGCGGGCCGCTCCTGCTTGCACCGTCGACACTCAACCATCTGCAACGTCGTCCTCCAGAGTGGACTCGCGTTCGGCGAAAGGATAGCTTTCTGTGCTGATCCGGGATCCGGACACAACTGCCCTGCGGTTTGGGGCTACCCGTACCGGCCCGACGGGTTTCTTCTCGCCCCGAGTGAATCGATGCTGAAAAAGTCGCAACTGGAGCACATCGAGCAGCGCCTTCAGGTGGAGCGCGCGCGCGCCCTCCGATCGCTCGGCCTGTTCGACCAGATGGCGAAGGCGGACCGCGAGTTCGGGGACTCCGATCTCGCCGTCTACACCGACCACATGGCCGACCAGGGAACCGAGGCCATGGAGCGCGAGAAAGCAGCCCTCTTCGCGACGAAGGAGGGCCGCTATCTCTATCGGATCGAGGAGGCGCTCCGAAGGCTCTACGACGATCCGGAGAACTTCGGAAAGTGCCACACCTGCGGGACCCCCCTGGGGTTCGAACGTCTGGATGCGCTCCCGCACGCTCGGTACTGCATCGACTGCAAGGTGCGGGAAGAGGAGTCCGTTTAGACGGCTAGCCATGCTGCAGGGGCTCCGGCTGGCTCAGCTCGCCTCCTCGAGCTGCTCCCCGCCCTCCTCTTCTCCTTCCTCTTCCTCGGGATGAAGGGGGCTGGTGTCCCGCCAGAGCTCCTCGATCTCATCCCGGATCGTGCGGATCTTCGCTTCGATCGGCTGATCCTGCAGATGATACCGCGCCGCGCTGAGCGCACGGTAGGCCCGCCACAGTGCCGACGAGGCCGGGGTCTGCTCGTGGCTCCGGCGCTTCTCGCCCCGGACGCGCGCGAGTACCCACTCCGTCATCTCCTCGTCGAGCAGCATCACGTCGCCGTCCGATTTCGACTCGGACTCGACGAACTTCTGCAGCTTCTTCTTGAAGCTCTTCGGAACTCCGGCCACTACGTAGATCGATAGATCTTCCCGCTGAAGCATCTCCGAAGCCATGCGTCCTCCGGTATCGTCTCGAGTTGGTGGTCTATGAGGCCGGCCGCATCCAGGCTGGGGATCCGGGACCTCGGATTGTCGTTACAGTGCGCCGAGCAGGTCCTCGGCCAGGAGCCGGGCCTGCCATCGGCGCATTCCGTCGATGGTATCGAACGCTCCGGGGCTCTCCGGCGGGACCTCGGCGATTTTCTGGAGGATCGCATTGGGCAGCAGCGTTCCACGGTCGATCCCCATTTCGGTCGCCCGCTCGTTCCGGACCTTTTTGAGGCTCCTGAACCGTTCCTCGACCTCGGGAGAGGAACGGCCCCGCGAACCGTTCTCCTCGCTCGTGCCGGCCGGGTATCCCTCCAACTCGCTGTCCGGGAGGTGGTCCACCCGACGGAAGCGATCGATGAGATCCGCTCCCCACTCTCTCGCAAGCGCGGTGTTCATGCCCTGCAGGTCCTCCAACTCAGCCACGCGCGTCGGATTCAGGCGAGCGGCTGCGACCAGCGTGTCGTCGCCGACGACCCGGAAGAGCGCCCGGTCCTGCTCGCGGCCGATCCGATCTCGCCAGAAAAGGGCTTCACGCAACCGATCGATCTCCCTTGGGGAGAGATCTCGTGTCTTCTTGACCCGGAGGACGGGATCGTCCTCGGGCGAGGGGTCGAAGCGGACCTTCTGCAGTTCCCGGAATTCTTCCTTCGCCCACTCGAGACGGTCGAGGCTCTCGAGCTGATCCCGGAGCTGTGCCGCGAGCTCGTGGAGATGTGCGGTGTCGAGAGCGGCATACTGGAGCATGGGCTCGGGGAGGGGCCGCTGCGCCCAGTCGGCCTTCTGGTACTTCTTCGAGAGCTCCACGCCCAGGCGATCTTCGAGGAGCGAGGACAGCCCGAGGGCGTTCACTCCGAGGAGGGATGCCGCGATCTGCGTGTCGAACAGCCCCGCGAGCCCGATCCCCAGATCCCTGTCCAGGAGTCGTACGTCGAAGTCGGCCCCGTGCATGAGGACTTCGACGCCGGGATCCTCCAGCGCCGGACGGAGCACGGGCTCGGGGTCCACCTCGAAGGGATCGAGGACGAAGGTGCTGTCACCGACCGTGAGCTGGAGCAGACAGAGTCGATCCGAGTAACGGTGGTAGCCGGCAGCCTCGCAGTCGAGCGCGATCCGATTCGCGGAGTCGAGGGCGGATCGAACAGTCTCGAGTCCCTCGTTGTCGGCGATGTATCGGATGTCCATCCCGCTCCCGTGTTTTTCTGCCCGGACGATCGAATGCCGAATAAGGTCGCGCTCGCGGAGCCCGGACCCCGGGCGGAGGGAACCGATGGACGCGGCTGCAAACTGGGCCTTGTACACGAATAAACTGCAAGAGTTCCAGGCCTTTCCGGGTATCGCCTCAGCTCCGGGACATGGCTTGACCCCGGCGCCTTGCACCCACCTCGCGTCGGAATGAACTTCGAGACTCTGATTCCTCAACCGCGCCCCCTCCCCGGCATTTTTCCCCATGCTCCGAACCAAGATCATCTGCACCCTGGGACCGTCGAGCTCGGACCCGGACACCATCCGTGAGCTGGTCCGTGGCGGTATGGACGTCGCCCGTCTCAACATGGCGCACGGCGATCCGGAGCAGCATCGGGCTCTGATCCGACATGTTCGCGAGGCGGCAAGCGAAGTCGACCGGCCCATCGCGATCCTGGCCGACCTCCAGGGGCCGAAGATCCGGGTGGGTCAACTCCAGGCGCCGATCGAGCTGGTCCGTGATGCCGAGGTCACTTTCGCGTTCGAAGAGGTCGCCCGGGAGGGCGATCTGCCCACGACCTACGCTGATCTCGCTGCCGACGTGGATCCGGAGGACCGGGTGCTCATAGACGACGGGCTCCTGGAGCTGGAGTGCATCGGAGTCGACCAAGGTCGGGCCACATTCCGGGTGGTCCGCGGTGGGATCCTGCGGAGCAACAAGGGGATCAACATCCCTTCCGGCGCCCTCTCGGCGGAGAGTCTCACCGCGAAGGACCTGCGGGACCTCGACTTCGTGCTCTCGCAGGGCGTCGAATACGTCGGGATGTCGTTCGTCCGATGGGCGAAAGACGTCACGGATCTGAAGGAGCGCGTGGGCGACCGCGCACTGGTGGTGGCCAAGATCGAGATGGCGAGGGCCCTGCAGGCGATTGACGAGATCCTGGAGGAATGCGATGCCGCGATGGTGGCACGAGGCGACCTGGGCGTGGAGCTCCCGTTCGAGGAGGTCCCGCTGGCACAGAAGAGGATCATCCAGAAGGCCAACTTCCACGGCCGGCCGGTGATCACGGCCACACAGATGCTCGACTCGATGATCGAGCATGCTCGCCCCACCCGAGCCGAGGCCTCCGACGTCGCCAATGCGGTACTCGATGGAACCGACGCCGTGATGCTCTCCGGAGAGACCGCGTCGGGGAAGTATCCCGTTCTCGCCCTCGGTGCGTTGGTTCGGATCGTACGGGAGATCGAACGGAGCGGGGTTCTCACTTCGGGCCCCAGGTATCTGAGTGAGGTCGCCCTGGACGATCGCTCCGGGGCCACCCCCCGGGAGCATGCGGTCGCGTCGGCCGCCGTCCGGGCGGTCCGGTATCTGAACGCTCCCGCCGTCCTGGTGATCACCTCCAGCGGGTTCTCGGCCCGCCTGGTTTCGTCGCACCGTCCGCCGGTCCCGATCTTCGCCGTCACGACGACTCCACAGACCTACTGTCAGCTCTCCGTCGTCTGGGGAGTCACGTCCGTGTCCGCAGAGGGGCAGGAGATCAGCTACGAATCCCTGAGCGACTTCGGAAAGCGGGCGATTCTCGATGCCGGAGTGGGGAAGGCGGGCGATTCGATCGTGATCACGGCCGGATTCCCATTCCATCGGCCGGGAACGATGAACACGATGCGGGTAGAGCACCTGTGACCGTTGATCGAGCCCGGCCCGCTCGCTGGGCCCGTCCGGGAGGCAGCGCTTGAAACTGACTTTTCTGGGGACCGGAACCTCGTTCGGGATCCCGGTGATCGGGTGTGGTTGCGAGGTGTGCACCTCGAGCGATCTCAGGGATCGGCGCACCCGACACGCGGCGCTGGTCTCGTGGGAGGACGGACGGACGGTTCTGGTCGACACCCCGCCGGAGCTTCGGCTCCAGCTCGTGAGGGCGGGGGTCGAGCGGGTCGATGCAGTCTGGTTCACCCATATACACGCCGACCACGTGCACGGGATCGACGACCTGCGGATCTTCTCGATACGTACCCGGACCAGCATCGAGGCCTACACCTCCGGCGAAACGCGCGAGGCGCTCGAGCGTCGCTTCGACTACATATTCGACCCGGGGATACGGCCCGGGAAGGGTTCGTCCAAGCCTCAGATCACCCTGAAAACACTGGTCCCGAACCAGCCGACCGAGCTGGCTGGGGAAGCGTTCGTCCCGCTGGAGGTGCCGCACGGATCGATGCGTGTGCTCGGCTTTCGCGTCGGAGCTCTCGGGTATATCACAGACGCGAAGCGCCTTCCCGCGCGTACGCTGGAAGCGCTCGAGGGGGTCCGCGTGCTCGTGCTCAACGCACTCTGGTGGGGGAGCCCGCACCCGAGCCATTTCAGCGTGGAAGAGGCCGTCGAGACCGCCACCAGAGTGGGTGCCGAGAAGACGTTCCTCACGCACTTCAGCCACCGGGTCTCACATGCGGAGCTCGATCGGAATCTTCCTCCCGAGGTGAGCGCGGCCTTCGACGGGCTCACCGTCGAGATCCCGGACGACACGAAGGGCGCTCTGGAAGTCACAGAGCCCGCACCTGGCCCGAATCCTTGAACCCAAGACCCGGTAGAGCCATGAGTCCCGTCAGAGTCGATCCCTCGAACATGCTCTCTTCGAACGTGGGAGGTTCGGGGGTCTCCCCCGATCGACTCGAAGGGGAGCTCGCGGACCGTTTCTCTCGTGTGCACGAGACGATCGGAGCTCGCCGGAGTGCCGGCGAGATCGGCTTCTTCGACCTTCCTGGACAGCGCGAGGCCCCGGCCAGGGTCCAGGAGGTCGCGGACTCGTTCGGACAGTGGTTCGAGTCGCTGGTCGTGGTGGGAATCGGTGGTTCCAGCCTGGGCGCCCGCGCGATCTTCGAGGCGTTGCGCGGGCCGTTCTGGAACGAGCTTCAGGACGAAGCCCGGGAGCACTTTCCTCGCCTCTATTTCCTCGATAATGTCGACCCGGACACGACGAGTGCGCTGCTCGGTCATCTGGATCTTCGCAGGACCCTTTTCAACATCGTGAGCAAGTCCGGTTCGACGGCCGAGACGATGGCGCAGTTCCTCGTGGTCGAGCAGGCCCTGCGGGAAAAACTGGGAGAGGAGAAACTCAGCGGGCATCTTCTCTTCACGACCGACCCCGAACGAGGGGTGTTGCGTGAGCTCGCGCGCGAGCGTGGAATCCCGGCCCTCGCGGTACCTCCCTCCGTCGGAGGGAGGTTCTCGGTGCTCTCCGCGGTGGGGCTCCTGCCGGCGGCGGTGGTCGGGGTCGACGTGAGTGAGCTCCTGCGCGGGGCCGCGGAGGTCGAGGCGCAGTGCCGGACCGCCACGCTGGCGGACAACCCGGCCGGACTCCTCGCCACCCTTCTCCACGACGCGGATCAGACGGGACAGCGACCCACACACGTGTTCATGCCCTACGGGGATCGGATGCGAGCACTGGCGCTCTGGTTCCAACAGCTCTGGGCGGAGTCGCTGGGGAAGGCCCTGGATCTGGAAGGGAACGCCGTCCATACCGGACCCACACCGATTGCTGCCCTGGGTGCGGTGGATCAGCACTCTCTTCTTCAGCTCCTGATGGAGGGACCCTCCGACAAAGTCGTCTGCTTCGTGCGCGTCCAGAGCCGAAAGGACCCGGTCGAGATCCCCGGTCGAGGGTACGAGGCCACGCCCGCGCTTTCGTACCTCGGCGGACACACGCTGGAGGAGCTCCTCGATACGGAGAGGAGGGCGACCGCCGAAGCGCTGCGCAGGAACGGACGCCCCTCGCTCACCCTGGAAGTCGAACGTCTCGACGCACGGGCGCTGGGCGGACTCTTCATGCTCCTCCAGATCGCCACGGTCTATGCTGGAGAGCTGTATGGCGTGAACCCCCTCGACCAGCCGGGTGTGGAGCTCGGAAAGGAGTTGACCTATGGACTTTTCGGGAGGGAGGGGTATCCCACTCCGGAGTTGGGTTGAGCACGAGTCGAGCCCGAGCCGAGCCCGGGCTGAAGCTGCGCCGGTTCCGGACCTCGGATGTGGGAATGAAGACCCGACGGCGAGCGTGAAAAACCGGTCCGGATCGAGGGCATTCAGGGCGTGCCCCTGGAACTCGCTCCTCGGCTTCCGGTACTCTCCGCAGGAATCGGATTCCGTACGCGCAAGCGACACGATCATCGACCCCTGGGAGGAACGCAGATGCGAGACCGGGACGAAGTGCCCTACATCGTCGTAGAGAAAGAGGGCAGCGGGATCGGCAGCTTCCTCGTCGGAGCGCTCCTTGGCGCCGGGGTCGCCCTGCTCTTCGCGCCCCGGTCGGGAGAGGAGACCCAGCAGGAGATCAAGGACCGGGCGGTTCGCCTGAAAGGTGCCGCGGAGGAGCGCATGCGCGAGGTCCAGACCCAGCTCGAGGAGCGTCTCGACCAGGCCCGAGCCGACGTCATGGAGCGTGTGGACTCGATCCGCGAGGCAGTTGAATCGGGCCGCGAGGCCGCGGGTGAGGCACGGCACGAGCTCGGAGACCGCATCGAGCGCTCCAAGGCCGCCTACAGGGCCGGGATCGACGCCGCTCGCGATGCCGCCAGGGAGGAGGAGGAGGAAGCCTGAACGAGTCGTCCGATCGGGAAGGATCCCGGACCGTCGGGGAGCGGATCCGGCGCTTCTGGGCCGAGCGGATTGCGTTTTTCCAGGACCTCCTGGGATTCGTTCTCAAGAGCGACATTCTCTTCTGGGCGGGCGCTATCACCTTCAACGTGCTGGTGGCGGTGATCCCTCTGCTACTCTTCGTTGCCGGGTTGGCTGGATTCATCCTGAGTGCCCGGTTCGGAGAGGCCACCCCCGAACTGATCGATCTGATCGTGGGCTACCTGCCCGTCGTCGGTGAGGACCTCGGACTCATAGGGACCGTGCGGGGTCTACTGGAGCAGTTGATCCAGGAACGCGGGCCGTTCCTCGGGATCGGCGCCTTCTTTCTGCTCTGGATCTCCACCCGTATGATCGGAACCCTTCGCACCACCCTCCGATACGTGTTCGAGTTGGAGAAGGAACGAGGGATCGTGAAGGGCAAATTATTCGACCTCTGGGTCGTGTCGATCGGTGGGTTCCTGCTGCTTCTGAACGTGGGCCTCACCGTGGGCATCGAGGCGATCCAGGCTTACGGTTTGAATGCGTTCGGTCTCGCGGGGGCCCTGGCGGAGTGGATCCAGAGGCTGACCGCGCAGGGCATCGCCTTCGCTTCCGCCTGGGTCCTCTTCTTTCTCCTGTATTGGTACGTTCCGCGGAGACGTAGCCCCTTTCGCAGCTCCGCGGTCGGCGCCACATTCAGCGCAGTCCTCTTCGAGTTGATCAAGGGCGCGTTCGCGTGGTACGCGACTTCCGTCGCCGATTACTCGAATGCTTACGGCAACCTGGCGGTCGTCGCGATCCTCTTTTTCTGGATCTATTACAGTTCCGTGGTGTTCATCCTGGGAGGCCAGGCGGCGCGGGTGCACGAAGTGAGGAGAGCCAAACGAATGCATGCTCGAGACCATGATTCCGAGGGTCCGATCCGGGGTCTGCGCGGTGCGGGGAGCTCGTTGCTTCTCGGTCTGCTGCTGGCCCTCCCGGCAGGCCTGGCGGGACAGAGCATCGCTCCCTTCGGTGGCAACGGGAACATTCCCGGCTTCCTAAACGCCAGTGAGGGTGTGGTACTCGCGTCCAACGCGCTCGAGCGGGATCTCACCCTCGACCAGCCCCTGGTCCAGCACGACGGACTCTACGTGGTGGTGCATATCGCCGAGAGCCGGGTGCTCGTGCTGGACGGAGCCGAAGTGGTCTGGTCGGCGCGAGCGGGTACGGGGGATGGATTCCAGCTCGAAGGTCAGGGACAGTCGTGGACGTTTACGACCCCGGTCGGGATGTTCCGAGTCCTCCGACGGGAGAAGGACCCCGTCTGGATCGCCCCCGACTGGTATTACGTCGAGAACAACCGGCCGATTCCGCCTGCGGCCGATCGTGCGCGTGTCCCGGGAACGCTGGGGACTTCGGCCCTCTTTCTGGGCGACGGCATAGCGATCCATGGCACGGAACTACCCGGGCTCCTGCTGGATTCGGATCCGGAGACCCGGCGGGTCTCCCACGGCTGCATCCGACTGACCAACGAAGCGGCGCGGGAACTCTACCACCTGGTGGATGTCGGCACGCCCGTCCTGATCTTCTGACTTGGGTAGGGACGAAGGGGGCCGCAGGGTCATCGCGACGAACCGAAAGGCTCGCCACGAGTATGAGATCCTCGAAACGTGGGAGGCCGGACTGGTACTGAAGGGGCCCGAGGTCAAGTCCCTCCGGGACGGCAAGGTTTCCTTCAAGGACGCCTTCGCGCGTGTCGACGAGGGGGAGGTCTGGCTCTACAGCCTCCACATCCCCGCTTACGACCCGGCCAATCGCTGGAACCTGGATCCCGAACGCCCCCGCAAGCTCCTCCTGCACAGTCAGGAGATCCGAAAGCTGGTCGGGGGAGTGGAGGAGAAGGGACTCACCTTGATTCCGCTGGATCTACACTTCCGCCACGGATACGCCAAGACCACTCTGGGGCTCGCGCGGGGCAGGAAGCTCCACGACAAGCGCGAGAAGCTGAAGCGCCGTACCCAGCAGCGCGAGGCGGAACGAGCCATGCGCGGGACATGAGCACGATGCTCCGGGCGCCCCGCTCGCCCTTTCGTGCCCGGCGTGTGATCCCGTTGCTCGCGAGTCTGGGCTGCGCGGTTTTCCTCGGTGCGCTAGGGTCCCCCGCGGCACTCCATGCTCAGAGGTCGGTCGAAGGGTCGATCGCCGTGGTCCTTCCGGGAGGAGGCACCACGACGCTTCGCATGGAATCCCATCGTGGGTATCTCGCGATTCCCGCACCGTCCCTCGAGCCTTTGACCTGGACGCTTTCGCCCGAGGAGGATGGGGTCGGTGTGCTCCTCCGGCACCGCACCGGGATCGTCCTTCGATTCGTGGCGGGCTCCCCCCTGGTCGACTGGGACGGCACCCTCCTCCAGATGGTCGACAGTCCCTACTGGGTCGGGGAGACTTTCTATCTTCCCCTCCAGGTGGTAACCGACCTGTTCCCGGGCTTCCTGCCGGGGGCGTACCGGTTCGACGAGTCGAGTGGCCGTCTGGAAGTCGAGGGCGCGATCGCCGCAGCCAGTGGTCCCTCGGGAACCGGAATCCTCGATCGCGAGTCCACGTCCCCGGGGGTTTCGGGCGACCCGCCTTCCGCCCCCGTCGACGCCGAGCCTTCGGCGTCTCGGATCGTGATCATCGATCCCGGACACGGCGGAGATGATCCTGGGGCCACCGGCGACGGTGGGATCCGCGAGAAGGACGTCGCGCTCTCGATCGCGCTCGCACTACACAGAGCGTTGTCCGGCGACCCCGACCTCGAGGTCCGGTTGACCCGGGACCGCGACCAGTTGGTGCCCCTGTGGGAGCGAGGCGAGCTTGCGACAGCCTGGAAGGGGGACCGCCCGGGCGTCTTCATCTCGATCCATGCGAACGCTCTCCCGGATCGGACAGGGGTTCGCGGGTTCGAAACCTACTTTCTCTCCGAAGCCCGAACCGAGCATGAGCGGCGCGTCGCCGCGGCAGAGAACGCCGCCATGTCGAGCGAGCGCCAGGCCGCCGTCCCGACAGCGGATCCGCTGCTGGGCGGGATCCTCGCGGACCTGCGGACCTTCGATCATCAGCACTGGTCCGCGCTCCTGGCGGAGGAGGTCCAGCGTGAGCTCGGGACATTCCACCCGGGCCCGGACCGTGGTGTGAAGCAGGGCCCGCTCGCCGTGATCACGAACTCGCTCATGCCCTCCGTGCTTGTCGAGATCGGCTTCATCACGAACCCCCGTGAGGCCCGCGACCTGATCCGTACGGAGTTTCAGGCGGATGCCGCGGCCGCGATCGCACGGGCGGTAGGTCGCTTCTTCGAGAGGTATCCCCCGGGCGAAACGCCGTGAGTCGCGGAGGCCTGGATCCATGGAGATGACCGTCGAGATCCTGGGGTGCCGATTTCGGGCTCCGGTCCTTCTCGCCGCGGGAACCTGTGGGTTCGGCCGGGAGGTCGCCTCGGTCATCGACCTGAGTCGGATCGGGGGCCTCGTCACCAAGTCCGTGACCCTGTCGCCTCGCGCCGGAAATCCCGCTCCGCGGGTCGCCGAGTTCGGGGCGGGGATGCTGAACTCGGTCGGGCTTGCCAACCCGGGCGCACATGCCGTCCTGGGCGAGAAGCTCCCGTGGCTTCGCGACCATCTGGACGGGACGGTGGTCTTCGTCAGCGTGGCCGGACATAGCGCCGAAGAGTACCTCCAGGTCGTCGAGATCCTCGACGAGGGACCGGGATTCGCAGGGTTCGAGCTCAATCTCTCGTGCCCGAACGACACGCGCCGCAGTGGGTTGCCGTTCGCTCTCGACCCCGAGGCCCTGGTGCGGGTGGTGAGCGGGGTCCGGGCGCGTACCCGCAGACCCCTTCTCGTGAAGCTGGCTCCGAATACCCCGGAGCTGGGACCCGTGGTCATCGCCGCCGAAGAGGCGGGTGCCGATGGCCTCACCCTCGTGAATACGCTACCGGGGCTCGTCCTGGACCCGAACCGGGGGACCCCCCTGGTCGGTGCCGGATCGGGCGGAGTGAGCGGACCCGCCCTGCGTGCGGCCGGTGTGCACGCGGTCCAGTCGGCCGCACGACATACCGAGCTCCCGCTGGTGGGGGTAGGAGGAATCGGGGGCGGGTCGGACGCGCTTCAGTACCTGAGGGCCGGGGCCTCGCTGGTCCAGGTCGGGACCGCGTCGTTCTGGGATCCCCGGACGGCGGAGCGGGTAGTTCAAGAGTTGCGTCGGTTCGGTCGATCCAGGGGGATCGGCGGAGTTTCCGAACTGGTAGGTTCGCGTCGGCTGCGGGAGACTTCCCCTGGGACGGACGCAGTGGGAATCATGGACCGGGAGAGGGTGATTCGTGGCTGAAGTGATCATTGCACTGGACGTTCCCGGCCGGGACCAGGCCGAGAACCTGGTCGCACGGCTCGACCCCGAGGCCCGCTTCTTCAAAGTGGGACTCGAACTTTTCACGCGAGCGGGCCCATCGTTCGTCCGCCAGTTGCGTGACGGGGGATTTCGGGTGTTCCTGGACCTGAAACTACACGACATACCCAACACCGTCCGGCGGGCCGCCGTGGCCGCCGCGGAGCTCGACGTGGACCTCCTGACCGTGCATGCCACAGGGGGTCGGCGAATGATCGAGGAGGCACGCGCCGCCGTGCGAGGTTCCCGAACCCGGCTGCTCGCGGTCACGGCACTCACCTCGCTCGATGCGGCCGCGCTCGAGGCCGTCTGGGGACGGACCGCAGTCGACCCCAGAGTCGAGGTCGTGCGGCTGGCCGCGCTCGCCATGGAAGGCGGAGCCCACGGCGTCGTGGCCTCGCCCGCTGAGGCGGCGGATCTGAGGGATCGCCTCGGCACCGGTGCTCTGATCGTCACGCCGGGGATCCGGCTCGCCGGCGACGACCCGCACGACCAGGCGAGGATAGCCACTCCGGCCGACGCTACGCGGGCGGGGGCGGACTACCTCGTCATCGGCAGGATGGTGAGTCGCGCTCCCGATCCCCTGGGAGCCCTGAAGCGGATTCGAGCCGAGGTGGAGGCCGCATGACGAGCCCGGACCTTCTCACCGCTCGCGTCGCGGCCGTGTTTTACTTCGTGGC